>JADZFZ010000424.1 GCA_020854145.1 Deltaproteobacteria bacterium | reverse complement strand
GGTCGATAGCGGTGGTGCGAGCCCGCCCGTGGGCGCAAATCACCGCGATACAAATCGCGGGCTATGCACGTAGACGCACGAGGTAAGAGTTTCCGGACCCGGGTTCGACTCCCGGCGCCTCCACCACTTTTCAGCCTGTTTTCTGGGCTTCTCCGTTCGCGCTGCCGCCGGTTGCCGTCAGGTTGCCGTTGGGCTCGTCCAGCAAGCGCACCGCGTCGCGCCGGACGTCCGGCGAGAGGTGCGCGTATCGCATCGTCATCTCCATCGTCGAGTGTCCGAGTAGCTCCTGCACCGCCTTCATCGGCGCTCCCCTCATTACCAGGTGCGACGCGAACGAGTGGCGGAGCACGTGCCAGCCGATTCGCCGCAGTCCGGCGCGACGGCAGGCGCGCCAGAGGGGGTGCTTGCATTCCTCCTTAGTCAACATGTCGCCGCGCTCATCGGTGAAAACAAGCTCGCCTCGCAGGTGCCGATGCGACTTGAGCGCGCGGAGCACCTCCTCGCCGAGCGGGATCTCGCGACTCTTCCCGTTCTTCGGCGTGCCGACGATGCCGCGCGCGACCGCTCGGCGTACGACGAGACGGCCCGCAACGAGGTCCAAGTCGTCCCACCGGAGCGCGAGAAGCTCGCCCTGTCGGAGTCCCGTGCGGAGTCCAGTCAGCACCATCGCCCCCCACGTCGCTTCACGTTCGGCGCTCTCGACGAGCCGCCGTGCTTCGTCGAACGTCAGGAAGTCGAACTCGGGCTCGGGCGCCTTCAACCACTTCATCGGCGGCACGTGCGTGATGAGCCGCCATTCGGCCGCCACGACGAGCACGCGATGGAGCACCGTGAGTTGATTGTTCACGGTCTTCGGCGAGAGCCCGGAGCGCAGCTTCGCGCTCTTGTAGACCTCCATCTCGCGCACGCCGATGGCGTCGAGCGTCTTCCTGCCGAAAGCCGGCACGAGGTGATGCTTCAACACGGACCGCTTGCTCGCGACCTCGCTCGGCTTGTTGTTCGTCTCGGCGTACGTCGCGATGAACTCGTCCGCGAACGCGCCGAGCGTCGGGACCGTCTTCTCCTCCTTTCCGCGCAAGCCGCGAACGATGGCGTCTCGCAGCTCACGCTCGTACTGCTCGGCCCCTCGACGGTTCTGCACGGGCGAGACCTTGCGGACTCGTTCGCGCCGACCGTCGGGGTGCTCGTAGTCGATGTCGATCATCCAGAACACGCGCGTCGCTCCCGTCGTCGGGTCGCGACGTTTCTGCTGTCTCACGCTCATCGAATCCTCCTCGAGCGCGAGACGCGACCTTGGCCGGTACGCAGCCACTCTAGCACCGCGGATCGCGAGAACCGGATGGCCCGACCTATGCGGCGCGCCCCTGGGATCTCCCCCCGCTGCACCGCTGCATAGACGGTCTTCCGCTCCAGCCGAAGGAGCGCTGCCACCTCGTCTGCCGTGAGCACGGCTTGTTCGGTCGCGCCGCTCGTCGGCTCGTCCGACGGCGTCATCGGGGCGTTATCCAACGGCGTGGTCATCTTCGCGCAGCTCCGCGCAGACAATCGGAGCCTCCGCTCGGGCAGCGGTCGTCGCCCTGTCGGACGCCGCGCGCGACCGGCTCCAAGAGCCAGCCACGCAACGACCTCCTGTGCAGAGCCGCGACGCCGCCCGAGCGGAAGACTCCTGCCCAGAGAGCGGGTGAACCGGAATGAGCGTGCCAGTCACGCTAGCGTCCGAGACCGACCGACCAGAACGCAGCAAGGAGCCCGAGGGCCGCGACGACGGCGAGCTCCCAGTGAGCCGCGAGAAAGCCTCTGCCCTTCCGAGCCCCGTGCGTTCGAAGCGTCACCGCTTGTCTGCAGTATGGGCAGACGGCGAATCGCGGTTCGCGCCTGGGTCCGGCGGGAATGAGGAACGTGCTCCTGGACTGTCGTCGATAGCGCCATGTGTTCTTGGTCATAGGGTTTGTCGGCTCTGCACGAGGCCGCGGCGTGACCGGCTCTTCCGGCTTCCCACCTCCAGACTCCTGGCCCTCACATCCGTATTGGGCGTCGCCGGCTACATGCCCGCCGAGCAGTGGGCGACGGGCCGTAGCCCCCAACGCCAGGCCATCACACCGCTGAGCGCGGCTATGCCGCCTGCGATGCAGTGCGCGACCGGACGCAGACCCCAATCCCACGCGCTGGGTCCAGTTTGCTCGTCCTTCGCTATCCCGCCGTTGAAGCAGCGCGCGACGGGTCGAAGCATCCAGCGCTTTCTCAAACCTCCGTTCATGGCGTCTCCTTCGAGCCCCGCCGGGTTGCTATCGGCGGGCTCGGTTAGAAGAGGCTGTGACCGTGCCTTACTGCTCACCTCATTCGTCAATCATCCGAGACCTCCTGCGGATTTCGCGTGTCTCGGTGTCCTCGCCGCAAGGACACCCGCAAGGACAGCGGCAAGAACAGTCACGGCGGCGGCACCAGATGCGCGTCGAGCATCAGGTCGCCATCGCCAAGCGATGCGGCTAGGGCGTAGTGGGGGCCGAGCGGATCGTGGCGTGCGTCGATCAGCGCGCAGGCCCAGAGGCTACCCGCGCCAGCGTCACGGATGTGCCGCGTGAGGGTTGCGAGCCTTTGCGTCGTGGGGACCAGCAGCACCGGCCTCCACGGCGTGAAGCCGTACAGCGGCGCGCTACGCGTGCTGAGCGCGAGCGTTGCGCGGACCTTCTTCCGGATCTCGGACGTCGATTCGAAGCCGCGATCCACCTCGAACGCGAACGCGGTCAGGGCATCGGCAACGCGAACGACGGCGATCACGTCGGGGATGTAGTTCGCGGCCCGTGCGTCCCGACCGAGCTCGCGGCGCAGATCCCAGTCGGTCAGGCACGCGTCGAGCTCGACGTCGGCGCGGTCATGGGCCGCGAGCACGAGCCCAGACCGCAGGTCGTTCACAAGCTCGGCGTGGATGTCGTGATAGACGATGTTGCGCGCGACGTGGATGTCCTCGTCGGCGACACCTTCCGCGATGAGGAGCGTCCGGCCGCGCACGGTGAGCGCCACGATGTTGGGACGGTTCAGATCGGGCGCGTGGACGGTGATCACACCGAGCGCTGCGAGCGCCCGCAGACGCCGATGGATCGCCGGGAGCGACATGCGGAAGAGGCGTGCGAGCTGATGCGCGGTCGGCGCTCGCATGCGCGCGACCGCGATCAGGATCTCGAGATCGCGGGGCGTGAGGCGGTGACGCCCCTTCGGTCCGCGTGCGCCACGCGGCCGACGTTTCGCGCTCATCGCCGAAGGAGCGGATTGCCGACCGCAAGCCCGCAGGTGCCGCAGGCGCTGTGGCCGAAGCGCGTGCGGCACCAGGCGCAACGCCAGATCCACGAGAGGGTCTCCGCGCCGCACGTGCAGCGGAAGCGTCCCCACTGTGCGACGGCGTGGCCCTGCGGGCACGGGATCGTGCGGGCGAGCGCGCGCTGGAGTCGGATCGCGTACCGGATGGTGAAGTACAAGAACCACGGCGCGATGGCGAGCCCGATCACCCAGCCGAGCGCGAGGTACACGATGGCGATTGCGATCCACACGACGACCGTTCGGATGAGTCGATCCTTCATGGGACGTCTCTCCTTCGGGGGCGCGTAGCGCGTCGGCGTGCGAGGTCGGGCATCTCGAAGTTTCCCCTCGTCTCTCGCGGTCCCGTCGTCGTCGCCCCGACGCGATCGGCCGCCGCCGTCTCGACCACGTGGAGATGACGAAGAAGCTCGGCGCGGAGCACGCCGAAGCCACCGCGGGCGACGAGATCACGGACGCGCGCGGGCAACACATCCCACGCTGGCGGATCGACGGCGGGAGCCTCGACGAGGCGCGAGCGGAACGGCGCCGTGCGGTCGCCCACGAGGAACGACCTGACGGGCAGCCGAGAGATGCGCCGCGTCCATGACCGGATCTCCTCGGCTTCCGACATGAACTCGATCGGGCGCGGCGCATCCCCAGGCCGCCGCTGCTTGGGCTCCGTGCCGGTCACCGGAAGCCATTCGGATGCGGCGTGCTCGATCTCGCGCACGCTTGAGCGACCGAAGACGCGGCGGTGCACGTTGGCTGCGAACAGATGATCGAGCGCGGCGATCTGGTTCGCGAACTGCGCCGCCGAGATCAGCGACAGGCCGAACGATCGGCCGGTGGTCAGGACGCGCTCGACGGCCTCGACCACGCTCGGCACGCCGATGCTCGCGAGCTCGTCGAAGCCGAGGACGATCGTGTCCGCGCGCGGCCGGTTGCCGGTGTCGAACGCCGCCCAGGCGAGGCGCGTCGTGATCAGCGCGCCGAGCGCTTCCGCCACGCTCTGGGCTCCGGCGGGCGCACCGTCGAGGGCGACGAGCGTGACCATCCCGGGCTCGAACGCGCGACCGAACGAGAAGCCGCCCGAGCCGACCAGCATCGCGCGGATGGGCGCAATGCTCAGGATCATCTCGAGCCGGGCGATCAGGCCCCAGACCGTCGTGCGGCTCTCGCGGTCATAGTCGCCGGAACGGAAGTAGGCACGGAGGCGGGGTTCGTCGATGCCCTCGGCAAGCGCGCGCATCGCGCTTCCATCACGCATGACGAAGGGCCACTCGACGGGCGAAACGGCGGCAGCGATGAGCGTCGCGAAGGCCATGGTGCCCGCACCCGCCTGGCGGATCCCGACGGCCGCTCCCGACGCGCGCTCGACGGTTTCGAGCGTCACTCGTCCTTGCGCCAGCAGGTCAACGCTCGGTTCCCGCGCGAAAAGCGCGAGGGGCACGAGGTGCGAGCCCGTGAAGGGCCGGACCGAGACTATGCGGCTCGCAAGTCGGTCGGCTTCTCGGGCTGGCAGAGTCGAAAGGAGCTCGGCGAGCGCGCGCATGAGGAGCGCGACGGTTTCGCCCTTCGCGTCAACGAGTGTGACCGCCCCGCTCGTGTCCGTGGTCCATACGAGCCGTATGAGCTGGAACAGAATCCCAACGAGCAACCGGCTCTTGCCCGCGCCGGGCTGCGCAACCAGGTGCGTATGCGTGCCCCGCAGCTGCTCGATCGTCAGTGCGTACGGAGTCTCGTCGGAGCGGCCGAGCACGAGGTGCGGCCGTCCTCGGCGTCGCGCCATCTCGACTCGGAAGCGCTCATCGTCGTCGTGCGCGTCTCGACGGATCGCGCGACGTTCTTCGCGATTCGTGTCCAAGGCCAGCCGCCGTTCGTTCCGGAACAGGAGCGACCACCAGAGCAGGAAGCGTTCGACGAGCTCGAGGAGCGCGCTCATCGGTCGTCCTCGGCGTGAGGAGCAACGCGTACTCGTTCGCGTGCCCGATCGCGCTCGTTGTCGCGAATTGCAGCATCGCCGGACGGTCGAAAGCGCCGCGCGACCAGAACCGCAGCCAGCACGACATGACCAACGACGACGGCGACGAGTACAACAACATCAACATGACCTACGGCCTGCGGTGAGCCCGCGATCGACGAGCCGGCGGCGCCGAGGCCGTTTCGCACGACCGGGATCACGATGGTGCCCGCGAGGCAGATCGCTCCAACACGCAGCGCACGATCGCGGAGCGTGTCCGCGCCGACGATCATCGCGACGCCGACGACGAGAAACGAAACGACCGCCGCGCCCAGGAAGAGCGCGGCGGCCGAGGCGACGAGCGAGTCCATGCTCAGTCGGTCGTCATGATCGGGTTCGTGCGGGTCGCCGTGGACTGCGGGCCCGACGCGAGGGCGAGCCCGATGGCCTGGACGATCGCCGTCGCGAAGTCGTGGGTTCGGTCGGAGCGCTCCGGGACGAAGGGCTCGTCGGTGCCCGGCGCGATGGACGTCCCCGTCGGCTCGGGCGCGCCCAGCTCCGGGCGCGAGAGGGGGGACACCGGGCGCGGCACGGGCGGCGGTGCGACGAGATCGCGCGCGCGGCCCACCTGCACCATCCGGTCGCGTCGCACGACGCCAGGCCGGAAGCGCACCATGGGTTCGGGGATCCGCGCGATCTCGATCGTGAGGAAAGCGCTGTCGCGCCTGAGCGGGAACGTCGCCTCCGCCGCCACGCGCTCGGCGACCCGATCGGCGCGGGGCTCGAGCTCGTCGCTCTCGATCACGAAGACGGGCCGCGTGTCGAGGCCGTCGTGCGTTGCCTCCATCGTCGGGCCCTCGGGCTCGAGACCGATCGCGAGCTTCGCCGCGTTCCGGCGCAAGTACGCGCCGTACCAGTTGCGGAAGGCACCCTCGACCAGCCGGTTCTCGACCGGCGCCTCGGCGCCGAGGAGCGCGTGCGAACCCTCGCGGCTGCTGACGGCGGCGAGCCCGCGGAATGCCGCGAGCACCCGGTCCGCCGCTGGGTCGTTGCGGCCGAGAGCGAACCGGACGCCGATCATGTCGAGCCCGGGCGGCCCTACGATGATGAACCCGGTCGCGGGCGTCGCGTCGTCGCGCTCGAGCGCGGACGCGGTCGCCGAGGCACGGTCGGCCTGGAAGATGCGGAGCGCCGGCCTTGCGTCCGGCGCGTCTTCGATCCTCGACTCGACGAAGCGGGCGAGGGCGCCCTTCTGCTCCGCCACGCGGGCGAGCGAGGCGGCGCGCCCCGGCACCGGGTCGACGTACTCGAGCTCGTACGCGTTGTGGCCGTCGCGGAAGAGCTCGAGGAGCGAACCCTGGGACGCGCGAGCTCCGCGGTTCGCGCCGACCGTGGTGAGCAGGAGCGGCGGTCGGTCGATCCGCCGCGGGATGATGTTCGTCATGTGACCTCTCCTCCCGTGGATACGTGGAGCGCGGGAGCGCGCTCGAAGGGAAGAGGCGTCGAGCGCCAGGAAGTGCTCACTTCGCGTCCTGCGCGGCGCGGGCTCGGCGGTACTCGGCCATGTAGATGGCGCGCACCTCGGCGGCCCGCGCATCGTACTCGGCGGACTCGCGCTCGACGTCCACGCGCGCGGCGATGGCGCGATCGCGCGACCGGTGGCGGCGCCGCTCCTCCGCGCGGGCGGCTCGGAGCCGGCGGCGGAGCCCCGTGACGGTGCGGAGCCGGCTCGCCGCCCAGTGCGTCACGACGGACGGTGCCGCTGTCGCGACGACGAGCGCGATGCCGCTGGTCAAGACGTCGGCCGGAGTCAGGTCGTCGGTCGAGGACGCACGGAGCCACGCCATCGAGCAGGCGAGCACCGTGACGAAGAGGATCGCCGCTCCGCGTTTCAGGTACCCGAGAGCGCCCGTGCGCCTGCCGTCTCCGCCTCCAGTCGCGATCCCGGCGATGAGGGTGCTGCCGAGGGTGAGCCCGACCGCAAGCGTCATGCGCTCGACCGGTGAGTACCCCAGCGTGCCCAGGACGTACGCGCAGCCGATCACCTCGATGACGAAGCACGCGGCGATGGCGAAGAGGAGGAGCGTGGTCGGAGGCGCGCCTTCGAGGGCACGCTCGGCGTCTTCGCGTTCGTCGGTTGCGGCTTCGAGCATCGCGGGCCTCGCCTGCCGTTCGAGCATCACGGCGCTCTCGAGCTCGCCGATGGAGCGCGGGCGCCGGCCGAGCACATCCGTCACGACCGCGTCCAGGTTGTTGTCCAGCGCCGCCTCGGCGTCCCGCCGCGCGTGCCCGCGGACCTGGCGGACCAGGAGAAAGCGCGGCGTCATCGCGATCCCCGCGACGTCCCCGCCGCCTCCGCCGTCATCGTTCCGTTGTCGCCGGGGTGCGTGTCGCCCGCGTCGAACATGTCGGCGCCCGGCTCGGGGCGCACCGAGACCGAGGCCCCAGCGCCTTCGAGGACCGACGTCCAGACGGCGACGAGCTCGTCGAGACGCCGGAGCGACAGCTCGCAACGTCGCCGCGTCGGGATCCGCGGCAGCTCGCGGGCGATGATCGTCACGCTCCGCCCGGCGAGGCTTCCAGCGGGCAGCAGGGATCGCGGCGCGAGATACGCCGCGATGCGGTCCAGGCTCGGCAGCCGGCGTGGGCACTCGAGGTCGAGTCCGCCGGGCGTCGTGAGCTCGCGCAGGTCGGACAGGATGACGAGGTGGCGCCGGACGCCCCGTGCGACGGTCGAACGCGCGATCCTCGTGACGGTCCGGGCTACGGGGCTCCGGCGAAGCTCGGCCCCCGCGCTGATGGCGGGCGTCGCGGCCTCGCGCAGCTCGCGCCGGAGACGCTCAACCTCTTGCGCGCGGTGGCGCTCGGCCGAGCGGACGCGGCGCGGCGGCTCCGGGATCGTGGCTCGGGCGACCTCGGCGGCGTTGTCCGAGACGTTCCAGACGTGGATGGCCGACCCCGGTCGCGTGACGGCGCGCACGAGGACGGCGTGGAGCGCCTCGTCGAGCGCCATCGCGCCGCAGGTCGAGCCCGGCGTCGCGTCGCAGAGGATCGTGAAGTCCTCGGGCGGAGGCCGCGGAGCTTCGCAGACGCCGAGCGCCTCGCAGGCGCCTTTGGCCTCGGGGCTGTCGCAGGCGAAGACGAGGGCGAGGCCGATGAGGTACGCGGAGGGGGGAGGGGTGGCGGACGGAGGGGTGCTCATGCCTCCGTAGAGGCGGGGAAGGGGCGGAAGTGCTCACCCCCAAGGACGCCGACGACAGAGCTGAGCCATCAGCTGCGTTCGAAGCGTCGCGGCGCGAACGCCTGCGGTTGATACCGCTCGAGCGCGGCTTCGGTGAATCTCCCGCGCTCCGACTTCTTCCCCTCGAACCACACGCAAAACACCGAGCTTCCCTCAACTTCCTCGACCGTCATGGGCGGCCCCCCGGACTTCAGCGCGACCACGTCGCCAGCCTTGAACTCTGCCATCTGCTTCGCTCCCTCGACATGCATGGACACCTGAACGGCCGTTGAGTAGCATGGCATCGCTATGCCCGCAATCGCCGGCCTATTCGTTGGCGTGGACGACTACGCCGACCCTTCGATCCGCAACCTGCGCGGCGCGAATCGGGACGCGGCCGCGCTTCACGCTCTGTTTGTCGACTCGATCCCCACGATGACCGCGGCCAGGTTGCTGGACGCCGACGCAACCAAGAGCGAGGTCGAGGGAGCCTGTCAGCGGCTGCTTGCCTCCGCCGGGCCTGATGATGTCGTGTTGATCACCTTCTCCGGCCACGGAACACCCGACCATCGCCTGGTCCTCCACGACACGCTGTCCATGAGCGTCGACACGACTTCCGTGCCCATGACGTGGCTCGCCGATCAGTTCCGCGCGAGTCCGGCACGGGTTGTCGTCCTCGTCCTCGACTGCTGCTTCGCGGGCGCGGCCCCTGCACGTGTGCTCGACGGCGCACCCGTCGCGCGCGACCCCGTCGATCCCAGCCGCCTGATCGCAGGGCGCGGCCGAATCCTCATCAGCGCGTCCAAGCACGACGAGCCGGCATGGGAAGTTCACGGTCACGGCCTCCTCACGCGAGCCTTGATGACGGTCCTCAGTCGCGGCGCCGACACGAAGGACATCCTGGAATGTTCGGCAGACGTGATGGAGCTCGTCCGCGCGGAGGCCGCTCGAACTGGGAAGTCGCAGACACCCGTGTTCGCTGGGTACGTCGAAGGGGGCCTCAAGATCCCTGCCCTGGTTCCCGGCGCTCGGTACGCAGCTGAGTTTCCAGATCGCACGGGCATTCGGATCGGAAGGCGGATCGACGAATTGGCGGCGTTCGGCCTGCCTGACGAGATCCTCGACTCGTGGAGGCTCACCTGTTCCTCGGGCTTGAACGCTCTCCAGCTGGAAGCAGTCAACGAGCACCGTGTGCTGGACGGTAAGTCTCTCGTCGTGGTTGCACCTACGGGTGCAGGCAAGACGTTCGTTGGCGAACTCGCCGCGATGAAGGCGGTCGCCGAGGGTCGCCGCGCTATCTTCGTCATGCCCTACAGAGCGCTCGTGAACGAGAAGGTCGACGACTTCTCTCGGCGATACGGCGACACGATCGGGCTCCGGATCGTCCGGTGCACGGGCGATCACTCTGACGACGCACCTTCGGTGATCAACGGCAAGTACGACGTCGCCCTCTTGACGTTCGAGATGTTCCTCAGCCTCGCGACGAGCGCACCCGCAATGCTCGGCCTCGTCGGCATCGCCGTCGTCGACGAGGCCCAGTTCATCACGGATCCCCACCGGGGGATCACCGTGGAGCTCCTACTGACCCTGCTCTCCGCGTCCCAGAGGGAGGGTGCCGACGTCCAGATCGTCGCCCTGTCCGCCGTCATCGGCAACACCAACGACTTCGAGACGTGGCTGGGCGCCGGCGTTCTCCGCTCGGACGAGCGGCCGGTGCCACTCGTCGAAGGCGTGCTGGATCGCGCCGGTGTGTTCGAGTATCGCGATGTCGACGGGGCGATCAAAACCACGCAGCTCCTGCCGCCGCGCGTGATCGTGCAACGCTCGCCGAAGCCAAGCGCTCAGGACGTCATCGTGCCACTGGCAACCCGTCTCGTCGCCGAGGGCGAGACCGTGCTCATCTTCCGCAATCAGCGCGGGGCGGCGCAAGGTTGCGCGCGATACCTCGCGCGAGAGTTGGGCCTGCCTCCGGCCGCTGGCGCGCTCGCGGGTCTGCCGACCGTCGACCTGTCGGCGACGTCTCGAGAGCTCGCCGAGTGCCTCTCTGGCGGAACGGCCTTTCACAGCGCGAACCTCAATCGCGATGAGCGTCGAGTGGTGGAGGCTGCGTTCCGCGACGCCCGCGAGGTCCGGGCGCTGGCGGCCACGACGACGCTTGCAGCGGGGATCAACACGCCGGCGTCGACAGTTATCCTCGCCGAGAAGGAGTTCCTGGGCGACGACGGACGCCCCTTCACCGTCGCCGAGTACAAGAACATGGTGGGACGCGCAGGTCGACCGGGGTTCGGCCCGATAGGGCGCGCCGTCCTGCTCGCGGACCACGCAGTGGAACGACGGGCACTGTTCAAGCGGTACGTCGCAGGGGAACCCGAGGCTGTGCAGTCGACCTTCCGCGGGAGCGACCTCTCGACCTGGCTGCTCCGCCTCTTCGCGCAGGTGAAGCGAGTTCGTGTCGACGCTGTGCCCGCGCTGCTGGCCGCCACCTACGGTGGGTATCTCGAGGTGCGGTCCGATCCTGGATGGGAGGCGCGAACCCGCCACGAGCTGGCCCAGCTCGTACACGAGATGATCGACCTTGAGCTGTTGGAAACCGAGGATGATCTGGTCGGCCTCACGCTCTTGGGCAACGCCTGCGGTAGGTCATCCCTTGCCTTCCCCTCGTGCATGAGGTTGGTGCGGCTCCTGCGCTCACTCGAACGGGCTCCATCGCTCGAAGAGCTCTTGCTCTTGCTCCAGGTTCTCCCCGAGTCCGACGCGGTCTGGACTCCTGTCTCATCCAAGTCGAAGGTCGAGAAGTCGCGCCCACACGAGCTCGCAGCGCGGGTCGGCGGCGCGCTCGTCGGCCATCTCCACCAGTTCGCCGGGGAGGAGCTCGTCTACCTACGCCGCTGCAAGCGGGTTCTCATTCTCCACGATTGGATTGCTGGGATATCAGTGGAGGAGATCGAGAGGTCGTTCTCGGTGCCCTTCGGTGGTGGGATCGGATACGGCGACATCGTTCGGTTTGCCGATTCCGTGCGCTTCCACCTCCGACCTGCTCTGCAGATCGTCCGCGTGATGTACCCGACCGATACGCCCCCGGAAGACGACGGAGACAGCTTGGCGACGCGATTGGAGTTCGGCCTTCCGGCGGCCGGTCTGGCGCTTCTGACGGTTCGAGCAAGCTGGATCCGCGGCGAGATCCTCGCGCTGCTCGATGCTGGCATCGCCACGCTGGAAGAACTCCTGGCCGCCGACACGGCACGCCTCACCTCGATTCTCGGCGCGGAGCGCGCCGACTCGGTCTCCCGGGCGCTCGTCCTTTGACGCTTGGATGGGTGCGGCGCCGACCGTGCGGGACCGTCGACTCGGTCACGCTCTATACATGGTCGCGCAGCCACGTCCGCCGCTGGCGTCGACCGCGAGCGCCCCCCGCGTACCGCAACCCTCAGACCGTCCGGGGTTTCAGGCCTCGATCTCCGTGGACGATGTTCGGCAACGGCAACTATCCTGTTCGTGGTTGCGCGACTCACGCCTCTTCTTGGTGGCAGCATAACGCGCCGCCGCTCACACCCTCTTGGCGTCCGCCGCCGTAAAGGAGTGACAACGTCATGGTCGAGCTGTGCTGGAGTCCAACTCACTACGACCAACCTCCTGCTTCCGAGCGGGGCTTTCACACCTGTTCGCATCACCGCAACGAGGAGGGTCACATCGTCCGAATCCTCGATGAACTCAACGAAGCCGAAAGGAAAGTCGCGCTATACGAACGGGTCCCTTCGCAGCGACACGCGGCCCGTGCGACTCTGGTGGAGGACGCCGTACGAACATTCTTCGATCAGGAAATCGCGCGGTGGTCGCGCGGAGTCCTCGTGAGGGGTGGCACTCGCCGGTTTCCCGGGCAGCCCGAGGAGCAACTCGACGTCATCGCGACACTCGATCCCGACGATGGCTGGTCGGCCAGTCTGACGCTGCTCCCGGACCTGCAGAACGCCGACCTCCTTCTTCATTGTGAGATCACCTACCGAGACTCGGACAGCGACCTCAAACGCAAGTTTCGTGAGGACACAGCGAAGCTCCTGAAATCGGTCCGGAACGCTGTCGACCGAGGGGCGCACTTGCCATTCACCGTAATGGTGCTGGTGGGACCGGCATGGCACGCACGCGAATTGCAGCTCATGGCGCTTCTCCACGAATTGCACCACGAGCAGCCACCGGGGCGAACCCTGCTGGGCGGGGAACTCTACTGGCCAGCTATAGATGCGGTTGTTTTCCCCGATCGATTCTACAAGAAGCACGATTTCTTCACGACAAACGACCTACAAGACTCCAATTATCCACGCTGGCTTGGTTATTCGCCCTACCCGACGACCGGAGACAATCGCCTGCGACCTCTTGCTGTCGCCCGCGCCTTCCTGCCTCATCGGTTGGAGATTCGTGCCGGCCGCTCCAAGGGTGAGACGCCAGCCTGGCCACGCGAGATGGATGCTGGCATCCTCGGTCCTCTGTATCGAATCGACCTACGTTCCATGGAGCCGTTTTACTCGGTGATGCTCCGAGATATCGAGCCAGAACGCACGTGCCTCTGGCACCTCGGCGCGGACCTAAACGGGTCTGTGGTATCCCAACGGCAGAGCATCTTGCGTGACCACAAGTGCACTCGGGAAGCCTTCTACGTGATTGAACCAAAAGCGATGGCGGAGGCGCCAGTCGCGTAGGAATGAACGCTCGGGCCCCGACGGGGGCGAGGGATGGATAGTTGCTCCGCCCTCGGACAGAGGCGATCGCGTTGCTCTTGATCACGACGCAGGGTCCTGCGGACTCTGACCCAAGTCCCCTGCCGCATCGACCGCAGCCAGCGTCTTTCGATACTCTTCGGCTTCCGCCGACAGCGTGAACGTCACGAGCCCGTGGAGCTTCTCCACCTCCACGCGAACCTCGTCGAGCGTCACACGGAAGTACTCCTTCCGAAGATTCACCCCGTTCACTCGCCGCGATGCGAACGCCTGGTGGAGCTTGTTCTCCAGCCCCGGGGCATCCTCGGCGAAGATGATGGCGTGCACGTCGAACGGGAACGGCACGGAGGCATCTCCGAGTTCGTCGACGCGCTCGAACGGATCCAGTCGACGGGTCATCCCGATCTTGTACACGCCCTCGCCGAACGAGCCGATGTTCGACAGGACGTAGACATGGCCGGACTTCGTCAGCTGTGCCCGAGCAATCGCCTTCGCCTTGCGGTCCAGCGCGTCTTTCAGCTCCGTCTCGAGGCGGGTGACGAGGGACTCAAGCTTCGCGTGCTGCTTGCTCGTGGCCTCGGCTTCGGCGAGCTGGAGCCGGGCCTTCTCGAGAGCGGCTGACTTCTGCTCCTCGTCCTTCTCCGCTTCCGCCTTCGCGCGCGCCAGCTCCTCCTCGGCTTTTTGCTCCTCGCGCATCTGCTCGCGAATTCGCTTTTGCTCGTCCTTCTCCGCTTGCACCTTCTCGCGGTGCTCGTGGACGAGGTACAGCTCTGCGAGCTTCAGGTCGAGATAGCGAGCCGCGATGAACACCCGCTGGACTCCCCCAAGCTTATTGAGGTCGTCGAAGGCCTTCTTCACACGCTGTTCGAGCTTGGTAACGTTGTCGTATCGGACCTTCGCAATGGCGGCGTCAGATTCGCCATTGAAGGCGCGGAGCATGAGCTTCGCCTGCTGCTTGACCATCTTCTTGCCTTCGGCGGCGCTGCCCCCGACGGTCCAAGTCGTTTCGCAAGGAGCCGCCCTATCTTCCTTGATCATCGCCTGCTGCTCGTCCCGGACTGCCTTCAGTCGCGCGACGTACTGCTCCGAGGATTCGAAGCCGTAGCGGGGGCGGTAGAAGCCGAACGACTGGATCTCGAGGGCCTCTTCCACCGACTCCAGCTCCTGCTTCGCGGCCTTCAGCGCGGCAAGCGTCCTGGCCAGCTCCTCGGATGCTGCCGTGGCTGATTGGGAGGTTGTCTGCGCTCCGATCGCAGACGCGCCCTGCGCGGATGCGGGGATAGGTGGAGCTGCGCGCTGCGGCGCACCCGGAACGGGAGGAGGCATGCCCTGCTGGCGAGGAGCCTCGAGCGCCGGGAGCCAGACGGCGACACCAAAGCCACCCTGATTCGCGGCGGATGGTGGATCGAGCGTTCCGGGGCAGGCGACCGCGACTCCGTATCTCGCACGGAGCCGTTCCAGGATCGGGCGCCACGTCAGCGCCAGCTCGCGGGGCAAGTAGCCCACCTTCCCGCCCAGCATCCACACGACAACCGCGTTCGGGTTGCTGAGGTTCTGCGGATCAGGCACCAGCCAGGCGGCAAGGAGAGCGTCGGTCCGTCCCTGGACACTCGCGATGACGCGCTGCATCTGCTCGGGGTTGTATGCCTCGCCCACGGCCTCGTAGCGCACGAGGTTCCCACCGCCGATCCACACGGCCTCTTGGGACTCCACGCTGGCAACCCGGTGGGGTACGGTCGTTTCGTCGATCTGGAACATCCGAGTCCTCCTGTGATCGCTGCGCCCGGTTACGCGTCTGCGGACCGCATGTCCCGGCCTGGCGCCAAGGAGAGGCGGTGCGGAAATCGGTTGAGGGCGGCGACAGGGTCGATAGCGTCCATCACCATCGGCGCGAGCGTTGCGTAGTCGTACGTCACCTCAAGCAGACAGCGACGATCCGCCCTTCCCGTCTCCCGATCGAGCGCCGTCGAGAAAGCGCGAACCTGGACGCGATGGCAGCTGGGCAGATAGAGCATTGCTTCTGAAGCGAAGCGCAGCGCCAATCCGCTGACGACCCGAGCATATTGCTCCTGGATCCGTTTCTCGGTCTTCGGCTTGTAGGTCACTCGACCGTTCGCGAGCAGCTTCGCCTCGCTCGGGGGGATGGCGTCGCGGTCAGGCACGGCCAGCTCGATCGAGACGGCTTCGCTGGACTCGACGCTGAACGTGGCTGCACACGACACGGGCAGGTCCAGGTCGAACGCATCCTCCAAGGCCGACTTCATGCGGTCCAGATCGCCCGCGTGGAGCTCATCGAGCGACCGCAACCGTTCTGCTTCGAGGGCCTCGAACTCCCTCCGAGTCGATTCGACTCTCGCGGAGTGCTGGGCTCGAGCATGGCTCTCCGCCGTCGCGGAGCGCTCGGCATCGGTTCGCTCAAGGACTGCAAGATGCTCCCGGGACCGTGCGTCGAGCCGTTCACGCAGCTGGTGGTAGTGGTCCGCGCGTTGACTCGCCGCCGTCCGCGTTGCGACCGAGCCCGCGATGACGGCGACGGCGACACCCAAGAGCAGAAAGCCCGCGCCAGCCGGCCCGTGAGCGAGCGTGGCGACCGTCAAGCCGACGGCTCCAAGTGCGAGGCCGCCAATCTGGGTCGCGCGATACGCGGTCAAGCGCGGCCGGAAGCCCGCCACCGCCGCCTGCAGCTCCGCGTCGGCCTGTGCTTCGACAGCCCGCGCCTCGGCGACGCTGCGGACGGGTGACGGCGCGACGAAGGGCTCGGGCTCGAACACGCGGGGCTCGCGAAGCGCGGCGAACATCTCGTCGCGGCCTTCCACCTCGGGACCGTCGTTGGCGATGCGCTCGATCGCGGTTTCGCGATCCTGGTGGGCTTCGAGCTCGAGTGCCCACTCGCGGAGCTGGGCTTCCTTGGCCGCTCTCTTCTCCGCCTGCTTTGTACCGGTTTTTGTGACTCTTGCGCCCTGCAACCGCTGACGCTCGGCTTCGCGCTCGGCCCGGGCACGCCCGCGCTCCTGGGCGCGGTCCGTGCGCGCCATCTCTCGCTCGATCGCTCGGTGGGCCTTGTGAGCCTGCCGCTCGCGGCGACGTGCATCCGTTGCCGCTCGCCGGCTGGCCCGCTCCAGCTCACGCAGCATCGCGGAAAGAAGCCCCCGTCGAGAACCCATCGCCCCTCTACGGGAGGGTACAGAACTCGCCCGACTGGACCGAGCGAAAAGGGAGGGCGATCAACGCCAGGCGTGAGCGTAAGCGGCAGGGGTCGCTGTCCGCTGCCGCGCCTGATGTCGCGAAGCCCATGCTCGTGCGACGGGTGACGAATGTCCTTCGCGATCTCGTGGCATCACGCAGCGCGCGACCTCGGCGCTCGATCCCTCAACCAGCTCGCCCGCCACTTGATGTGGACCACCGTTCGGCGAGGTGGTAACGTCGTTGCCGACGTTCTCCCCGCACCGAGGCATCCACACATGGAAACAGCTCGGCAAAGGCGCACTCCGCACGTCCGCGCTCGTTCTCGACACGCTCGGACCGCGTTCGCTGGCCTCACGACAGCGGGGCGCTTGCTTGCCACCGCTGCCTTGGTGGTGGCCGGCGCTTCCACACTTCACGTCGCCAGCCGTACGGCTGCTGCGCAGACATACTCACCCCTGGGCTGCTCCTGGACGGCTCGGAACATACCAGTCTATTTCAACCCTGGGACTCTTGCCGCGAACGGGCTCAGCGTCACAGATTTCCGCTCGGCAGCGATCAACACGCTCGCAGTGTGGAACGAGGAATCTGGCTCCTACTCCCGCTTCTACTATGCTGGTGACACCAGCTCAACATCAGCTATACCGGGGGCTCTGCTGATTCGCCACCAGGACACATGGGCTTGCCCGGAGAACCCTGGTGCCAAGGCATTCTTCGCGGGCTCCGGAAACTGCGGCTCAGCGGGCACCCAAATCGTGGTGATGCTCAAGGACAGCTGCACGTTCGTGACGAGGCCCTGGCGGCCGAGCTGGCCCGGCAGCGGCGGCTCCGGAGGACTCAGCTACGAGACGATGCTCGTGCACGAGATCGGGCACGCCGGATTCGGATTGCCGGATGTTGTTACCAACGGCGGTGTCATGAATAGCGTGTACGGGCAGCACGCCGCGACGATGCATCTCTACCCGATCGACTCCAATACCGCCGTCGCGCAATCGGGCTATACGGGCCATCGGATCGGCACGTCCC
This sequence comes from Deltaproteobacteria bacterium, assembly GCA_020854145.1. Lineage (GTDB taxonomy): Bacteria > Myxococcota_A > Polyangia > Polyangiales > JADZFZ01 > JADZFZ01. Next base: position 92,276 of record JADZFZ010000424.1, on the reverse strand, counting down.
AGTCACTAAACAACGGCGGCACCTGGAGCTCCGTTTCGACCTATACGCTCCTCGACAGCCTTCAGCCGGGTCTAGATTCGCGCGTTGACGGATCCGCTTGGCCAGTAGACATGGTCTTCAACGACGTGTCCTGGTGGGAAGCCGAGGTCCGGCGAGGCAATCATGGTGCGTGGACAACTCTGACGGCTCCATCGAGTGCAGGCGCCGGCAACGTGTACTCCTGGGTTAACGTGGCCCACAGTGACTTCGGCGAGATGTTGGCCGTGTGGACGTACGGATGTCTGAACACGACGCACTGCCGCATTAGTTGGGCATGGACGGACTCCGATGGTGCGTCGTGGTCAACGGGCAACCTCGCCGCTTCCTACACGACCTTCGGCAGGCCTGAGGTCGCCTATGATAGGTTTCGGGACAGATTTGTGCTCGCCTGGATAGACGGCTTTGACGCTCGGATCCGGACCACATCGAGCCCGGCTCCACTAATCTCGTGGGCCACCGCCATCACAGCCTCGCCTCTCCCGGAGGTGTTTCGGTACCTCGGCGGACTGGTGTTCGACTCAGCGGGCACGGGGCTTCTGGTCGCAGCTCGCAATCGAACCGGCGTGTCGCCTATCACCAGCTTGGTCCAGATGTCCTTGACGCGACCATCGTCTGACTACGTCGCCGGGCCGGCTTTCATCATGAATAGCACGGGATCAAACTGGACCCTCTACCACGCGCACCGGCACTTCGGCCTCGCTCGACGGCGCGATACTGGTCTGATTCTCGCCGCCTGGCCCCAGCGGGCCAGTCCTGGTGGAGGTGGTACAATGATGGTGGCGACGAAGTCGTCGATCAGTCCGTCAGTAAGCTTCGCCGTTCCGACCGGCGCGATCCTCAGCGTCTACAGCGGCACCGATGTAGCCTTTGCGCCCTCCACCAGCAGTTTTGTGGCTGGACTGGCGTGGGGGCCGTGACCATGAACACCAGAGGCGTCGGGCTCGTTGCGTTGATTGCCCGTGTTTGGTTCACGTACGGCTGCGACTCGGATTCAGTCACCCCGACCGGCAGAGCTGGTGGGGCGCTGGCTTCCAGTGCGGTTGGGGACGCCGAACCGGCGCCGGCCGACCACCTCCCCGCAGTGACGGGAGTCATGACCTCCTGTATGCATCGTCGGGGTTCAGTCGGGACCTGGGCGGAGCTGGATGCTGAAGGAGGACGTCGTTGGGTCACAGCCGACCGCGGCATATTGGCGGTCGGTCGAGACGTCTCGGAACCGGTGCCTGGAGGCCACCTCGAGTACAGGATCCTGCCGGTCACGCTGTCAGGAGTGACAGATCTCGTGTCGGGTGAGCGGACGCCAGAGGTCGAGGCCTGGTTGGCAGACCACAGCGCTGGCAGGCTGATACAGGACGACCGGACGGTTTACGAAATGGCACCCAACCCGGGCCGAGATGCCGTTCGCTCCACGCTCGAAGGAGGTGGATCGATGCTCGTCGTGCTGCGCGAGTGGGGAGCTACTGGATTCGTCGTCGACGACGCTATGGACGTCCGAGCTGGTGCAGTGGATGTGGGTACCGGGGGCGCAAACCTTGTCGTGCTGGAGGACATTCGATCAGAGATCCAGAACGCTCGGGCCGGGGGAGGCGCACGATGAGAGCCTGGGTGCTGGCAGGTGTGGTCGGAGTGTCTGCCTGTAGTGATGATGGAGCGGTGCGAGTTCTCGAGTCGTCGTCGATCTTCTTGCCTCCGCCGGCCTCGCTACAGGAGTATGCCTCCGAGGTTCGAGCGGCCGGCGGCACCGTAGTCGTCGGGACGGCGTCGGAATGGTCCACTGCACCTCCAGAGCGTGCCCAGGTCGAAGCCGACCTATTCGTGGAGACCCCAATTCTTGCTTCGATGCTCGCGGTTCGAGTCGGGGAGCTGGCTGAAGCTTCGATCTGCCTTCGCCATGGCGAAGTTCGGGTCGCGTCGGCATCGGGCTCGCCGCGTAGCGATGTTGTAGTCTCAGAGTCCAGCGATCCATTCGAAACTAATCGTGGTCGGCCTGATCCAGGTGAGCGGGCGTGGTATCTCGTGGCTCGCTCGGCGTTTCCGTGTGCTTGGTTCGTTACGTGGCATACGCCGGTTGAGGGCAATGTGGTCTCAGGGGCTGGCACTGTAGACGGCAAGGACATGACCGTGTCTGACCTATTGGGCGGTGATTGAGCGGCCCTCGATGGAGAGGACGTTGGCGTGATGTACGACACGATCGACGATGGCCACGGCGCAGGCTGCATTCGGCGAGACGGTAGGCCAGTCGCTGATGGCGAGGTTGCCGGTGAGCACGAGCGGTCGCGTCTCGTGGAGCTCGGCGACGACCTGGAAGAGCAGGTCTGCGACCTTAGCGCGTAGGGCAGAACCCGGCCTCGTCGCAGAGGAACAGACCACTCCGATGTAGCGGCGCAGGCGTGAGGGGACGTTGCCACACGACGCACCTCCGCAACCACCTCTGCGGGCCTGTGGAGGCTCCATTGTCGTATCTCCGGGCACGCGCGCTAGCACGTGCCGCCCGTGCAGCGCGCAAGAGAAACAGCGCCGACCCGAGCCGGGTCGGCGCATCGAGAAGCCATCTTCGTCACGTAGCTACGAGCCACGCCCCGGCGAGCCGCTCCATCGCGAAGCGCACCTCCGGGTCGCGGTTCTGCGCATGCGCCGCGCTCGTGATCGCCGGCGCCGCGTGCGGTCATCGCCGCAGGGCGCACCACCGCGCCGGCCTGTTACCCGTCGATGCCTCGACGCCCGCGCGAGCCCGTGCCGCCGAGGACTTCCATGAAGTGCTCCTTCGCCTCGTACGCGATCTCGTTGGCGACGCTCGGCGTGCACCGACGCAGTCGCATGACCGTGTCACCCGACGAGGCTTCACGCACCATGGCGACGACGAGCCACATCATCGGATCCGCGTCGAGCCACAACCTCAGCCCGTAGGGGTGCTGTGCAATGCGCGGCATCGCCTCGACCTCCGACGGCGACAGCGCGCGGCCGGCACCGTCGCAGAGCACCGCGAGCACATCGTCGCCCGGCACCATGCGCAGGCCGAACGATGGCAGCGTTCCACGAGGCGGCCGCGTTACTGTTGCGGCGAACACCTCTGCAGACTCAGCGGCGACCCATGCGCCCACCACCATCGGACGCGCCGGCCCGACCTCGCGCGTTGCGAGCTCCACCATGGCGCGGCGCGCGAATGCTGAGACCGACGTACCGGTAGCTCGCGCGGCACGCTCGACGATGCGGTGCTCGTCGGGGTGCAGACGGACGTGGACGGACTCGGGTCGGGGATCTTCAGTACGGGGCATCATGCTTTCTCCTTGCGCGGCAGTTATCCCGTGCGCTCCACAACATAGCGCCTAAGAGTACACGTGCCAGTGTCGCTGGATCCACGCGCCAAACCGTACGGGCCCACGCCCTCTGGCTAGCCCATTTTTCTTGTGTGCGGGCCCGCGAAGGCTCCATCGTCGTACCTCCGGGCACGCCCGCGCTGGCACTCGCGGCCGTCGGTTCAGCGCGCAAGAGAACAGCGCCGACCTGTTGGGTCGGCGCGAGAGAGTCGGCGGTCACGCAGCCGCGAGCCACGCGCCTGCAAGCCGCTCCATCGCGAAGCGGACTTCGGGGTCGCGGTTCTGCACGTGTGCGACGCTCGTGATCGCCTGCACCACGCCGAACCGCGTGCGGTCCTCGGCGCCGCGGGCCACCTCGACGGCGACCTTCACGACGCTCCGGGGCACCGTGGGGTCGTCGAGGATCGCCTCGACCGTCGCGACCACGTCATCGACCACCGCACCCCTTGCGAGCCGCAAGACGGTCTCGCCGGCGTGCCACCGCGCCGGCAGCTTCGCGAGCGCGAGCACGAGCGACGCGGTCAGCTTGTCGTCGTCGATCGCGCGATGCGTCCGGCGGAGCAGGCGCTTGCCGCCGATCGGCATGAGCAGGCCGTTCGAGCAGATCTGCCGAAAAAACAGGTCGTCCAGTGAGAGCGCGGCGTAGCCGACCTCGGAGTTCCGGAGCAGGAACCCTGGGTACACGCGGTCGGGCGTGCCGTTCGTTCCCAGCTCGCACACCTCGGCCGAGACCGCGGCGTAGTAGCTGGCGCGGTCGGTCACCTCGACGCGCACGAAGCGGAGCTCGTCCAACCGGACGCTCGACGCGAGGCACGAGAAGACCTTGTGGTCGTCGATCGCCGTGAATGCGGGGGCGAGGAAGGCGCGGAGCACGGCGTCCGCCTGGGCGCCGTCGCGCTCGGGCTTGGCGAGCCGGAGCTTCCGCTCGCCGCCGATCCGGGCGAGGCGCCGGTTCACCTCGTCGGCGCGTTCGCTTCCGTTCGTCTGGGCGAACCACTTGTCCCAGCGGACGCCGAGGAGCGTTGCGAGCTGGCTGCGGCTCCACGGCGTGAGCGACGCGGAGCGCTTGTCCGGGAGCGCGAGGTTCCCGTCGGGCGTCATCGCGAGCTCCGCGAGCGGCACGACGACGTCCGGGAGGTGCATCTCGGCGCGGCCGGCGACACCGGCACGCACCTCGTCGAAGGTGAGGCCCCGGATCCGCGAGGGCGGCGGAGCCGGCGGTACAGGCTGAAGGTCCATCGAAACGTCCATCGTCTCTCCATCGTCGGGGCGAGGGGTGAGCAGGCCCACCGTGGGCCCACGGGTGTCGTCCCGAGGAGGAAGAGGCGGAGCGAGAGGGAATCGCTCCGCAGGAGGCGTCACGCGGCACCCATCCGACGCAGGCGTTCGCGGAGCGTCGTGCGGGGCACGCCGAGCAGTCGCGCGGCCGTCGCGAGCTTGCCGTCGGAAGCGACGAGCGCATCGCGCACGCACGAGTCGGTCGGCGGGTGCCGGTACGAGCGTCCGGGCTCGGCAGCGACTGGAGCGTCCGCGGCGATCGCACGCGTGATGTCCTCCGCGGTGAGCGTCGCGCGATCCGTGCCCGCCACGGCACGCCGGAGCACCGTGCGAAGCTCGCGGACGTTGCCGGGCCACGCATGCGCCTGGAGGCGTTCGAGGGCTTCGTCGCGAACCGAGCGGCGGCCGGCCTCGACGGAAAGCTCGTCGAGCACTTCGATCGCGATCTCGCGGAGGTCGTCGTGTCGCTCTCGGAGCGCCGGCACGTGGAGCACGAAGACGAACACGCGCCAGAAGAGGTCGGAGCGGAAGCGGCCCGAGCTGACCATCTTGGCGAGCGAGCGGTGGGTCGCGGTGACGAGCCGCACCTGGACACGCCGGACCTCCTCGCCTCCGAGCCGTCGCACCTCGCCGGTCTCGAGCACGCGGAGCAACATCGCCTGCGCTTCGAGGGACAGCTCGCCCACCTCGTCGAGGAAGAGCGTACCTCCGTGCGCGCGTTCGAAGAGCCCGCGCCTCGTCTGCATGGCTCCCGTGAAGGCGCCACGCTCGTGGCCGAAGAGCTCGCCCACGATGAGGCTCCGGTCGAACGCCGCGCAGTTGACGGCGACGAACGGCCCGGCCGTGCTTACGCCGTGATCGTGGAGCGCCCGCGCGACGCGTTCCTTGCCGGTGCCCGTCTCGCCACGGATGTGGACCGGGAACGTCATCCGGGCGGCACGCCAGACCTGCTGGCGGAGGCAGCGGATCGCGTGGCTCGTGCCGGTCAGGCCCAGGGCGACGTACGGGCGATCGTCGCGTGAGACGGCCTCACGTTCCGGGGGCGGGTCCGTCGCGACCGCGCTTCGGTCTTGTTCATGGAAAGGGCGGACGGTCGTGTCGTCCATGGGTGCTCTCCTTCCCACGACGAGGTTCGGGCGCCGCGTGATGCGGTCGCGTGCTCGTCGCGGAGAGAAGAGACGGGAGCCGGAGTGGTGGCTCCCGTTGATGCGTGGCCGGGTGACCGGCGCATCGGAAGGAAAGGAACGATCAGAACGGGATGTCGTCGGTGCCCGTCGCGGCACCCGCGCCTCGCTCCGGCATCGGGTCGCGCACCTGGAGCGTCCCGTTCGTGGGGAGCGCGTCGAGACGCACGGTGAGCGAGCCATCGCGGTTGGTGAACGCGGCGCCGATCCTGACCCAGAAGCTCTTGCCTCCCGGGCGCTCGACGACGGTGTAGACGACCTTCACGGCGGTGGGACTTCGATCGGAACGGTGGCTGTCCATGGGTGACCTCCTAGAGCTATACGGGTCTCCTCGAGCGCGTCGGGGATGACGGATCGGGTGGGGGCGCTTCCGCGCCAGGCGGCGCACGACGCCGCGTACTCGCAGTCGCCGCACATCCAGCCGGGATTGGGTGGGTACGCGCCGGAGTCCATGCCGCGTGCGGCTTCGGACGCGAGGTGAACGAAGAACGCGTCGTCCTCGAGCGTGCGCTCGGTCGTCTGCACCTCGATCGAGGGACGGCGTCCCTTGCCGAGCGAGATGACCGTGAGCTGGGGCGACCGTCCGTGCTTCAAGCGATGCGCGTATGCGTACGCCGAGAGCTGGAGGCGACGGCGCAGATCCGAGTCCGAGATTCTGCGCGCCGAGGTCTTGATCTCGACCAGCCGGTCGTCGGGCAGCAGGAGGTCGATGAAGCCGCGGATCGAGTCGGAGAGCACCTCCCCGGTCGAGAGATCGACGAGGGGCACCTCGAACGGCAGCTCGGTGGCTTCGATCGGGACGGCGGCCATGCGTTCCGCATACAGGCGGACGAGGGTCTCGCCAGTCTCGCGGAGCGCCTCGGGCGACTCGTCGTCCTTGAAGCGGACGGGCTCGTCGAGCTCGGCGTCCCAGTCCGCGCGGAAGATCGCGGCGGCCTTGTCGGGGGGAGGGACGCCGCCTTCGAGCCGTTCGCCGTGGAACCAGTCGATGGCGGAGTGGACCGCAGAGCCGAACGCGAGGGCGGAGGGGCGATGTTCGCGTGGAGCGTGCTCGACGTACCGGAAGGCAAACTTCCGGTTGCACGCGAGCCAGGTGGAGATCTGCGAGGCGGAGAGCCTGCGGGCGGGCATGCGCTTCCTCCCTCATGCCGCGGCCGGCGGCTCGGGGTGACCCCCGATGCCGTTGCCCTGGCGGATCTCGTCGATGAGGCGGGAGACGGCGGCCTTGGAGGCGTCCGCGAACGCGGACACGCCCAGGCGCTCCCGGATGTACTCGCGGGCGCGGTCTCCCGTGATGTCCCGGTCGGCGAGCAGCCGGTACAGGAACCGGCGCTGCTGCTCGGAGGCGCGCGAGACGTCGCGGAGCGGAGGCTCGGCGCGGTCGGGCACTCGGGGAGCGTCCGGACCAGCGGGCTGCTCGGCGGGTTCGGCGTCGTTGGCCGAAGCGGCGCCGGGTGGCTGAGCGGCCGGCCTCCGACGATCGTCGAAAGTGACGTCGTCACCGATCTCCTCGAGCTCCTCCAACGAGACGACGCCGATGTCCAGCGCGGCCCTGAGCGCACGGGCGAGCGCCCGGGTTTCGGCCATCCGGATGAAGTGGGCGGCCACCCGTCGGTTGACGTTCGATGGCGTCGCGTCGCCCAGGGCCTCGAAGGTGCCGCGCGAGGTGACGACCGCGACCACGGCGATCGCCGTGTGGTCGTTGTCCTTCGTGGGCGCCTGGACCAGGCGGGTACGGATGGACGAGAGTCGCTCGCGGTGAGCGAGGCGAAGCAGGCCCTTCAGGGCCACTACTTCGCGGCGCTCGACCACCTGGCCGTCGCGGTTCTTGAGCTCTATCGTGTGGACAAGCCTCTCCGGTGTGGGGTCTGGGCCCCGGTCGCCGCGTCGCATGGCGGGCCTCCTCGGTTGCGGGTGGAAAGAACGCGAGCCTGATGCTCGCGTTCACCGTACCGAGGGGGAGCGACAGGGAGGCATGGGCTCAGAACCTCCGGAGCGCTGACCACACCGCTCATTATCGTAGCCAGACTGCTGCCGAACGCAGACGTCAGTGAGGCCTATTCCGCACAAGGAAGCAGCGGCTTCCATTGCAGACGCCGTCTTCCCCACTTGACCTCACCACGTGCCCAAAGAAGCGGCAGCGTCTCTTTGGGAACGGAGTGCGCAAAAACCACCAGCAAGCCTTGCCGCCAAGCCCCAAGGGCAGCATCCGCGATTCTCCGATCCGACCAGCTCCAACCCTTCGTTCTGACGAATGCGCGGATTAACTGCTCGCCAACCGATCTGCACATGTCCATCGCCCGTGTCCGCAGATTCACATCGTCCTTCCAGACGGCCGGACGAAACGCCAGCGGCACGACGAATTCCTCGTCGGCAACGCTGCTATCGCTAGCCAGGATCCTCTGCTCCTGTACGGCCTTCAGACCCTCCGCGCTCAGCACCTCGATTGCGAACATCGTTGGCGTTTCGTCGTGAACGAATCGCATGTTGATCTGGCGATCGTGTAAGAATGACGCGAGCCGCGCCTTCCCCCAATCAGCCACAAGAGCGTAGCGCAAGTGCACCACGCAATCCTGCAGATAGGCAGAATCCACCTGATCGCTCTTGCGTTCCCGATGGACGCCCCCCCCGAGTAACTGCTCCACGACACGCGTAGCCTCGGTACCGGAGAGGAGGCAATCTTCCAGTACGGTAATCTTCGAGAATCTATGCATCCGGATTGCCTCCGCGAGGTCGCTTACGACCCCTCCCGTTCGCTTCTTGGCCATATTGGCGATGATGTCGGCGCTCTTGCCCGCCACGAATCGATTGACAGCGAAGGTCGTCGTCCGATCTAGGTCCAGAGTCGCCGCATCTGGCAGACCCAGAGCGGCTGCAAGACGGTTGGAGTCCCAGATGTCGGCGAACTGCAGTAGCGTCTCTCCAATCCAACGATTCGAGCCCAAGAGTTCGAATTGACGAAGCCACCCATCAACATCGACGGTCCCATGCAGCCAACATGACAGACGGTCGCGGATCACCGATTGCCAGTCCAGACCCGCTGCCTCAAGTATCGTTCTTAGGCGACGTCGGATGAACGTATGAACGGAACCAACACATTCGACCTCCGCGTGCTGCCGAACGCGCGATTCATGTACGACCACACCCACCGCAAACACGAAGACACCTCGCGTACTCGCTCCGATCGCGGCGTTGATCAGAGAGGCATTACGAGCGCCATCATTAGGGAAGGCGCAAGTAATGAGTCTCAGTTCGTTGGCGTGTTCCCATCGCCCGGCCACCCTGTCCAGTGCTCGACGGAGTCCATCGACGTGGCCAGACGCACACATGATCACGACGCGGACCATGTAACTACGAGCGCTGTCTCCGAGCGGCGGCGAGCACAGCGCCGAGCGGTAGCCAGAGCCGTTCAAGCTCTCCGTCGCTCATTTGGCTAATCGCGCCGGACACTATCGCCCGCGTACGACCTGGGTCGTAATTCTCGGACTGGGCGCTCTCCGTCCGATCAGCGTATTTCTCCTGCCGCGGAGACCTCGGACGCGCTCTCATCGATTCCTGCAATGCAGCAGTGGCGGCGGATGCCGCCTGGTGCTCCAGACCGGCATGCTGCAGTCTGTCGGACCAAGCCTTGAAGATCGATTCCGTGCGATGGCGGGCCCAAGCCGCCTGAGTGGCAGGATCCTCGAGGCGAAGCGCTCCGCTCCATTGTGGCCAGAAGTTGTCGCCCGCAAGGCTTGGGTTGAGCCGATCGCGGATCTCGCGCGCGCAGCCAGACAGGAACTCTCGAGCCATCTCCTTGTACTCGGCACTCGACAGTGGCGCGACGATTTGATGTTCCACGGGCGCACTGTTGCCGTCGGGCACCACAACAACCTTACCAAGCTGTCCATGCACTGCCGGAGCACCACGACTACCTGGTCTAGTGAATGCCTGCCACAGTGTTGGCGTTGCGGCTGGCTCGAACAGAGCAGCGCTACCAACAACCGCATACTGGTCATCGAAACCCCGGCGACCTACGCGGACAACGTCCGCAGAACACCTCTGTTCGATCAGGCTCCGGAGCCCCGCGTATCGTTGCCGATAGGTTGAGTTCGGAAACCGGGTTCGGATCAGCTGTCCGAGTTCGCTCCCTGCGACCACTCGACCAGCGGCTCTGATATGCTCGACGATGGCACTTACCAGTTCATCGTCTTCGTCGCTGACTTGCTCCATAGGCGTGAATCCTACCAAGAGTGGTAGGATTCAAAGAGAAAATCGCGATCGTCTACGGACGGCCCACCGCAAAGTGCGCGGCTCGTCCTGCGGCAGCGTCAGGAAGGTCCGAGCTGCCCACGATGGTCCCCACGGTCCGCTTGAATGCGGCCGAGCCTCCAGGTTCTGCGTATGCAGTTCCCCATCGCCTGCTCACATAGTTATCCACCAACTCACGGTTGTCAACACGCTGGCGGTCGCCCAACATAGCGTTATTACACAGCATTTCGATGTGTTCGAACTGGCTGGATCTCGCGCCGCATGAGGTCGTTGACGTCGCTGGCTGCTCGCGGCATACTCACGTAATATGGGGTTTCGTTTGCGCAAGTGCCGTAAACGGCTCGCTCGTCACCCCATCGACGCACAGCTTTAGCGCGATCTCATGCTTCCCAAGCCGCGAGAGATCGTACGCCGACTGCTCCGGCGCGAACTCGGGCTCGAGCTCAATCGCGTCGTCGGCGCTCACGCGGAACGCAATCAGCGTCCCCACGTTCCCGAGAAGCGCGCCGCGTAGGCTCGGGTCGAGCTGCGCGAGACCCTGGTGCGCGACGACAAGCCCGAGCCCGAACTTGCGCGCCTCGGCCAGCAGCTCCACGAAGCTCGGCGTCGTGAACCGGTGGAGCTCGTCCACGTAGAGCGTGAACGGCCTCCGCTCATCCACGGGCGCCGCCGCCCGCGAGTACGCCGCCATCTGGAACCCGCCGAGGAGAAGCGAGCCGAGGAACGCGCTCGCGGCCTCTCCGATCCGGCCGGTCGAGAGGTTCGCGACCACGATGCGACCCTCATCCATCAGCTTGCGGAACGGGAGCATCGCCTTCGGCTGGTCCACGAGTCCGCGCACGACGGGGTTCGAGAGCAGACCGCCGATCTTGTTCTGCACGGGCGCCACGACCTCGGCGCGGAAGGCGGGCGGCAACGAGACGAACTCCTCCTCCCAGAACGTGCGCACGACGGGATCGCGCACGTGGCGCATGGCCGTCGCGCGGAAGCGCTCGTCGGCGATGAGGCGGAGGACGCCAGCGATGGTGCTCCGAGGAACGTCGAGGAGGGTCAAGAGCGACTGCCTGGTGAGATGCTCCGTCCGCGGTCCCCAGCTGTCGGCGAACATCTTCTTGAGCACGGAGAGCGCCGCGGCGGCGGCCAGCGGTCGCTCACCAGGCGGACGGTAGCCGACGAGGTTGAGCGACGGCTGCGGGCCGGCGGCGGCGGGATCGATGAGCACGAGGTCGCGGCGTCGCGCGCGAGGGATCCGATCGAGCACACGCTCGACGAGGTCACCGTGAGGGTCGAGAAGCCCGACGCCGTGGCCAGCCTCGAGCTGCGCGACGAGGAGCGTCTCGAGGAGCGTGCTCTTGCCCATGCCGGTCTTGCCGAGCACCCAGACGTGGTGCAGGAGATCGGCGGGCTTGATGCCGAAAGCCCGGCCACGTTGGGTCCGGTGATTGACGACGGCGAACGGAAGTACGGAATCGTGTCGGCGCATACGGAGGGCGCACCCGTCGGAGCCTCACCAAGCACGCCGGTATGCAACGGTGTAGAAGACCTCCGCCGCCTGAACGCGGTGGCTTCCCAGCCGGCGGTGTTCGGCCAAATGAGTCCTCACGGCGGAGTGCAGGATGAAGAACTTCTGCGCTTCTCGGGGGAGCAGAGACCCGGCCTCGATCCATACGAATGGCCGGGCCCCACGCCGCACATGGAGGACCCACCGGCCGCCGGTGTCGAGAACCCGTGCGATCGCTCGAAGCAAGCGCTGCGCGCGCCGCGGCTTCTCGTCCGCGATGTTCTCGAACGCGAGCGTGCCGATCACGAAGTCGCTGGACCGCGGATCCATCTTCTCCAGCGCTTCGGGCAGATCAGCGCACTCGAACGTCAGGTTCGTCAGCTCCAGTGCGTTGCGGCGTCTGCGTGCTGTGGCGACGTACCTCGGCTCGGAGTCGATGCCCACTACCGAGGCCGCTCCCGCCTGCGCGAGCACGATCGCGTCCACCCCGTCACCGCATCCGATTTCGATGACCCGCGACCGAGAGGTGATGACACGCGGTCGCTCCTGCTGCGCGATCGCGACGATCGCAGGCGAAGCGCTGGGGCGGCGATCAAAGGGAACGGACGGCACGGTTTCCCGAGCATTGCAGTTCGAGCTACGCCTGCCAGGCAAGGTCCCGCGCGAGGCGCCCTCCGAGCACGCCCCGGATCGACGCCTCGCCTCGCGTCCGGGCTGCCGGGCGCGATGTTCAGTCGGGCTCATGGTGAAGCCGGACCTGCGGACCTGCTCCCGGTCGCCTCGCAAGGAGGCGACCGAGAGAAGGCGGAGGAGACGCGAGAGCCACGGCTCCTCCAGGGTGTTGCGAGCGTCATGACCGTTTCGGCTTCGACGTGCCTTTCGGCGGCGGCTCCGGCCTCGGCAGCTCGGCGGGCCAGGGTCCACGCCCCAGCGCGTAAGAAAGCACGCGTTCGGCGAGCGAGAGCACGACCTGCTGGTCGCGCGGAGCGCTCTTCCTGGCCGACGTGATGAGCTCGAGCTCGCGCGCGAGCACCTTGGCGGAAGGACGCACGATGGCACCCGCCTCGCCACGCGCCGCCTTGCCCGCCGCGGCCTTGCCGTCGGTCTTCTTCGCGTCGAGGTAGCGCGCGAGGGTCCGCTTCTGCGCGCCTTCGTCCAGCTCGCAGAGCGTGAGCGCGAGGTCGAAGGGCACGGCGTCGTCAGCGACGGCCGTGCGCAGCGGTTCGCACGCGTTCTCGCGGAACTTGAGCAGGCGGCTGACCCAGGTTTGCGACTTCGCGAGCCTGCGGGCGATCTCCGCCTGCGCGTGGCCCCGGAGCTTCATCTGGTAGACGCTCTCGGCGACCTCGGCGGCGGTCAGATCGTCGCGCCCTAGGTTCTCCGCGAGCATCGCGAACCGGGCGTCGTCCTCGTTGCCCGTGAAGAGCGTGACGGGGACGGTCTCGAAGGCGGTGGGATCTTCCTCGCGGATGATCCGTAGGGCCTCGTGCCGGCGATGGCCGGCGATCAGGATGTATCGATCCCAGGCCTCACGGCCGTCGGGGAGCACGTGAGGCTCGCGCTTCATGCGCTTGTGCCAGACGACTAGGTTCTCGAGGAGCCCTCGCTGCTTGATGTCCTCGACCAGCTCGGGGATCTTGCGGAGCTTGAAGCGGACGTTTCCCAGGACGCCGACCTCGATCCGCGAGAAGTCGACGCGGCTCGTCTTGTTCGATTCGGTCATGGAAGGTGCGACTCCAGCTACGGCTGGTCGGGACGATCCCGGCCATGGGCGAGGCGCGTGGGAGGGCGCTTCGCCGATGGTCGCGACCGCCGATCAGGCAGCCGGTGCGCCGTCGGGCGTCGCGACGTTCGGCAGGATCGACGTGGAATCCATGTCGGGCTTCGCCGTCCAGAATCGCGGCGCGAGTAGCTTTTCGGGTGCGTCCGCGTCCAGCACGTCCGCCGTCGCGAACCAGAAGAGCCCGTGGGCTTCGGTGCCTGCGGCCTCCGCTGCGGCAGCGCGTAGCCGCACCATCCGCGCTTCGTGCTTCGCTATCGTCAGCACCCGGAGACTCCGGAGGCCGAACCGCCGCTCGGGTCCTTTCGCCTTCCACCACGCGGCGTAGCCGGCATACTTCGTCGTCATGCGCGAGAGCGAGACCGTGCCCATGTCGATCTCCACGAGCAGCGCGGTCGGTCCCGTCGGCGTCGCGATCACGGCGAGACCATCGGCCACGAGCGCGACGCGTTCGGTTCGCTTGCCGCGAATGACGTGGACGGCATCCGCGAGCACGTCCCGTGACGTCTCCCAACGGAGCAGCTCAATGCGGCCCATCGCGTCGAGGAGCTGGAGCACGACTGCGAGATCATTCTTCACGAGCTCGTGATCGAGAATCGCGGTGCTCCGCGTTCGTCCGACGGGCACCGGCTCTTCGCCAGTCAGCTCGGCGAGCAAACGCGCGCCGCGGACGTTCAACGCGTACGCCTTCGATCGCGTGGCCGCAGCTTCGAGCACCTGCACGTGGCGATCACGTGCGAGGCGGTCGAGGATCGGTGCGACGTCTTCGGGCAGGCGACCGAGGAGCGGCGCGAGCTGATGGACGGCGAGGCAGTCGTGCTCGGCGAGGGCGCCGAGTAGCTCGGGGAGCCAGGGAGGATCCGGAGCGAGGAGTGGGGGTTGGGTCATAGGTGCGGGAGGGGAAACGGAGCGAGGTGAGGGCGGCGGAGGCGAGGCGGACGGCGTCCGCGCCGTCGTGGACTTCGAGGGCGCGAAGCTCCGGGTATTGGTCGGCGAGCGCGGTTGGTGCGGGGGCGTGCTCGAGCAGCTCGCGCGCGAGATCGCCAGCGAGCGATACGAGTGGGATGCCCGAGTGCGCAGCGACGGTGGCCAAGAGCTTGAGCACGCGCGAGAGCGAACGAGCTGCACCGCGTGGCGGCGGAGCGCATACGACGACGCTCGGACGGGTCTGCACGATGAGCCGCCGGATGGAGAGCGCGACGGCGTTCGGATCGCTCGTCGAGAGCGCGCCGGTGCCAGCGATCTCCCACGCGTCGAGCGTCGCGTACTGCACGCCATCGGCGGTCGGGACGAGCGCGAGGACGCGCGGGTCGCGTCTGGTGGGCTTGTGTTCGAGCATACGGGTGGTGGTCATGGATTCGGTGGCAGCGCTTGCTTCGCGAGCTTGCGGACAATGCCGGTGAAGAGCGCACCGCGCGATCCGCGGATGCGTTCCGATGGGATCGCGAGCGTGCGCGCGAGCGCGTCGCGGACGAGCTGTTCGGGGTGGGTCGTAACGAGCCTCCGGATCGCGGCGACGTTGGCGGCGTCACCGAGCTCGTGGGCGATGGACGCTGCAATCGCATCGACGTCGGCGTTCTCGCACTCGCGCGCGCGTCGGAACGTTTCGGAACGTTCTCGTTCGGATTCTTCAATTTTCGGGTCCAACGTTTCCGACCCGAACGTTTCCGAACGTACCCCACCCCCCTCCCCCTCCCCGTGGGTTGTGGATGAATCGGATTGTCCTTCTGCGAGCTCCGGCGGACCGACGATCAGCATGTCGAGCGCGACCGCCGCCTGCGCGATCGTCCGGCGGAATGCCACCGCGATCGCGAGGAGCGGGAGGAAGCGTTCGCGTCCGCGGAAGCGGAGACCGACCGGCTCGAAGGCGTCGGAGGTCATATGGCTCTGGGCTCTACCGGAAGGTTCTCGGGTCCCGGCATGGAGCGAAGGAAGACGGCGCCAAGCTCGATGCAGCGAAGCTGTCGCGCGACCGTTGGGAACTCCTCCAGGAAGTCCTGCCCCGAGAGGTGGAACAGGGCGTCGTGCACGAGGGACTCCGGCAGATCGAGCGACTCCGCGATCCGCTCCGGCGGCTCCCACACGCGGCCGGTCGAGGCGCACGCGTGCACGAGGAGCCAGACCAGCACGCGGAGGTCGGGCGGAGGGAGCCGAAGCGCGCGGGCGAGGTCTTCCCGCCGGACGCGGAGGATGGGCTGGGGAGGAGTCATACGCGGGGAATGGAAACGGAGTCGAGGAGGGCCAAGAGGCCGGGAGGCAGGGGCTCTCGCGCGAGCGCACGCACGGCGTCGGGCCGGAGCTTCGCGAGGGCGACGAGGGCAGCCGCAGTTGCCTTCCAGAGCGGCCGGATGCGGCGTCGCCGCTCTTCGTGCCCCCGGCGCCAGGACGGGACGTTCCCCGCGAGCTCGGGGAAGAACACGCGAGAGACGGTCTGGCCGAGGTGGTCGAAGCCCGAGGTGCCCGGGACGCGGAAGGCGTCCACGAGCGCGTGCTCGTCGAGGACCTCGACGGCGACGCCGAGCGTCGAGACAACCGCAACGACCTCGGACGCGAGCGACTCGTGCCCGACGACATCGCGGGACCGGCCGATCGCAACGAGGTGGATCTCGTGCTGCCGAAGGGACGATTCGACGAGCCGGGTGATGGACGCGATTCGCGCATCGTGGGTACGGAGCCGGCGGGTCTCGGTGCACCAGGCGGAGCCTGGGACGAGGCCTCGGTCGTCCAGGATCACGTGGCCAGTGTGCCTGCGGGTTGGAAGCAGGCCGAGGACGCGAAACGAGCGTCTCTCGGCAGGGACAGAAAGCATGGGAAACGGGGTGGCTCCCGTGCCCTTGACGGATCGGTTGCGCGGGGTGTGAAGTCCGTCAGCCGGTCCTTGGACACGCGGAACGGGATAGTCGGGACCGTCCGGAAGTAGCCCTGTTGAAGCGGCTTCCGTTGGTCTGTTGGATTAGCCCATCGCGTGCTCCAGGGGCCGGTATCCCCGTGAGGCCCAAGTCCCCAGAGTCGCGAATGGTACGGACATGATCGCAGACGCGAGTGGGACTTGGCATGGGCGCAGAATCGACGATCGAGAATCGAAGTCAACGAAGAGGAGCCTGAGTGGCTCCTCTTGTCGTTCGCGCCCATGCCCCGAGCAAGAACCCTCGTGGCAGCGTAGGGATAGCCGGACGCGTCCTGCGCGTCCCATTTACTCCCTCACGTCAACCACGATATGCTGCATTTGCCGACCGATTGCCCGAGCAATCCAGGCACCGGGGCCGACAACGCCCCTGTTCCTTCACAACCTATGAGCACACCCACGCACGGTGCGGACTCGGGTCCCGGTTCGTACCTCCTGAATCGCACGGAGGCCGCACGATTCCTCGGAGTCTCCCGGAAAACCGTGCTCCGATTCGCCAGCCAGCGACGGATTCCGGTGAGCCGGATCTGCAAGAAGCTGCTCTTCCGGAAGGCAGACCTCGAGAAGTTCGCCGATTCCCGTATCGTCCCGGCTCGCCGGGCCCGCACCATATGAGCGTGCGCAGATTCGGGAAAAGCTGGTACGTGGACATCACGTGGCGCGGGAAGCGCAACCGGATCCGGAGCCCCGACAACACCGCCAG
The DNA here is from genome assembly GCA_020854145.1 of Deltaproteobacteria bacterium. Lineage (GTDB taxonomy): Bacteria > Myxococcota_A > Polyangia > Polyangiales > JADZFZ01 > JADZFZ01. The sequence goes on along the minus strand of JADZFZ010000424.1, from coordinate 75,318 downwards.
CGGGGCGCGGATCTTTGAGCAGAACATCCGACTGGCGCTGCGTGAGGGCGGCAACCTGAAGCGGCTGGATCCGCGTGAACTGGAAGCCGAGCCGACGTTCCGCGCGTTCGCCGAACGATGGATGCGCGACTACGTCGAGGTGAACAACAAGCCATCCGAGGTTCGGACGAAGAGAAGCATCCTTCGGGTGGCTCTGCTGCCCAGCTTCGATAGGAACACTCTCCGGGAGATCGACGCCGCCGCGGTCGAGCGATTCAAAGCATCACAGCTTCGACGCGGAGTAGGCGCGAAGACGCTGAACAACTACCTGGCTGTCCTCCGTAGAGCGCTCGTCATCGCCCAAGAGTGGGGGCTGCTGGACCGGCTTCCCAAGATTCGTCCGCTGCCCTTCGCCGAGAAGCCGATCACGTCCCTGCGCCTCGACGAAGCATACCGTCTTGCGAATGCAGCCGCTCCAGGCCCCTGGCGTGCGATGATCTTGCTGGCGGCCCTCACTGGCGTCCGCTACGACGAGTTGATTGCCCTCCAGTGGGAGGACGTGAGGCTCACCGAGACGCCTGCACGACTTGTGGTGTCCCGCGGCGCCGTCCGCGGCGTCGTGGGCAGCACGAAGACATACCGAGCACGGTCGATTCCTCTTCCGCCGGATGCGATACGCCTGCTGAAAGAGCATCCTCGTGGTCCGAGCCCGTTGGTATTCGCTCGAGGCGGAGGCCTCATGCCGCACACGACGGCTTGCCGCTGGCTCCAGAAGGCTGCTCGAGCGGCGGGGCTCACGGGCGTCGGCTGGCACGTCCTCCGCCATACCTACGTCACCGAGCTTGGCAAGAGGGGAGCACCTCTCCACACGGTCCAGCGGCTCGCCGGCCACTCGAACATCCAGACCACCATGAGATACGCGCACGTCACGCCGGAGATGCTTGCCACCGCAGTCATGCTCCTTGAGGAGCAGCATGACCCGTCGCCGATTTCGAGCCCGCGGGCCACCGGCGGGCAAGAACCAATCGGCGAACCAGCGTTCCGGCCGGTCGTAGCTTCACATTCCCTCCCTCAACCCACGCAAGAGAGCCACCTCTCGGTGGCTCTCTCAGATGGTTGCGGGGGCGGGATTTGAAACATCCACCGGTGAGATCGTCAGGGACAGGCAGGGAGCGGCGGAGCTGATGCTAGCGGAGAATCGAGTACGCGTGTGCCACGGTGAGGTACGATGATCCCTCCAATTCCACAATATCGGGCAATCGGTGGGCGTGAGGGACGCCATGCGCACTACCTCGACTCAGTCGCATGTGACCACCGCATCGATATCCACGCCCATGTACGAATGGGCAGTCGCAGCACATCGACGCCACGGAGAACGCAACTTTCGATCTGGAGGACTGCAAGGCACGCCGCGCAGGCCGCCGGAGGCCCGTACCAGTGCGTCAGCCACTCAGGCAACTTCGTGAGAAGCGACCGTAGCGGAGATGACGAGACGAGAGTCGGGACGATTTCGTGCCCAACGTCCACGAGAACCAACACCTCCAGCGGCACCGTGACACTCTTAGTCGCCCTAGCGATCACGGCCCAGCCGAGCTTGACATCCTCTGCCGCGAAGCCTGGTCCCCCGCGCCTACGCGGCTCACCCCACCACAGCTCCACAAGCACGGATGCGAGGTACGTCAGGCCTATCAGAATGAGTCCGGAGTCTCTCTGGCTAGTGCCGCCACAGAGCAACACCACCAAGCAGACAGAATGCGCCGTGAGGCGGACGACTCGGCGCGCAACCCTGCTGAAGGCCTCGCACAATTGCAACACCACAGGGCGTTCACGTCGTTCGCGAACCGCAGCGAAGAGCGCACGCCAGGAGCGCACCAGTTCAATCCATTCGATGCATATTCCCCAGCGATGCGGGGATGCCTCGAGAACGCTCAGCAAGAGCCAGAAATACACCGGCGCAGCGTACAGAAGACCCCAAGCGAGATCGACTGTCGTGACGTGCCGCCAGACTGAAGCCGCCGAGTTGATCGGCCATGCCATCAATCCAATCACATACCCGATGCCTTGCAGCAACCAATAGCCCAGGACGAGATTCTGGGCCCAGTTGGCGTCACGAGTCTCACAGGGGTCTGAAACTGTGCAAGGTCGCACCCAGATCATGCGGCCCTCAAAGTGGAAGCCGCCAGATGTCGTGTAGCTTTCGCAGCGACCATCGGAAGGGCGGGTCTCGCCTTCAAACAGGCAGGCCTCCTCGCACGGATGTCCCTCCGTGCAGGGGCGCTGGGTGCTCCCGTTTAGGATGTCCTGTCGTCGCTCCTCCAGTTCGTCGAGGGTCTGCTGGCAGCCGCTCGCACATCCGCGAAGTAGGGTGATCGCCGCCATTCCGAATAGCAGCATCGGTAGGAGTTTCAATGCCCGGCTCGGCTCCACTGCGCCCCAACCGTCTCTCAAGGCGCGGCCTTCGGACCCACCGTCACCTGGGCCACTTGGAAGCCCATCAACTGCAGGTTCTGATGGGTCAGCATGAGAGTCACCCTGCTGAAGAACGGCAGGACCAGCGGGTTGAGCGAGTCGCTTATGATCGCGAGCACGATCTCGATTTTCGAGGTGTCCGGCGGGTTCGTAACGTCGAACGCGTGCGTCGCTGGAACCTTGCCGTTCACGAGGTGCCGGAACTCCCCGTCAAGCTTCAGCAGCCGTGCCGAAACGAACGCCTGCGCGAAGAGATGACTGAGCGAGCTCGAATGACCGTATCGCTTGACGAAGACCAAACGCCTCGGCGAGAGAGTCATGATATCGCAGAACTCGACCCTGCTTTGACCTCCACCGATCATGATGTTCTTCGCGTCCAGGAGCTGCGCATCGGCACCCAGCACCGCAGCGGCGCGGGCGTTGTACGCGCCCTCCTTCTCGCCAGGGTCCCACGATGGCAGTTTGATCGACGAGCTGGCGATCTTCTTCACGTACGCATCGACTCGGTTCACATACGACTTCTCGATCCGGAACCAGCGTCCCGACGATAGAAGGTATGTCTGCCCGCCGTGCTCGACTTCGAAGTAGAAGCACTGGTATGCGCTCCATGGTGAATACGCATACCCGCCATTCGCATCGTACGCCAGGATTCGGCGGCTCCTCAGGAGAGGAACGGTGATTGGCTTTGGTGCACGGTCCCAGAATTCGTCGAGGAACTCCTTCACCTTCAGATCCGGGCGCAGGGGTTCCGTCTCGCCGTCCTTGTATCTGAAGCCTTCCAGCCGCTCCCAGTCTAGAAGCTCAGGAGCCGACATCCACATTCGACTGAGGTTCTTTGCCGCGATGCGAGCTTCCAGCAACTTCTCCAGCGCATCCACCAGCGGCGGACTCCTCACCTCCTGGATGTAGTCGATCCAGGCGAAGCGCTCCTGATACTTCTTCTCCCTGTGAGCCGCGAGGAGCTTCTCGACGAGGTCGGGCAGCTCAGACAGCCCCGAGAGCTTCACGCGGAGGTGAATCGCGTCCCTGCCCGACAGACGCTTGCCGAATGTCGGATCGTCGGGCTGGCCTGTAACCGCGCGGAGGACGTCCTGCTCGACGTTCATCCCGAATGCGAAGACGTCGCTCTGCTGCGCGGTCTGCACCCTGCTGTGCCGCGTAATCTGATCGAAAGCCACCGTGTCGATGCTTTGGACCTTGTCGTGGGGAATCAGGTTGAGCGTCGTCTTGAGCCCAAAGGATTCCCGAATGCGACCCGGATCCAGTAGATGCCGCCCGTGTCCAAAACAGACCGCCACCGCCCGATTCTTCACTGGCATCAAGAGCAATCCGGCCGAAGTCGAGTTCGCTAGCGCCTTCTTCAGCGACGTCGCTAGCGTCGGGAAGTACGCCGCCCAGGCGGGAGGTGCCGCCGGCTTCTGCGTAACATAGAGCTTCGCGCCCGGTAGCTCCGCGACCGTAAACGCCTTCGCGCCTGATGCACGCGACGGCTTGATCATGGCCGCATGCCAGTTTGCATCAGAGGTCTTCGTCCCCTTGGGCATCCCCAGGAGGCACACCACCAGGGAGTAGCTGTTGCCGCTCATGTGATCCCCACCTTCGCGGCTCGTCGCCTCGACGTCAAACGAGCTTGGTTCCGGGCGGGGAGCCGCTGCGCCCCAGATCTCTCAACGCATGTGCACGATGGTCGGCACGTCCGGGACCTCGGCGTCCTACGTCTGGCCTGAACGATGCCGGCTAGCGCGTTTTCGAAACAACCGGATCAACTCGGCCCCTGCAGTGCGCCGAGCAGCAGGCTCCAGTCGCCGCTGACGGTCAGCATGGGCTCGCGTGCTTCGTTGTCGTCTATGGGGATTCCGAGCCCCACGCCGAGCGCGGTGCCATCAGATAGCGGAACCGATAGGCCAATTCGGAGATCGGCGTAGTCCATGCCGCTGTCGAATAGAGGGGGTAGTGCGATCGAGTCGGACGTCCGCCAACGGCCCTCTACTCCCACGCTGAGCAGGGTGTTGGCTGGGCCGGTCAGGATGGCCAGCTCGAGTGACGCACCCCAGTCGACTGCGTGCTCGCTGCTGGTGTCGTCCATCGTGACCTCGACGCGCCTGTAGGCGTAACCGATCCTGCCGCGCGCGGTGATGCTGACGCGGGCACCGCGGAGGAAGCGCCAGCTGCCCGCTGCCGAGGCTTGGAGCGAGAACGCATCGTCCACCGCCGATTCGCCAGAGAAGGTCTGATCGCCGAAGTCCGCACGGAGGTCGAGGCCCACCGTGTCGCCATCGACCTGACCTCGAACCTCGGCTACGGCGGCGTCGACGGCCGCCTGAGAGCTCCGCCATGCAGAGGTGATCGACCGACCCCCACATGCTGCCGAGACATCTTCGCTCCCGCAGCTCGCGATCGCGTTCATGCACGCGGTGCGGTCGGGTGCGCTCCGGAGGGCGGCGAGCACGTCGGGCAGTAGGTCGTCGTGAATGCGGTCGGCGTTCTCGTCGAGCGCCTGCCGTAGCCTGCCGACCGCAAGTCCGAACGCCCGTCCGCCTTGGACGGGTGCGAGGATGTTTATGCGGACACGGATCCCAACGTAGTCGATCGCGTCCCGTCCTGCTTCGCGCGCCGACAGGTCAAATGGTGCGACGATCGAGAGATCAAATGCCCTGCTCCAGCTGGCGAAGTCGCGGGGACCACTGGCCAGCGCGGCGCCAGGGTTCAACGACAATGCCGTGACGAGCCGCGGCCCGTCGGCGGTCGCGCCCACGGCCAGGGCGCCGCCAGCGAGCGGCGTGGTCGCGATGGACGGGACGGCAGACGTGTCGCCCGGCGAGCCCTGCGCGCCGTTGGCGTCGGGCATGGGCGGCGTGACCGCGCGCGACGGGACCAGCTCACCTTGAGAGCCGCACTGGGAATCCATCAGACGGTCGACGAGCGCCACCGCCACAACGTGGCAGGTCATTTGCTCGGTCACACCCGGCAGACGCGTCGGATCCGCCAGCCCACACGGTTGGGCGGCGAACGTTCGATCACGGGGTTCGCGCGTGTCGCTGTCTGGTGGAGGACCAGCATCCGGTTGGTCTGACACGGTGCCTTCGTGAGGCTCCGCGGTGGCGTCGGGGCTCGTTGACGCACCCCCTCCTGGGGCGCCAGCGTCCTGCTGGGCTCGGGCGTCTGCCCCGGTCGCTACGACGAGGAACGCAGCGCAAGACGCTATTGAACGGCGAAGGTCCATCGCTGGTCCTTTCTGACGACATCGCGTACCGACGTGCCGCGGTTGTCTGCGACGTGGATACTCGCGCTCGCGCTCCCGGTCGGAATGTCGACGACGATCATCAGAAGCGCTGCACCTGCGGGAACTTTCCCGGATTTAGCCGCGGCGCCTCCCTGCGCGACGATCAGGACGTCGGACTGACCGCGCGCTCCGGGCCACTGAATGGTGACGATGGTGGCTCCACGGTTAGCCGACGCTGCAGTAACGTCGATGCGGTACTGGCTTCCCTTGGTGATCGTTCCCTTGAACATCTCTACCTGCCTTTGGGCGGTGATCGGCGCTCCGCAGCAGCGGTGCCTCGTTGGCGGGTCGACGGCTGCGTCCTCATGGGCCTCTCCTGTCCGCTCCTCCTGGAGCATGCGTGCTCCGCCCCATACCCCACTCGGGCGCATCGGATTTCGCAGGGACGTTGTGACCGCCGACGCGCAAGATGAGCGGCTCGGCTCCCGGATTGTTCCTCTCTGTCCGGGCTGCAGGCGTCACTTCGTGTTGGGGCCCGCATGGTTGCTCCTCGCTACGTGGCTCGCGCCATCGGGTCGAGGGAAAGCGCCAGAGCATCGTTTGCCAGGTTCTATTGGGCGCGGGTTCGCGGCGTTTGGTCAATTACCTCCCAGCACTAGGTCGTGAGCTGCCTTACGGCGCGTGGCCGCCGGTGCGCTCCGCCGTTGACTCTCGGAGTCCCTGCTGGCGAACTGCTCGCGTGCCGCGCGATGAGCGAGGCCTCGGGGTGCAAGCATGCTCGTCGTGATCTCGGACCTGCACTTCGTCGACGGCACGGCCGGCGACCACAACGTCGCCTGCGACGCTTTCACCATCCTCATGGAGGACGTTCTCCCGGTCGCGAAGGACAAGGGCGCCAAAACGCTCGACTTCCTGTTCCTCGGCGACATCTTCGATCTGATCCGCACCGAGAGTTGGCTCGAGGACGATGTGCCTCTCGCCCATCGTCCCTGGGGCGATCCCGACATCAACGCCCATCCGGAACAGCTCGGAGAGCCCTGCCTGAAGGTCGCGCGCGCGATTCTCGACGACATCGGAGTGAAGGCCGGCGAACAGCTCGCGGTCCTGCGTGGTGAGCACGCGAGCGTGAAGGAGGCGTTCGAGAAACTCGGGAAGCCGGTCCGGCGTCTATACGTTCCTGGGAATCACGACCGACTTTACCTTCTGGACCCCGCGATCCGCGCGAAGGTGGACGCGCTGCTCGGCCTCACGGCGCTACGACCGGCGGAGCTCGCAAACGAGCACGTGTACCGGAGCCCGGCGCACGGTGTCGTCGCCCGACACGGCCACGAGTTCGACTCTTGGAACTTCGAGGGCTTCGGCAAGGGCGGCGCGCAGTACGCGTTCACCCCGACGGACTACTTGAGGGTTCCCATCGGCGACGTGATCACGACCGAGCTCGTCGTGCGTCTCCCGAGGGAGGTCAAGAAGCGACTCGAGGGCGTCATCCCTTCGATCAACCCGGCCGTCATCGCCGGCGTGTACGCGCGTCTCCAGAACATCGAGAACGTCCGGCCGGTCACGGCAGCCATCCCGTGGATCTGGCACCAGGCGGGCGCCATCGGCAGGAGCGCGAGCGCGCCCGGCGGCGCCGTCTGGCAGGGGAACGAGAAGGCCCAGGTGATCGAGGCTGTCAAAGCCGCAGCCGCACAGATCTCCAGCGAGTTCATGGCGATCCCGTTCGTGGAGCGCTGGATCGACCAGCACGACAAGTGGGGGATCGACGAGGCCGACAAGCTCCAGGGCCTGACCGGGCTGCTCAAGCTCGGGCTGGGACTTCGCGAGCTCTCGGGGCTCCTGAAGACGTACGACGCGTTCCAGCGGATCGCCGACCGCCACGCGGATCCTCAGCAGAGAGCCGCGTTCGATGAGCCCGATCTCGCCGGCAACGACTGTCACTACGCCGTCTACGGCCACACCCACGAGTTCGAGCAGACGGCCCTGCGGGTGGACGAGACGGGCCACGAGAAGCTCTACCTGAACAGCGGCACGTGGCGTCCGCGCTTCTTCCTCGCCGACGACAGGAAGAGCTTCGTGGAATGGAAGGAGATGACCTATCTGGTCTTCTTCACGAAGGACGAGGATCAGGGCGGGATCGGGGGTCCGCAGAAAGGGCACTCGTTTCACACGTGGACGGGGACGATGCTGAAGAGGAAACGCCATTGACCACGTGGGCGGAGAGGCTGCGTCAGTGGTTCGGGAGGCCCGCGTCGGTACCTGCGCCGGCCTCCGCCAGCGGCGGCGCCGAGGAGGCGCCGCGCCTCGCCCGGGTGCTTCTCATCGCGATTGCCGCCCTCGTTCTGCCGATTATCGGACTCGTGCTCTACGCGTCCGGATCGACGCCGGGGACGGAGCTCCCGATCGACGACTTCTGGCGGCGACTCGCTGCTGCCGCTCTGACCCCGGCCGGGCCAATGGCGATCGGTGCGCTCGTGGGGTTCCTCTTCGGGATCCCCAAGGCGAACCGCGATGCCGTCGAGGGCGAGCCGAAGCAGGAGCGTCAGCACGTGAGCGGGATGCAGCGGCTGATCGAGCTTTCGGAGTGGGGAATCAAGCTCCTTCTCGGTGCCGGGCTGACACAGCTCCGCTGGCTGCAGGACTCGTTCGAAGGCACGGCGGAGCGACTCGCTTTGGCCCTTGGCCCCCAACCGTCAGCCCACGCGGTCGCCTGGACGAGCCTCGGCTACTTCCTCGCATGGGGATTCTTTGCGAGCTTCCTTGCCACGCGGCTGTGGCTCCTGGGGGAGCTTGCACGGGTCGACCGCATCGCCAGCCTGCAGAAGAGGCTGGCCGAAGAGAAGGCCAACCGCGACGCGGCCGCCGGACGAGCCAAGCAGGCAGAGCAGAAGCTGAAGGACGTCGCCGAGGCGAACGTCCAGGTGCTCGAAGCATCTCGGCAGGGCACGCAGAGCTCGCCGGCCGCGATCGCGGCGCCTGCGGAACTCTCGCGCAAGACGGTCGAGAGCCTCGTGTTCAGCGCGCTCTACCAGTCGGCACCCGATGGGTTCCGCCGGGCCATCGCAATCGGCGAAGAGTACCTCGCGAACCACCCCGAAGGGACCGAGTCGAACGCCGACCTCAACATGTACCTCGCATGCGCCCACGGGCAGGCCCATGCGTACGAGAAGGCGCGCCTCGCACGAAGCGAGGAGCTACGCCGGCACCGCGAGGGTGCGCTGCGCGCCGCCAACGCGGCCATCTCGGCGGCGCCCGAGACCCGGGATCTCCTACGAGCCTTTCTAAAGGCGGGACCCGGCGAGATCGACAACGACCTCGCGTCGTTCGCGGGCGACTCCGAGTTCGAGAAGCTCCTGGCGGAGCCGATCGCATGATGCCCCGGCAGCACCGCCAGCTGGCTTTCTGCTGCTCTTGGCTCTCCTCGTCCTCCCATCGGCGCTCTTCGCCTATCCCGGCCGCCGCGACGCTCGCGGAGGCCACGTCTATCGCCGAACCGGTCGATATCACCGTCACACGAAGGCGTGTCGCGACCGGGAAGCGGCCGCCGCTCCTCCCGGCTCGAGCGGCCTGCGCGTCGCCCGCGTCGCCCGAGGTGCCGACATCCCGTCGTCGCGTCCGGCGCCAGGCACCTACCGCATCCACCTGATCGACGTGGGCACGGGTCTCTCCATTCTCGTTCAGGGCGCCGACTTCACGCTGCTGTACGACGGCGGAAGCCGAGACGACTCGCGCGGGCTCCGCCGGCGGGGGCGCACCCAGTCGCGCCTGCTCGCCTACCTCTGGCGCGCGATCGGCTCGTCGGTTCCGCGGGAGTGCACGCCGGACGGCGACCGCGACGTGAACGACGCGACCGGAGAGGCCACGATCGACTACTTGATTCTCTCGCACCCCCACTCCGACCACGTGAGCATGTTGGACGACGTCCTCTCCTGTTACCGGGTCCGCGACGTCTGGGACGCTGGTGTACCGGTAGAGACCGTCGCCTACGCGGATTTCCTGGAGCAGGTTTCCGCGGAGCCAGGTGTTCGCTACCACACGGCGGCGATCCCACCGCGAGACCTCACGTTCGCGAACCTCCCTCCACTCACCGGTCCCTCGCTGTCGTGACGACACCGCATCGACGCTCGACCGACCGTCTCCGTCGTGCTCAGTCTCCACCCGATGACTCTCGACGGCGACTCGCTCGACCACGCGACAAGGAGTGGCCTGCGATTCCTGGCACAGCGCACTGCGTCCGGCGAGCTCCCCTGCCTCGTCGCGGAGGACCCCACCCTCGCGCGCGGCGTCCCCGACTCCAACTACTTCGCCGCCGCGCAAGCGCTCTGGAGCCTCGCGGCCGTCGAGGGGGCGGCGACCCTCGTCCGAAGGCTCGCTCGCTTCGTCGAGTCCGGTGCGTTGACCACTGGCGCCTGGCGCTTCTGGACCAGCAAGACGTACCGCCCGGTTGACCCCGACACCGACATGACGGCGTGCGCCGCCGCGGCGCTTCGCTCGGTCGGTCGTTCCTTCCCGCCTGCTACCACCGACGTGCTCCTTCGCGCCCGCCGAGCCGAGCACTTCGTGACGTGGGTGCGGCCGAGCGACCGCCCGAACGACGTCTGCGCGGTCGTGAACGCGAACGTCCTCTGGTGCCTCGGTCAGCGCGCCGAGACGGCGGCGACGGTGGAGTGGCTCCTCTCGCTGGTCACGCGACCCGCTTCCACCCTCCCCCTGCTGTACTACGACACCCCGCTGTTCCTCTACCACGCGCTCTCGCGCGCGTACGCCGACGGCGTCGAACGCCTTGCGACCGCGACGCCCGCGATCTTGGCCGCGGTCGGTGGTCTGCGAGGGAGGGATGGCCGGTACGGCAACGCGCTCGAGACCGCGCTCGCCGTCGCGACGCTCGCGAACCTGGGCGAGCGCGACCCGGAAGCGGCGCGCGCGCTTGCGTCGGCCCAGCGCGAGGATGGCAGCTGGCCCGAGGCCGCCTTCTGGAACGGACCCGAGCAACCGGCACCACGTTCGCTCTGGTGGGGCTCGGCCGAGCTCACGACGGCGGTCGCGCTCGAAGCCCTCCGCCCCTACGCCCCCGCTACGGCTCCTCGCCGTCGGGGCGCTCGCTCTCGCGCCCGGCCCGCCGCTCGATGACCTTGCGGTGGACGCCGAGCAGCCGCGCCGCCGCCGTCTTGTTGCCGTCGGTCATCGCGAGCGCCTCCTCGACCAACGCCGCCTCCATGGCGGTGAGCTTGTCGCCGTGGTCCGAGAGGGCGAGCACCGCGCGCGCGGCGTCCTGGAGCACGGAGCGGCGCGCGGGCGCGGCGTGAGACAGCGCGTCCTGGACCTGCTCGACGCCGACGGGGTCGGCATCGAAGAAGACCGCGAGGCGGTCCACCACGTTGCGGAGCTCGCGCGCGTGGCCCGACCACGGTGAGGCGCGCAAGAGGTCGATCGCTTCCGACGTGAAGCGGAGGGTCCGGGGCTGCTCGCGCGCGAAGTGCTCGACGAGCGCGGGGATGTCGTCGGTCCGCTCGTCGAGACCCGGTACGCGCACGCCGAGCACGTTCAGGCGGTGGAAGAGGTCCTCGCGGAACCGACCGTGCCGCACACGCTCGACCAGGTCCGCATGCGTCGCCGCGATCACACGCCCCTCGAACCGGAGCGCGACCGTCGAGCCCACGGCGCGGAACGACCGCGACTCGATGACGCGGAGCAACTTCGCCTGGAGCCCGAGCGGCAGCTCCGCGATCTCGTCCAGAAAGAGCGTCCCCACTCCGACCGCCTGGAAGTAACCGGCGCTCTTCCGGTCGGCGCCCGTGAACGCGCCGCGCTCGTGGCCGAAGAGCTGCGCCTCGATCAGCGCTTCGGGGATCGCGCCGCAGTTGAGGTCGAGGAGCGGCGCCGAGGGATCGCGTCCGAGCGCGTGGATGGCGTGGACCACGAGCTCTTTGCCCGAACCCGAGGGACCTGCGACCAGCACCGGGCGGTCGGAAGCGGCGACGCGGCGGATGGACTCGCGCAGGCGCTCCATGGCACCCGAGGCCCCGACGAGGCCGGGCACGTTGTGGCGCGGGTTCGCCTGGGCGCGGAGCTGCACCACCTCGGCCTCGAGCCGCCGGCGGTCGCGAAGCTCGTCCACGATGGGGAGCACGATCTCTTCGCAGAGCTCGTCCTTCAGCACGTAATCGTGCGCGCCCGCGCGCATCGCGGCGCGCACCTCCGCCATCTCGCCGTACCCGGTGACCATGACGGCGTGGGCGCCCGACCGTGACTTGAGCTCGGTCAGGAACGAGAGACCCTCGCGGTCGCGCGGATCGTCGGAGAGCCGAAGGTCGATGAAGGCCAGGTCGACCCCGTGCTCGTCCAAGAGCCGGCGGGCTTCGGCCAGGCTCGCCGCCTCGTGCACGACGACCTCTTCGCGCGCGCCGAGCAGGTCCGCGAGCACACGCCTCGCGCTGCGCTGGTCGTCGAGGATGAGGACGTTCATGGGCGTGCAGGATCCGGCTTCGCCGTCAGGGGTACGCGGAGCGCGAAGATGGTCTCGCCGTCGCGCCGTTCCACCTCGATCGACCATCCGAACGCACGCGCGATTCGTAACGATAGCGCCAGGCCGAGCCCCGTGCCGTCCGCGCGGCCCGTCGCCCACGGCTTGAAGAGCGAGTCGCGCACGTGCTCGGCGACGCCCGGACCCGTGTCGAAGACCTCGAGCACCAGCACGCCCGTGGGTTCGATGCGCGAACGGATGCCGGACCGCCCGTCCCGGCCGGCCGCTTGCGCCCCGTTCCGGAGCAAGTTCGCGAAGAGCTGAAGGAGCTGGTCCGGGTCGGCGCGGACGTGGAGGTCGTCGGGGACGTCGACCGTCGAGCGGACTCCGATCAGCTCGAGCTCGCTGCCCAGCAAGGTCACCGCGCGCTCCGCCACGACCCGCACCGCGACGACCTGTAAGGTCGGCGTCGGGCTCTGGAGCTTCCGGACGGAGGCAAGCATCCGCTCGAGGCGTTCCACTTCCTCCTGCCCGATCTCCACGTCGCCCGCCTTCGGCGACCGACCCGCCGAGAGCTGGCGCAGGAAGTGGCGGAAGTACGTGAGCGGGTAGGAAAGCTCGTGCGCGATCTCCGCCGCGATGAGGTCGACGGCGAGCCGCTTGTCCTCCTTCGTCGCGACCACCTCCATGGTCCGGCGTTCGTCGAGGGCGCGGACGACCCGGATGTTGTGGAGGGCCATGGCGCCCAGGCCCGCGACGGTACGCAGGAGCGTGAGCTCCTCCTCGGTGAAGGGCGCACCGTTGGCCTTGGGCGTCACGACGAGCACGCCGAGCAGCTCTCCCGCCGAGCGGAGCGGCACGAACAAGCGTCGCCCCCACGGGTCCTGGCCGGCCCACAGGTCTTCGCCGGCGATCAGGCGGTCGACATCGGCCGCCCCGAGGCCGAGAGCGTCCAGGAGCTCGCTGCGGTCGTACGCGGCCACCTTCGAGCCGGGCAAGAACCGCTCGGCGGCCTCGGCCACCTCGCGGCGCACCGCGAGCGCGTCGCCCAGCGCCGCGACGCGGTCAGTCAAGTGGAGCACCGTCGGACGGAAGTGGCGGACGGCCGGGAAGAGCAGGCGCGTGAGCGTCCGCCACCCGCCCACCACGACTACGAGAGCGACCAGCGCACCGAGCGCGAAGCTCACGACGTGGACCTGTTCGGTGCGAGACGACTCCCATGACGCCCACCACGCGGCGCCGCCCAACCCGAGGGCAGCGATCACGATGGGCGGCACGAGCAAGCGGCGTGTCAGGACCGCGGTCGTGGCGAGGATGTTGTGCCGGATCAATGCGTAGCCGACGGAGGCCGGGATGAGCAGCGCGACGAAAGGCAGCACCATGTGGAACGCGGCGAAGCCGGTCGCCCGCACGACGAGGTGCCCGAGCGCGACGAGAGCGGGCACGAGCACGAGCCCGAGCGCGGCCGATTTGAGCTCGCGACGTGTGGAGTCCTTCGAGCGGTACAGCCGAAGCAGGACGGCGCCCGCGAGCGCGAGCAGGGCCGCGGAGATCGCTGCCGCGACGCCTCGTCGGAGGTCGGGCCAGTCGAGGTTCAGGACGGGACCGAGGCCCAAGACCGCGCACCCGCAGAGCGACGCGACGAAGAGTCCGAAGACCGCCCGCCACGGGCGCGCGCCCATGGCCACGGGCTCCGGGAAGCTGAGCGCCAGCGCGAACAGGCTCACTGCGATGCCGAGCGTCGAGGCGGCGAAGAGCGGCGCGAGCGTGCGCGTCGTGTGGTAGTCGTAGAAGGTCACGAGGAAGACGAACCCGCAGCCCGTGAGCGCGAGGTACGCGCGGGCGCCGGGCCTGCGACCCGCGAGCAGCAACGCGGCGACGCCCGACCACAAGAGAAGCGCGCCCATCAGCGCGTAAAGGCCGAAGAACCAGAAGAGCTCGTCGGCGCCGAGGCGCCGGACGGCGGCACGGAGACGGATGGGCTCCGAGCCCCGGCGGAGCTCGAGCTCGACCGAGGACCGGCCGGCCTCGGCCGCAGCGAAAACCAGCCGGTCGATCCCTCGCGCGCGAAGCTCGCCCGAACCGTCGATCGCGGTTCCGTCGAGGAAGACGACGCGGTCCCCGGGCTGGAGACCGAAGTCGGCCGTGCCCCACGACGGAAGGTAGACGACCGAGAAGTCGCCGAACGGGTCGACCAGGAGCGACGGGACCGGCCGCCCCAGCGTGCGGACTGCCAGGCCGCTCGCCACGACGAGAAGCACGACGCCCAGGATCCCGGCCACGGCGGCCACGCCACGCCCCTCTAGGTCGGGCAGGCGCCCTCGCTCGATCTCCCCACCCATCGCCGCGGTCGCCGCGATGCTCGCACGAGGGAGCCGACAAGTCGCTCCTCGAGCGCGAGCGCGCCGATCGCGGAGAGGAGCCCGGCCCTCGCGCCGAGCTGCCCGCTGCGCGCCTCGGACCACGCCGCGAAGCGATGGAATCCCGCGCGGGCGAGCTCGTCGGTCGTCCGATCGGTGACGAGCCGAGCGGCTTGCCGGAGCACGTCCGGCCGCGATCCCAGCAGCGCCGGGACCGTTACCCCGTAGAGGTCCTCGTCCTCGCGGGTGTCCACCCCGTCGTCGAACGCTTGGAGCGCCAGCATGAAGAGCCGGAACCCGCGTGCGAACGCCTCGGATCGGTCCGGACGGTGACGGTGAAGCATCGCGAGCGTCGGAAGCGCGATCCAGCGCGTCTTCTCGACGACGATCGACACGTACCCATCGACATCGAGACGACGCTCGGCGCGCGCCCTTCGCTCGCCTGCCAGAGCGGAGCGGAACGCGCGCTCGCCCCGAGCGACCCACCGCTCGGCCGCACTGTGGTCGCCGAGCGCGTCGCCGAGCGCCTGCACGCGTTCGCGGCGAAGCCACGCCCTGAGCGCGCCAAGCGTCGCGTCCGCGACCGCCTGCCCGTCGGAGACTCGGTCGACGAGGAGCCCGTGGAAGCCTCCCACGCGATGCGCGAACCGGAACTGCCCGAGCACGTCGTCTCCGACCTCGGAAGGGTCGTCGATCGCAAAGACGGGCAGGTCGCAGACCGGAGGCAGCGAGGCGAAGTCGCCCCAACCGCCATGCGGACGGTGGGTGAGGCCGAGCCGGTATGGCAGGGCGAGCGCGGCATCGCGGAGCTCGACGGGCGCGCGCTCGGCGAGCGCCGCGAACGTCTGGTCGAGCGGCTCCTCACCACGTACGAGCACCGGCCTCGCCCTCGTCGTACGGGTTGTAGGGGGCGAGCGGCGCGTTCTCGGACGCCGTCATGAGCACGACGAGCCGCGCCACCTCGTTCTGCAGGAGCTCGTAGCTCGCGCCCATGCGCTGGACGCGCGCGACCAAGACGTCGTTCATGCCGACGGTCGCCTCCGGCACGCCGATCTCGCCGTGCAGGACGCGGCGCGCGACCTGGTGGAGCTGCCACACGACCGGCGCGCTCATGTCGGTCTTGCTCGACTCCTTGGCGCCGGGGTTGGCACCCTTCCACCGCTCGAGCTCGGTCGAGAGCGCGGCGTAGAGCTCGCTCAAGACGTCTCGCCGCGGCATCTCGGGCAGCGGGACGTCGCCTCTCCCGCCCGAGACGCGCGTGCGCGCCTGCGGGTTGCCAGCCTCGTCGAAGTCGATCTCCACGGTCACGCGTTTCGTCTGGGCCATCTCGCCTCCTTGTCGCCGGCGCCCAGGAGCGGAGTTCGTGCCACGTCGCGCGATTCCGATCCGGCTGCTCGCGACCGCCTCGTCCTGGACGAATTCGTCCGCATGACGGGACGCGATCGTCCGCCCGACCGCACACAAGGCTCGGTGGATGTCCGCTCGAGCGGACGCGCTCGGCCGCCGAGGTGGAGCGAAGCGACCGCTCGCATGACGCCCGTCCTGTGGTTCGGCTGGCCCAGGAACATGGCTCGGCCTGTGCTCGGGCCCCGGCTGCCGCACCGAGCCGTGGGGGGCCACGTCTCAACCGATCGTTCCCAGAGGGGGATCCATGCCGGGCGTCGTGCCCTACCCGATTCGCGACCCGCGCGTCTCCCACGCGGTGCTCGTGCTCTTCGGCGGCGACAACAACCTGAGCGACCAAGTCTACCGCGACGTCGGCGAGATGGTCGCCGGCAATATGGGCGGCGTCGGCGTGCTCGCCCTCGCCGACTTCGCGGACCGGGGCGCGGTCGTGCTCGAGCTTTCCGCTCGTATCGGCGCACGGGTCGTCGAGAGCGTGGGCGAGATCAACACGGGCGATCCGGACATGCTCGCCACCTTCCTCGGGCGTGCGCTCCGGTCCTACGCGCACGTGCCCCATGTCGCGATCGGCTTCTGGGACCACGGCTCGGGCGTGTTCGAGGAGCACGATCCGGAGTCGCCGCGCGTGCGCGCTCGCGCGCGTTCCGTGGTGCGAGGAGCGGGAGCGCGCCGGCTCTTCCGCCGGGACCGCGCTCCGGTCCGCGGGAGCAGCCCCGCGGGTGGCGTCGCGGTCCGCGCGATGCTGAACGACGACACGAACGGCGGGCTCCTGACCACGCGGGAAGCGGGCGCCGTGCTCCGGCGCGCGCTCGCTGGAAGCGGGCGCGACCGAGTCGACCTCGTCTTCTCCGACACCTGCCTGAACGGCATGGTCGAGGTGACCCACGAGCTCGCGCCCTCCACCGACGTCGTCGTCGGCTCGCAGGACCTCGAGCCCGCGACCGGTTGGGACTACGCGCTCTGGTTTCGCCGCACGTCGAAGCTGCGGCCGGCGTCTGGCTCGGAGTGGGCCGCGCTCGCCGTCCAGTCGTACCGCGACGCATACGCGCTCCGACCCGCGGACCACCCGGTCACGCTCTCCGCGTTCCGGACCGATCGGGACGTGGCGCCCAGCTTCGCCGGCGTCGTGGACGCGCTCCGCGGTGCGGAGCCCGAGGCCCGCGACTGGGTCGATCGCGCGCGGCGGGACGGGCTCTCGTTCGCGCGCCGCGACTCGTACGACCTGGGTGACTTCGCCGTGCGCCTGCGCCGGGAGGCGGAGCGGCGGGGCAACCATCGCGTGGTGGCGGCGTCGAGCGCGTTTCTCGACGCGTACGACGACGCGCGCGTGGCGGAGATCCACCTGGGCTCGGGTGTCGCCGGCGCGACCGGCCTTGCCCTCTGGATCCCGTCGAACCGCTCCGAGCTCGCCGTCACCGGCGACACGTACCGCGACCTCCGATGGGAGCGCGACGTCGGCTGGTGGAGCTACCTGGCGCAGCCGGCGCAGCCGTAGCGTGGGGAGGGGGGCGATTGGCGTACGAGGGGCTGCCGTTTCTCGTCGTGAGCGCGCACGCGGACGCGCCCGCGGTCGTCCGGCAGATGCGGCGGCTCGCGCGCCGTCCGGTCGAGCACGCCGCGACGCGCTCGAAGGCCGAGGCGGCGTGGCGGGGACGGCCGCTGTGGGCAGGCCTCGTCGTGGACGCGTCGCTGTCGCCCGCGACCTCGGACGGGCTCGCGCTCGCCGAGTCGGTGCGCCGGGACGCCCCTCACCTGCCGCTCCTCATCCTCGCCGCCGAGCCCTCCGCCGACTGCATCCATCGCACGGCGACGCTCGGTGCCACGCTCGCGTGGAGCCCGCCGCCCCTCGACATCGTCGGAGCGTTCATGCGACGGGCGATGGAAGCGCACGCGCTGTCGGACGGCGGAGGGCTCGATCCGCGCGTCGCACGCGCGCTCGATGCCGAGATCCTCGCGGCGTCACCTCGGCTCGCGAGCCTCCGCGCGGCCGAGCTCCTTCGCTTCGCGGTGGCCGGCCTGACGCCGCAAGAGATCGAGCTCTCCATGAAGATTGGCACCGACTGCTACGCGTACCACGTCCGCCGGCTGCTCCGGGGAACGCGGGCGCCGGACATCCAGACGCTCGTCTTGCGGGTGCTGCGAAACGCGCTGCGGATGAGCCCTACATCTCCGGAGCTGGCGAATGTACGTCCGGCCGCGACCGACGGGAGAGACCTCTCGGGCATCCGGGACCGACGTACGGGTCGATGGATCGAGCCGACGGCGGGACGACGCGGGGCTGTTCGTGGCCGGTGAGCCGATAGCGCCGGCCAGTCGCCGCGTCGAGCGAAACCGCGTCGACTCGGCCGGTGGGTGGCGTCCGATCATGCCCGGTCGACGTGGTCGAGCCGCGGCGGGCTCGAGCAGGCTCGTCGAACTCGTGAGCCACGCGCGCGGTGTCGCGCCGTGAAGAAGGGAGAGGCGTTTCCGCCATGCCGGCGGGAACGCACTTGTTCGAAGACTGCAAGCCCTGGAGCGTGAGGCGCTCCGACAGGAGGGGAGATGACGAATCCCGATGCGACCCAAGGATCCCTGCGGAAGAAGTACTGCGCGTCGAGGCAGCCCACACCGCGCGTGTTCGGTCCCAACGTTGGCGGCGAGCGAGCAAGGCTCATCCTGCTGCACGGCAACAAGTGGGCAAATGGCACAACGCTCAACTTCGCCTTCTTCGATTCACAGGGTCCGGACCCGTCCTGGGCGGGCGCTGGCGCCCTGAAGGATCAGGTGCGGGGGGCGTTCAAGCGATGGACCGATGTGGGGATCGGCATCTCCTTCCGCGAGGTCACCGATCGTGCGTCGGCCCAGGTCCGCGTGGCGTTCCAGCCCGGCGATGGCCACTGGTCCTACATTGGCCGAGACATCCTGAAGCAGGGCGTGGACGATCGGACCTTGAACCTGGACCCGCTCGACGGCATCGCCGACGGCGAGTACGGGATCGACGTCGCGTGCCACGAGATCGGGCACACGCTCGGTTTCCCTCATGAGCACCAGAACCCGAACGCGGGAATCGTCTGGAACGAGGAAGCCGTCTACCGCGCGCTCGCGGCGCCTCCGAACCGCTGGGACCGTCAGACCACGTACGCGAACATCATCGAGAAGATCGCGCCTGACCGCGTTCGGGGCTCGAGCTGGGATCCCGACTCGATCATGCACTACCCGTTCGAGCCGGGACTCATCGAGGAGCCGGCCAAGTATCGGGACGGCCTGCAGCCCAGGGGCGGCATCTCCGAGACCGACAAGCAGTGGGTGAAGGCGTTCTATCCCGTCGAGCGCCCGGCGGACTTCCCGTCGCTCGCGCTCTTCGAGTCGCGCCGGCTGCAGCTCCAGGCGGGCGCACAAGTGAGCCTCGTGCTCAAGCCGACGGTCACCCGCTTCTACGAGATGCGCACGTTCGGAGCGTCCGATACCGTCATGGTCCTGAACCAGCGTCGTGCCGACGGCACGGAACACTACGTCACCGCGGACGACGACAGCGGAGAAGAGCGCAATGCCTACATCCGGCGGCGCCTGCAGACGGGAGAGACGTACCTCCTGAAGCTCCGCCTTTACTACGCCGCCCACGCCGGCGAGACCGCGGTCATGTGGTGGTAGGTGATTGGCAACCGCATCCATCCTGCTCCGGAGGGCGTGCGAGCCTCTCGCTGGCTCCTTTTTTCGAAGCCCACGGCGCGCGCGGTTCTACTCGTCGGCTGAGGGCCGCGCCGCCCCATGGCCCGACTCGCGACTCTCCGAATCCCGGCTTCGCTGATCGGTCACGTCGCGGGATTCACGCCCGGCTCGCCGCGAAGGCCGCGGCGGCGACGCCACTGCGCCGCCATGCGCGCACCAATGTCGTCCACTGCCTCGCGCTCCGCCGACGCCGCTCATGCATTCCGCCGGTCTACCGCGCCGGCGCCTCAAGCGGTGACCTGTGCTCCGCGGAACGGGTACTCGTGCGGCAGGAGAGGGTGCGCGCTCACTTCCCCCGCGATTCGACCCACGGCTCCGTCGGGAGAGCCCAATTTCAGCAGTCCGCGGGGCATCGCCCTATAATCTCCGGATCCACGTGGCCGTCTACACCCCCGTGAATCGCTGACACTGACTACGAGAGGCTCCTCGCAAGGGCTTGGATTCTGTGCGCAATCAGTTGCAAAGCTGGGCTTGAAGAAGCGTCGCGGTGCCAGGGCCGTCCAGATAGGCGACCGCGATCCACATGTCTTGGCCATCGATCGCCGCCACGAGATCTCGCGCTCCGGCAGCGCTCGCGGGCAGAGTCATCGCCGGTTGATTGACGGAATAGCCACAGGCGTCTCCAGCGAGAGGCGCAATGTACAGGACCGGCGTGGCCCCGAAACGCGGATCGAGCGTGTGGAACACCATCCACGCAGCGCCTTGCCACTCGACCAGGGCGACTCCTGAGGGAGCCAGTCCGCCCCAACCGGCAATCCACCGGTCGGCCTCCACCCTTTCCAGATTCGAATTCAAGCGCGCAATTCGAAGCCTCCCGTCACGCAGAGACATGGGGTCACGCTCGAACCGCGCCAGGTAGACGGAGTCTCCGTGTACCAGCATGTCGATCTCATCGCGACCAATCAGGGGCGCCTCGAAAACCGTCGCCACCGTTGCCACCGACGCATCTCTCCTGATGACCGCGGCGCGAGCTGTCCAGGAATCCGCGGGCGTCGTCCTCTGGGACCAGCCCACGACCAGCGTTCCGTCCGGAAGACCGCCGAGCCGTACCTCGCCCTCGGGCTGGCTATCTCGCGTAGGAACCAGGAACTCTGCGCCGGTCGTGACTTCGGTACCGATGAGCCCCGTGGAGGTTGACGACACTATCCACGTTTGAGTGCCGACTGCGACTCCTGCGGCGTCAAATGTCGTCGAAACCGCCCCTCCGCTGATCGGCTCCTGGTGAATCGAATTCTCCAAGGACAGGCCATCCGCCGAATAGAGCGTCTCGAAGGCGATCAGTGTCATAGCGGGTCCCACGCCCTCGTAGATGGGAATGCGCGCGGTTAGCTGAGTTCCGGCGGCACCGCGTAGCATCCCGCCGCGACCGAGAGATGGCGCAAAACTCCGGGCGTACTGCTCAGTGCCGATGGCTGTCGATCCTGGTGTGCGCGTACCAAGCGCAAGGCGTGCGGTGTCGCCGTAGTGCATCTCGTCCATAGCGATGCGATGGGTGTAGAGCACCTGAACGACTCCTGGGGACGCCACGATTCCGTGAAGCACTGGAGCGCTGTCGCCATCTCCCGCAGCGTCCCGCGTCTCGAACGAAGGGCCGCGATCTACGCGGATACACGTCGCGACGACGGGCGGCGCGCACACGGGTGCCAGGCCTTCCTGAATCGGAACGTACGGGGCGGCATCGCGTTCTCCGAGACCGCCATCGACTTCAGGAGCACCTCGACGAGCTGGCGCCCCGGAACAGGCCGCGACGAGTATGGAGCAGGCGATGGTAACTCGGTTCATCACATCCCACTCCTGCACATTCTGAGCAGATAGAATTCGCGCGCGGTGCTGCAAAGCAGGTAAGTTGCACCACCTACCGTGATTGGCGCAGCTGCGTACTGTTGGCAGATATCGTCTGTGACGATAAGAGGCGTCCCGAAGCCGCTCTCCAACGTGAATGTGACCGTGACGAGGATCTCGGCGGCCCGGTACGACAGGAGGAGCATCCAGCCCACATCCGTTGGGAACGCGCCACGGAACACGATGTGAGCGTTGGCGGCCCCGAGTGGCTCGAGCGCGATCATCGCAATCTGCTCTGCTTCAGCGCGGTCGAGGCGGTACGCAACGATCGATGGCGACGTGTCGAAGACGAGAGCGACGGGAGCCTCGGCGTCGTCAAGGAGTGTCGCGGATGCAGTAGTCCCAGTGCGCCCCAACGGCAGGTCCCGGCTCGCGGCTATCTCCCCGCTCCTGACGTTCCAGCGGGACACAGCGATCGCGCCGGCAGCACCTAGCTGACTGAGGACAATCGCGTCGTCGTCACGCAACAAGCAGGACGTCGGACCGCCCGAACACAGTGCCGATGGGAGGGGGCCGACATCGGACCAGTTCATGGTCGCGCCGTTGGCATCCCAGGACCCCCACTGGACGCCGCGCAGCGCTGTGCCGCTCGCGTCGCACACGGGCAATGCAACCCCGGGACCGCCTGAGCACAAAGTTCCTGGAAGGAGAGCGTTGGGCGGGGGCGCGTGCTCGTGGAAGACTGTCGAGGAGCCCAACTCGGCACCAGCGGCGATCGCCAAATTGTTGCTAGCCGTCCAGACCAGCAGACCGCTGGCGCCAGCCACTCCGAACGGATACACGAGCTCCGCAGTCGGGATGACAGCGCTGATTGGGTTTAGACTCGGCGCATCCCCAACCGTCACCGCCGCCACGCCCCATTGACGGCGCGCCTCGCCATCCTCGATCACAGTCGTGTCGTAAGTAGCGAGGAGCCCATCGTTTGACGGCGCGGCGAACACGCGCTGTAGTTCGAGCGGCCGTCCTGCGGGCGCAGAAATCCAGAGAAGACTGATGCGCTCGTCTCGGCAGGGAAGTGCACCGGGAGGCGGAGCGGAATCCGACCCGGCGTCCGGCGGAAGCTCCGCATCGGAAGCGTCAGCCGGCGGCCGGGCCGTGTCGGACTCCATGGGTCCAGCGTCGTCACCTCGAGCAGCCGAAATCGTCTGCGAGCACGAGAGCATCATGCTGACGCCGACGATGAGCCAGACTCGTTCTGACGCCATGCTCGGGCCCCCTTCGGTTCCTAGCAGAATCCGCAGCAGCTTGTAGACGACTCGCAGTCGGCGCCGCCCGACGGAATGTTGGTGTGGTAGTATTGATCCGAATCGGTGCCGGTCGTGCCGCACAAGTAGGTGGTCCAGCTGTTGTTGCTGTCTTGCAGGCAGTCGCTATCGGCCTCGCCATACAGCTGATCCGCCGATCCTGCCATGCCGTAGAGCACGTCATTTCCAGTATAGCCGTAAGTTTGTCCAGTGCCACTGTACTGGTAAAGTGTGTCGGCACCGGCGACGCCATCAGTGTACGTCCAACCTGGCCCGCCGAAAATGGTGTCGTTGCCGTCATCGCCGGCGACATCAAAGAAGTTGCCAGCGCCGTAGACCATCGCGTCCCACGTGCCTGCACAGTCACCGATCGACACGACCGTGTCGTCCGTTCGGATGAGGGTGACCGTGTCAGCGCCGCCGCCGGCATTGATCCTCCAGTCGTCGTTCAGCGCGGATGTGGAGCCGACCGAGCGCCAGTTGGCGTTCCCGTTCGCCGACGTATCGGGGTCTTCGCAAAGGTACTGCCCGTTCCCCAGCGCCCCCGGAGGGTCGATGATGCCGACATAGTACGTGTCGTTTCCTGCCGATCCGTTTTCCTCCGTCAGGGCCGCCGCCGAGCGGACGCCCCCCACCGTGAATGTCGCCATCACAGCCATGGTCGCTACGAGTCCCCGATTTTTCCAAATCATCGTTTCCTCCTATGGTTGGCGTACAATCCGCGGGCGCTCAGTCCCGAAAGGCAAGAAGAGTCGTTGGACCGAGGGAAGCACGGACCGTTCTCGCCACCGCTCCCAGGCCGGCGATGGCGGGAGGCGCGCAACCCTGTACGCGTCCAAGAGCGCAGCCAGCGTCGCGTCTTCCGTCGTGTGGTGATCGAGGGCACACGAGAGACCATCAACCGTTGCGAGCTCCGGAACCCGCTGCGCCAACCGTGCGAGTACGAAGTATTCGACCGGCGTCTGCGCGTCGCAGAGAGCCTCCGCGTGCGCTGTTGTTAGGTCCGGCAGCGCCTCGGGTACCAAGGTTCCGATCGCGTCAATGTAGCCGTCCAGGTAGCCATTAAATGCGTTCGCTGCATGCTCAGTCTCACCAGGACCATACTGGGCTCTCGACGCCTCGATTCGGATCCGCAATACCAACTGACGCACTGATTCCTCGGCAGCAGTGCTCGCCGACGACTCAAGCGCTGCGCCGCCGTCTCGACGCGGCGGGGCGTCTCCAAGCTCCTGCGTGGTGCTGGGGCGGGACGCGTGATGGACGTCCTGTCCGAAACTACCGCGTGCACTCTCGAGTGTCGGCAATGCAGACTCGCCGCGCGGATCGCCAGCATTGCTCAACGTGGCGGGAGAGCGGCTACAGTCCATCAGATACATTGCAGCAACGCCGATGACCACACCGCCCGCGAGCCACCCTGCCGCTGCGCGACGGGTGCTCATCGTTCCGCCCGGGCGCCCCACCGGAGCGACTGGACGCCCAGGTCGTGCATGCCCGGGTTTGTGCTCCGCGCATCCTGCACGCACGATTGCGGCCAGGCGCTGACGAGGTGGTTCAATGCAACGGGAGCCGCAACTAACGAGATGCCGCCGCCGATGAAGACGAACCAGCGAGCGGTGGTCCTGCGAGTCTTCTCTTCGAGGCCCTCGGCGTCCCGCTCCGGCCTGTTCGCAAGCCGTTGTCTGCCGTCCCCCCTGCAATGATCGAAATTGCCGCTCTCTGCATCTTCCGCCGTCTTGCTACTCTCTGTCATGGACCTCCCCGGACTTGAGCGAATTGCTCGGAGCGCGCGGTTCCGTTCGTCGACTCGACCGTATTGCAGTCCTCGATGGCTCGGTTGATCTGTAGACACGTCTGTGACGCCGAACATTCGAGTGCAACGGCATCTGGAGAGCCCTGCGGATCCGCAGGACGCGGTTGCGGTCCAATGGTCCCGTCCGAAGCCGAGGATCCCGAAGTATGTCGAAGATGTGGAGACAGTCTATTCCATGGCGTCTGGATGCCTCGGAGGTCAGTCGATTCGATTGGTCGGATCATGGCACCGAGAACGGCCATTGTGAGCCCGAGAGGCGCTCGGCGCCGTGCCGCACCGCACGTCCTATTGTCTGGTGTAGTTTGACGCGTCCTCTGGGCGGCGGTCTGCTCGGCTTGCTCGGCACTCGCGCGAGTCCGCACACTGGGATCGCGGTGACGACGAGAATCGGCGGAATCGCCAGGGTTGCCTCCAAGAATGAAGGCGTTATCTGCGACCGGCAGGGCCAGTTCACTGGTGAGGCCGTCGGCGCGGGCGAGCGCAACCCGCCTCCGTGCGCGCACCCGGCTCGACGCTCCGTCGGTTCTCCACCGGGCGAAAGATGGTGCGTCTTCTCGGTGTCCAACGGGGAACTCGCGAGCAAGCCCGCTCTACCTGCCGCCGCGATCCGGCCCTTCCGTGTGCCCCGCATAACCCCCGTATCCCGCGCGCGCT
Organism: Deltaproteobacteria bacterium; assembly: GCA_020854145.1. GTDB lineage: Bacteria > Myxococcota_A > Polyangia > Polyangiales > JADZFZ01 > JADZFZ01. The sequence goes on along the minus strand of JADZFZ010000424.1, from coordinate 50,165 downwards.
TCAAGGGTGCGCGACTTCGGCATGACCGATCAACTCGATCGGCCTCCTTGGCGCCGAGCGAAGCGGGGAATCTCACTCCCTACTGCTGAGGGTAGTGAGGCGATGTCGGGACGCCTCCGAGCCCGTGCTGCGCCGCGCCCGGCGGGCATCCCACCGGGCGCGAGATCACGACAGGGTGGAGCACGTCGTCCGCTCCGCGGGGGTACGCTCACTTGATGAGGCGTTCCAGTGCCGTCGCCGAAACGCCTGCTCCCGCTCGTCATCGAAGAGCTCGAGTCCGCCATGACCCGAGAGAGCGCCCGCGAGCTCGTCGACGTCGTGCTCGGGTCGGGGCGACGTGCTCGGCGTGAACGAGCTGCTCGAGGCAGCCGACGATCCGCTCCGAGCCGCGCTCGTCCGGCAGCGCGGACTCGCGGCAGGGGACCTACTGGCTGACCGTATCTGTGACGTGCTCATGCGCACGCGGCGAGCGGCATCCGCTCCAAGGCGGATGTCTTCGGCGAGAACGAGGGGCTCGTGATAGGGGTCGCCGAGACGGCTGACGCCGCTCGAAGCAGGTGGCTCTTGGCCAGGCGATCGCCGTCGGCACCGAGCCGCGGGACGACGCGGATGCGGCTCCTCGGATGGACTGTTTGCTCGTGCCCTCCGACCTGCCCGTATCAGATGTACGCGAGCTCGCCTGGAGGAACGCCCAGCATGGCGAGGCAGGGCGCGGCGTGGCGTGTGCGTCGTAGGTCGGCGGAAGCAGGGGCCATAGCCGACTTGCAGGTTCGCGAACGGGGGTGCTTCTGTGGCAGGCTCGCGCTCCCGGCGGCTCGCTCATGCGAACCCCCCCCTTCGTTTGGACGCGGGCTGCCGGGGTCAATGAACGGCGCTGGGACGGGTCGCGGTGAAAGTGCGAGTGTCGTCCGTGGCCTTCAGCGCTCGGGACGCGCGAGCGCGTGCGAGGGCACTCCTCGTTGCGGGAAGCCCCACCCTCTCTTGGCTCGCGTCCATCGCCGCTGCGGCTCGCCTCGACCGGAGCGCGGAGATCGCGCCGAGCACGAGAGCGGCTCCGTACACAAGGAGCGACATGGCGCCGACCGCGAGCACGATCTCGAGCGGGATCAGCCGCAGCGAGGCGGCGAGCATCGACGCTGCGAAGCCCACGATGCCAACAGCGCCGGCGCCGACGACCGCGCGCGTCACGACGGTGCTCCAGGTGGCGCCGTGGTCCACGCGGGAGTCCGAGCGAGCGTGGCCGAGGCTTGGGCGAGGACACGGGCGAGGGATTCGAGCGCGGACGGCTCCATGCGGATCGTCGTCGCGCCGAGGTGGATCGAGATGCACCCGCAGCCAGCGCACTGCTGGACATGGGCGATCGATCCGCGGACGAGGGTGTGGAGGCTGCACGGCGCTCGGTGGGTCATACGGTGACGGTACTGAACATGATTTTCATTTGCAACACGGACGCGGTGACTCGCGGCAATCGGCGGGCGTAGGATGGGTGAGCATGGATGAGGCGGGGGCGCGAGCGTCGGTCGTCGTGGCCGACGACGACGAGTTCGTCCTCCGAGCGCTCGGACGGATCGTCCAAGGTGCCGGATATCGGGTGGCCCTCGCGTGCGAAGGCGCCGAGGCCGTCAGGATGTGCCGCGAGCTGCGGCCTCGGTTGCTCCTCGTCGACCGGGACATGCCGCCGCCCCGTTATCCGACGATCGCGCGAACCCTCCGTACGGAGCTGGGGACGGACGCGCCGCGCATCGTCGTGGTCACCGGCAACGTCGAGCTGTCGTGTCCGGAGGAGGTGGACGGCGTGCTCGCCAAGCCGTTCCGGGTTGCGGAGATCGTGCTCTTGCTGAAGCGGTTCGCAGGGTAGTCCGCTGGACTGGACGCGGTGCCGCACTGGCTCAACGGCACCCTCAGCGCGGGACGAACCGATAGACGACGGCTTCGTCCGTCGGCGCTCCCACGGCGATGCTGACCCAGATAGTGTCTCCTCCCGCGGCAGCGGCGAGGTCCAGCTCGCCGCGCCAGCTGCGCGGGAGCTCGAAGGCCGCGGCACCGACATCGCGTCCGCAGGCTTCGAGCGGCAGCGGGCTCCCGTGCACCACGAACATCGGGCCGTAGCGGACGTCGGCGCTCACCCATACGAGCCAGGGTCGGCGGTCGAGCTCGACAAGCGCGAGATTGGCCGGGGCGAATCCGCCCCACCCACCGAGCCATCGGTCGGGATCAATGCGCGCGAGGTCGGTGTCGAGATGGGCGACACGCAGCACGGTCGAATCGAGGGAGTCGACTCGTCGCTCGAGTCGGGCGATCCAGACTTCGCCGCCGATCGTCGCGAGCGCGACGGGGTCAGCGAGATCTTCTACCGGCTCGAAGACGGTGCGGATGACGGTGGCGCCGTCGAGCTGCACGACGGCGATGCGCGTGTGCACGTCCTCTTCGTCGCGTTGCTCGTTCCACGCGACCACGAAACGGGTGGCGTCGAGCGCGAGCACGCGGGCAGGCGAGACGATGGTGCCCTGGGCGGGGGCGACGAGGCGTCCTGGCTCGCCGATTCGGCTTGCCAGGATTCCTTCGGGCGCGGAGGAGACGAGCAGCTCCTCGTCTCCCACGATCACGGGCACCGAGTCGGCGATGCCCACGGCGGGCGCGGCGGCGTGCATCTCGGGTCCGTCGAGGATCTCGCCGTCGCGAACGAGCGCCACTCGCGCCGTGGTTCCGGCGCTCTCCCTCCGCTGTCCACGTCTCGCGGCGACGAGGACCGCGCCGTCACGTGTCCGCGCCCCGCCACCCCCATGGAAGGCTGTCAGGCGTCGCTCGAACACGATGGGCTCGGTCAGCTCGAGGTTCGCGTCGATATGCAGCACGCTCCACTCGGCGCGGTCGCCCGTCTCGCCGCTCGGAAGCGCGTCCGAAGCGGCGACGATCACGACGATGTCGGCGGCGCCAGTCGCCACCTCGGGGACGATGGCGCGCAGCGGCCGCCTAAGCCCAGGCGGGAACGGTCCGCGCCAGAACGTCGTCGGTCCCACGACCTCGAGAAGAGGATCGAGCTCGGGACGCTCGCAGCGCGGCGCGAGCGTCGCCGGATCGCCATCATCGTTCGCAGCGGCCTCGCGTACTTCGGTCGTCCGCGGATCGCGCGCAGCGGGATCGACGCGATCTGGCCAGTGCCGGGATGGCCCGGCGTCGTCCAGGCTGCCGTCGCCCGCGGCGTCGGTCTCCTGGTCCGGCGCCATATCCACGCTTGCATCGATCGCGTCGGAGCGCTCCGCGGTCCCGGCGCACGCGGCGATCGCGGCGAGCGACGCTGCGACAGACAACGCGAACGTCATCGTCAGGTGCAGCGGACGCGTCACGGTGTGTCTCCACACATGCGCAGAAGCCACACCTCCTCGAAGTAGCATTCGAGCGCGGCGTACACGCCGCTCGGCAGCGTCACCGTGTTCGTGTAGCCGAAGCATGGATGATCGGCGACGAGGGCCGGCGCGCCGAACGCGCCCGTCGCGGGGTCGAAGTCGATCGAAGTCAGATAGCGGGCGTAGTAGGCGATGACAACCTTGTCCCGCAGCGTGCCGGCGCCGAGCATGTGATAGGGGGGTCCGAAGGTCTCGACCGTCGTCTCTGCGAGGAAACGAGGACCATCCGCGTCGAGCGAGTGAGCGGCGAATCGCGGATCGTCGAGATCACTCCAGGCGGCGGTGACGACCGTCGCGCGACCCTCGACGTCGAGGACGACATCGGCTTCCACATACGTCCCACCGCCGGTGTCGATCCGCCCGTCGCTCCGCAGGAGCGTTCCGTCGGATGTCCACTGTGCGAAGACGAGACCGCCTGCAGCCTCCGCGCGCCGTCCGACGAACACCGAGTCTCCCACCGCCGCGCAGAACAGGACCTCTGCGCCGGGTACGTTCGCAGGTTCGTACCATCGCGGCTCCCCATCGATCCAGGCCAGCACGGAGAGCATGTCGTCGGCGTCGTCCCGCTCGAGCAGCATCGCCACCGCTTCGGCACCGCGACACGGAGGCACCATGAAAGGAAACGCGCGATCGAATCCCGTCGGCCGCGGTGGCAGCTCCACGATCGGCCCGAGCCTGCCGTCGGACACGTCCGCGTAAGCCGTGGGCGATACCGCCCGCAAACGACCGTCGGACGTGGTCACGAAGGCTTGTGCGCCGCCGAGGAGGACCGAGCCGACGTCGAGCGCGCCCGCGACGGGATCTGCCAACCACCCTGCGTACGTACGCCACGCTCCGCCTGGCGGGAGCTCTTGCCACGTGAGCGCCAGGCCGTCCCCCCAGCGCGCGGTGCCGATCGCCGACCGTCCCATGGATCGGCTGACCGACTCGTGCAGCCTTCGCATCGACGTGCCGCCCGCGCATGCGTGCGGCGCAGGATCGGGTGGGGGGTCACGCGGCAGGTACGCGTCACGCTCGCGCGGCTCGGGCATGTCGGCGGTCGCAGCGTCGTGTTCGTCGTGGGTGGCATCCATCACGGACGGGGCGTCCGGGCCCGCGTCGCCACCTGGGCTCGCACGAACCACCGGGTCGGCGCAGTTGCATGCGGCGAGCAGGAAGCCCGCCAGCAGCAGCGAAGACGCCTTCGCCATCGTCACCGATTCTACGACGCGACTCAGCCACGCGCCCGGCGCCCCGCCTCGCCGAGCGCGTGGCTCGTCGATGCGGGCAGGAGGATCTGCGAGAGGGCACCGACTGCTCTCGGGCTGCACTGGAAATCCGAATGCCGGAAAGCGAAGATGCATCGCGATGCGACGTCGCGGTGCCCCTTCACGTCGTCGGGCCGCGCAGGTGTGGCGGTTCCTCGCGGTAGGCGGCCTCGTCGTGCTGACGGGGTGCGGCGCCGACGCATCGGGCGACGCTGGCGCATACGGAGGCGGACCGAGGGGGCTGCTCGGAGGACCCGAGGGCGCCACGCAGTGGATGCTCGGCTCACACTTCTACGTGACGGCATCCCTCGAGCAGCCAGGGTTCCTGGTCGCCTCCTCCGACCCGAGCACGCTCGCGGTGCATGACACGGCCGAGAGTCGCGCGCCGAGCGCGTGCGGTCGCGAAGGTCTCTGCTCGCTCCGGCGGCGCATCGACGCCGTGGGCGTGGGCGACGCGTATCTCGAGCTGCGATATCAGGACGGCACGCTCGTCGACGAGTTGCTGATTGGCGTCCGGGTACCGGATCGCATGGTCGTGACGTCGACGCCAGACCGTGACTTGGAGCTGCCTATGTCCGAGGACGACCTCTGGCTGGTCGACTCCGAGGAGACCCTCCGGCTCCACGCGATCGTCTACGCAGGCTCATACCCGCTCGGCGGACAACCGGCGGTTCGCGCTTCGCTCCAGACGGCGCCCGCGTGCGCGTTGACCGACGGCCGCTCCTACGACCTCACGGTCGCCGCTCTCGAGGTCGGCGACCACCGGCTGCACATCGCGCTCGAGGGTGACGTGCGGTTCGAGCGCACGATCACCTTGCGCGCGGTCGTCGCCGCCGATGTCGTGCGAAGGCTCGGCACCGAGTCCGTGGGCATGCCCGTCGATAGTCGCGGCGTCGCCCAGCGTTCAGCCGTTCGGGCGGTCGCGCTGACGGCGGACCTCGAGGTCGTCCACGCCGTCCGACGCATCTCGTGGACGGCCGACCATCTGCTCGGCACGGGCTCGACGCTCGTGGGTGCGCCACCTGGCGTCGCCCCGGTGCAGCGCATCCAGATCGGGTTCGTACGCAACGACGGCAGCGTGCTGAGTCACGATCTCGAGCTCCCCATTGGATCGCCTCCCGAGGTTCGAGACCTGCCGGCTCCGTCGCCGACGTGCGACGTGCTGGAGGATCCGTAGGAGGCTCGCGCTACGCCGCGTCGTCCAACCCGTGTTGGACGTCAAGGTCTATTTTCCTTGAGAATTCCTCACCATCCCCCGGCCGGGCGTCCGGTCCGCCGTCGTTCGGGCCCCCCATCTCCAAGATGCCGCCGGGAATCGTGGAACCGAGGCGCCGCACGGCTTCACGGCGACGCGCGTCCACGAGGTGAAGATACCGTCGCGTCACGTTCAGGTCCGAGTGACGGAGGAGCTCGCCGACCGTCGCGACATCCACGCCCATCGTGAGCGCGAGGGTCGCGGTGCTGTGCCGGAGCACGTGTGGCGACACGCGCTTCGCGGTGCCCGAGGCACGGGCGAGCACCGCGACCATGTGCTGGATCGACCGGATCGATAGGCGCGTCTTGCGAGCCGAAAGGAAGAGCGCGGGCTCGGTCTCCGCGAGGAGCGACGCCCTCCTCGCGATCCACATGCGAAGGATCGCGACAGATGGTGCGTTCAGTGGGAGGTCGTGGACGGTACCGCCCTTGCCGCGCACGGCGAGCAGCGTCGAAGCGCCCAGATCGACCTGCCCGACGTCGAGCGCGGCGATCTCGTGTACGCGGAGCGCCGCTTGCGTCGCGACCGCGAGCACGGCGAGCACGAGCGCACGCCGCGTGGGATCGCCGATCGCGGCGGCGGCCTCGAACAGTCGGCGCACCTCGGGCGCGGTGAGCACCGGCGGATCGCGAGGCGGCTCTCGCCCAAACGGCAATCCGTCGCACGGCGACGTCGTCCAACGTTGCTCGGCGAGCGCGAAAGCGGAGAGCACGCGAAGCGCGGCGAGCTCCTGGTTGCGTCCTGCGGGTGAGCGACGCCCGCCGTCGAGCCGCGGGCGTCCGAGGAACGCCTCGACCTCGGAGCGCACCGGTATGCGAGCCGAATAGTCACCGACGTCGGCGAAGTCGGCGAAGGCCTCCGCGACGCGGAGGTACGTGGCGATGGTGCGGGGGCTGCGCCGTTCGGCGAGGTGCCGCACGAACGCGGAGAGGAAGTCGTCGGCCATAGGCCGGAAGCTGGACGCCTCCACTCTACCGGACGCGCGCGATCACGCCGAGAGCGGGATTCGTCCAACACGGGTTGGACGAAATTGCCCGGTCCAGGAAGGCTCCTGCGATGTCGTCCAAGCCGACTGGGAGAGGACGCCACGGAGGAGCCGCTGGCCTGGGTGGGAGCGGCGGCGATGAGGGGTGCGGCGAGGTTGTGGTGTGTAACGGGGCTGGCTCTGTTCGCGGGCTGTGGTGACGGTGACGGTGACACGGATGCCGAAGAGCCGGCGATGTGCCGCTTCGGCTGTGTCGCCGGATACGACTGCGTCGACGGCGAATGCGAGTGCAACGCGGAGCGCGCGGCTGCGGGAGGGGAGCCCGAAGAGTGCAACGGTCGCGACGACGATTGCGACGGTGTGTCAGACGAAGACTCGTGCGTCGTGGGTCGGTGCCGATGCTCGGTTGGGATCGGCGGGAATCCTCCCATGGTCGATCGCGTGACCTGCTACTGCCACTATGAGGACTCGCCGTGACGCGGAGCGCGATCCTCTTCTTCGGTCTGGTGCACCTCGCTTGCGGGAACACCGACACGACTCCCGCCGATGCCAGCGTCGGCGATCCAGGCCCCAGGGCCGATGCTGGAGCCGACGACGCCCCCCCTGTCAGCCTGGGGGCCGTCTGTCGAGTTGAGACGGACGACGAGAGTCATCGACAGTCGGCCGAATGCGACGATGGCGACAGATGTACCCGGGACACCTGCGACTACCGCAGCCCCGCAGATGGCCTGCTGCATTGCCGCTACGCACGCGATGAAGCGCGGTGTCGGAACTACGTCTCGGTCTCCGGCTCGTGCGCTCTCGATGTGGACGGCCAGGTGTGGTGCTGGAGCTACTCCGCCGAACCAGTCCTCATGGAAGGGCTCCCACGGTCGACCGTTGTCCAAGTGGGAAGGACCGTGCCCCGACTCCAGTTCGTGTTCGACACCGACCACGACTCGCATGTCTGCCCACGAACGGGCGGGACGCCATCCAACTGCATGCGGTGGTGGGAGGTCACGGACTGGCTCGGGCAGGCGGGACCTGGCGGTACCCTGGTGGCTGATGCGTGCGCCGGTGCTGAAGATGGGTCGATCTGGTGTTGGAACGAGGCAGAAGCGCCACGACGATGGTTCACAGGACGAGGAGAGGCCCTGCGACAATTCGGCGATCTCGGGATCTGCTTTCTTGAGGGAGACGGTCGTGTTCGCTGCGAGACTACCGGCGGAACCCGATATTACGGAGCGAACAAGCGTCGGCTTGCATTTCCGTACGTCGGGCTCGGTCCATGTTACCTCGCCGACGATCGGGACGACGTCACCTGTCGTCCCGACATCGGGTTCGGTTGCGATGACTGCAACGACCCAGTGAGAGAGCTCGGGCTCATCAATGTTCGAAACGTGGACGATATCGGGTTCTTCGGCGTCGTGGTCGAAGTGCTGGGAGGATCGTCGGATCTGGAGGCTGACGGCGGCACGTGCATCCTGCGCGGCGGAGACCTCTATTGCGTCCGGGCGAACGGAGAGTGCGAGTCCCGGCTTCACCCCGACTGGCCTTGCCCCGAGCTGCCGGAGGTCCCTCTCGCCACAGGCGTCACGCGAATGACAGCAGGCGGGGCGGGCGTCTGCTTCCAGCAATCCGATGGCGTCCGATGCGCCGGATTGGTCGCTCCGAATCTCGCGCCCGAATCCTGGTCCTACGTCGAGAACTTCGCCGTCTTGGACTCTGACGACATCTCGCCGCTCGTACCCGGGACGGAGGGCGCGGCCTACCTCCAGATCGATGGGACGCGCGCATGCGTGATTGTCGACGGCGAGATCCGTTGTTGGCGCTTCGCGATGGGAAACACCGAGCTGTTCGTTCCGTGGGCGGAGCCGTATCCGTAGGCGGTCGAAGCCGACGGACCGTGGGGACATGTCGACGGATCGAGTCGAGAGGAGCATCCCAGATGTCAGCCCTGTCCGTGGCGGTCGTGCTCGTAGCAATGGCCTTGAGCTCGACGTGCGACAACGACGCGTCATCGCGTCCAGACGCCGAGGTCTCCCGGGATGCGACCAGCATGGACGCCGGTCGCGCAGACGCGGCGCTCGATTGCCAGCTCGTCTGCGACGACCGCATCAATTGCACTGACGACTCGTGCAGCGCGGAAACCTGCGTGCATCGGCCCAACGCCAGCCTCTGCCCTGCAGGGTCCTCATGCGATCCGCGGATGGGATGCACGGCGGGTCACCCCTGTGCGGACGACGCCGACTGCCGGGACGAGGATCCCTGCACGACCGCGGAACGCTGCGAGCGTGCAACACGCGTCTGCGTATTCGGGATCCTCGATGGCGACGAGGACGGCTTCGGGCCGCCCGTGTGCGGGGGCATGGACTGCGACGACAGCGATCCGGCGCAGCGACCCGGCGGACCCGAGACATGCAACGGTCTGGACGACAACTGCAACGCGGCCGTCGACGAGGACACCGGGATGACATGCGGCGACGGCGAAACCTGCGTCGAAGGCGAGTGTATCTGCCGACCGGATCGGCTCGACTGCGGAGAGTGCGCAGATCCCCGGAGCGATCCGCGACACTGCGGGGCGTGCGACGTGCGGTGTGGCCCTGGAAATGAGTGTGTGAATGGAGTGTGCAACTGTGGGCTTGGGCAGGCGTTGTGCGACTCCGGTTGTGCCGACCTCGATAGCGACGCATTCAACTGCGGCGCCTGCGCCACCGTCTGTCCCGATTCGACCCCATGCGTTGGCGGCGCATGCGTGTGCCCAATTGGCACCGCATGCGGACCTTCCTGTGTGGACGTGCTCACCGACCGAGCAAACTGCGGGGGATGCGGCGCCTTGTGTCGCGACGAACCTCGCGAGGAATGTGTCGGCGGAGGTTGCCAGAGCTGCGGAGGAGCCGGGATGCCGTGCTGTCCAGGCATTCCTCGATGCCAGGCGGGAATTTGTGGAGGAGACGAGCTCTGCACGTCATGCCCGATCGCGGCCGGCACGGGAGCTCCCTGTTGCTACCGCGTTGAGGATCCTGATTCATCATTCTTGGAGTTCAGAGTTGCCGGGCTCTCGCCCGAGTGGCCCCCTGCCTTCGCCAATGCCGCAATCGCGGGGCTTCTGCAGGGAGGAATAGACGATAACCGCCTCAATTTCGTATTCGTCCTCGATAGTCGCGCTGCACCTGTCGTGCAGATTGGCCCCGGCGAAGTCGTATCGGGAGCGTCGGTTGCGTTCCGGATGCTCGATGCGGCGAGCCTCGACGCGACCGTTGCTGGGACGCATTGGTCCGCAACCGCGGCGTCGCATCCACTGCAATTCGACCTGCAGGAGGCTGATGGTTCGACAACGCTCTCGCTGCCGCTGGACCAGGTGGAGCTCCCAGGGCTCGATGTCACGGAGGAGGGGCGTTGCGTGGGTGCTCGTCGCTCCCGGACGTGGATCTATGGTGGCATCATCGAGGCTCGGATTCTCCTGGGACGCGCCGGGGCCGCGGCGTTCCCGGCACTCGGGATCACCCTGTGCGAGCTGATCGCCGGGAATGCTTGCGAGGGCTCGCCATCAACATGGATGACTCCTCCAGATCACATCGATCCGGTGCCGGACGACTCCTACTGGATCTTCCGTGCGCGCTTCGCGGCGGCTTCCACCGCGATCGAAGGCATCCCATGACGGCTGTTTCTCGTGCGGCGCACTTCGACGTTCGGTAGGCGAAGGCGTCTACGGCCTCCGCCGCGCGTTCTTCATCGCCGGCGCAGAGACCGTGGTCACGAGCTTGTGGAAGGTCAGCGACGACAGCACGACCGAGCTCATGACGGCCTTTGATCGGGAACTCCGAAGAGGGCGCGGTCGTACGCAGGCGCTCGCGCTCGCGGCGCGCGCGCTTCCCCGGCAACATCCTCACCCATATCATTGGGCGCCGCTCATCGTTCTCGGGCGGTCGGCGCCACTGCGCGGGTTCGGCACCGCGAGAACACGATGACAGCGACTCGGCAGCGCGTCGGGTCAGGACCGGCCACGAGAGGCTTCGAGGGCCGGCCTCTCCCCTCGACTACGGCCGGTCGGTCGCGCGCGCCCTCGAGTCGAATGCCGCGGCACACACAGCTCCGAGCTCGAACGGCGCGGCCCGCGAAGCGCTGAGACGACCGCTCGAGCGCGCGGCACCTTCACGCCGTTGGCGTGTGGGGCGAGTTCAAGATCTAGGGGTCGGAGCGCCCTGAAACCGCAGGGCGGTCCTGCCAACCCTACGGCCGACACACCGAATCCTCGGGCGCGGCGATACTGCCGTCAGGGAGACGGCAGCAGCTTCGACCTGGTGAGCCATCGCATGTGCCACCGCGACAGGCGCAGCCCGCGAGGCAGATACCGCCGGCGGGCAGTCCGGATTCACGGCATCGATGACCGTCACAGATGTAGCCCGCCCCATGAGTCGTGGGCAGCGCAGCGCATTCGCAGTCGAACGTACACTCGGCCAAGCCCATCTCGAACGGACCGCCTTCGTCCGCACCCAACTCCATCCCGGTCTCGGACGCCGCGTCCTCGTACCTCGACGAGTGACCGTCGCAACACGTCGCGGTGGTCAGCAGTACGAGAGCGATGAGTCCTGGTATCGGCCGGCCGCCGAAGGTCATGCAGCCCCCGGCAGCCCGCGACCCGATTCTCCCAAGTCGACCCTGCAGGAGTCTGCGGCCGAACTCGGGTCCTGTACAGCGTCTCCCAACTGCCCCACCCCGACCGCGTCCACGCGACCATGCCTCGCGTTGGTCAGCGATCGCTGACGCGGACGGTCCAGCGGCTCATCGCGACCGTGCCCACAGCGGTTCTCCCAGAAGCTGGAGGCGGCCTGGCCGCCGGCCGGAGCGCCGTGGACGACGCGGCCTGAGCGGTGGGCTCCAGCCTGGAGACGGCCGACACGGCGTTGGGTCCCCGTCACGGCTCGCGCGTGGCGATCAGCGTCGGCCCGCCCGCACCGCGGTCGAGGTACAGGCGACAGCCATTCTCGCTCACCCAGCTCGGGAACTCGAGACCGCTCGAGCTCACCGCGACCACCGGTCGCGCGTTCGAGAACGGCGTGTCTACATCGGGCCGCTCCGCCGTCCAGACGTCCATGTCGCCCGCGACCGGACCGTCGGAGCGGTTGGACGCGAACCAGATGGTGCGCCCGTCGTGCGAGAGCACGGGTGCCCACTCGGCGCCCGGCGAATCGAGCTCGGCGATCCGTCGCGGCGTGCCGAGCCCACCGCCCGGGACGACGGGCGCCCGGTACAGCGCGAAGTCTTCGGAGCCCTCGCGGTTCGAGCTGAAGTAGAGGCCGTCGGGCGCCATCCACGGATCGAACTCCTCGGCATCGGTGTTCGCGTCGCCGATGGGCGACGTGTCCCCGAACGGCACCGCGGTGTTGGTTCGGCTCGCGAGGTACAGGTCGAAGTCGGCCCCGTCCAGGTCGCTGTGGAAGACAAGGGTGAGGCCACCGTCCACCACGTGTGGCCCGTACTCGTTCGTCCCCTCGTCGGTCCCCACGAGCCCGAGCGGGTTCGCAGGTCCGAACGCCGCTCTCGGGTCGTCGCGGACGGCGCGGAACAGCTTCTGACCACTGCCGGCGACCGGGGACGAGAAGAACACCTCCCGCTCGTCCGACGTGAACGTCGCTCCGCTCGCGGCTGACAACCCAGGCACGCCCAACGGCGGCCCAAGCTCGGACTGCGGGTCGCAGCGACGCGAGCCCGCGTCCACGTCGCCACCGTCCCCCGTTCCCGTGTCGGCGGGACCCAGGTCCGCCTTGTCGCAGCTCGCGAGCAGGATGGGGACGAGGAGCGCGAGCCGACGCACGCCGGGAGCATACGGCGACCCGCGCACCGCGCCCAACCCGCGCGGCTCGTCGCGATGTCGCCGCGCTTCGCAGTCGCCGCGCTCACGATCTGTCTCGGCCTACTCGCCTCGAGGAGCGCCCGCACGACGCTCGCGTGAGCACGCGCCGTGTTCCATTCGCCACGCCAGCGGGGCGACGGTGCCGCACGCTCGCCGGTCGTCATCCCGTTGTGAAAGGTTGGTTCGCGACTGACGGTACGGGCGGGGACGTTGCGGCGCGCGATCCCGGTCGGTGCTCATCGACGCTTCCGGGGCCTTCGGCGCGATGACGCCGACGTGTCAGTCGCGCGGGGCTCACGGTTCGGTCGCTTGCCCGCTCGTTGCAGTGCTGTGCGGTCGCCGTCCGTGCGGACCGACGCAATGATCTCCATCAGGGGTGCCGTCAGGTCCGCGCGGGCGGCATCGAGCAACGTCTTCCAGAGTGCCGTCATCTGATAGCTCCCAGGAGCTTCGAACTTCTTGAGCGTTTCAAGCGCGGCGCTGCGGCGCCGGCCGGTCGTGCACAGTGCGTCACGGACGTGAATCGCTTCGCGCCAAGTGGACGCAAGATCGCCATCGAGAAACGGTTGGAGCCGTCCGCGAGCCTGGGCCACGCGCTCATTGCGCGTATTGGCGGGACCGTCGACCGCCTCAAATAGCATCAAAGAGATCAGAAACGACAACCTCGGATCGGGTTGCCCACCTGGAGTGCTAGCCTTCTCCATCTCGGCTGGGAGCAGTTCCCGCCAGTTCGGGTCGCGTCCCGGATAGCCGACAAGCTCGAGGAATTCACTGGTGCGTCCGGCGTAGACGGCAGCTTCCATCAATACGTGTGCCCAGCGCGCCTTGGCGTGCCGCGAAAGCGGTGTGTACGTCGAGCGCATGGCGCCAAGAGACTTCATCGCCTCGTACTCCTCCCCAAACCGCTGGTAATGGCGAAGCACTAACGACGACTCGATCCCCGCCAACAGCAGCAATGCCTCCGACGTCGTGGCTCGGTCATCAGGATTCGACGACCAGTAGCGAGTGATGTGGTGGACGATAGCGCGCGCCTTCCGCGAGGGCTCAGGCTGGGAGCAGTCCACTCGCGTTCCCGTCAGGCGGCGCAGTGCCTCGTCCAGGTGGACGAGGGCTTCGATTGTACGGTTCTCGAATTTTCGCTCGTCATGTGCATGATAGATGTCATCACGTGCGAGGAGCACGAGCTTTCGTCTCTCGGTCGGCAGCCCCTTCAGATCATCCTCAACGAGCACGGGAACCGTCCGATGCTGGTCAAGCCGCGGCTCGCGCCGCCCCGCTCCGTGCGCGGCGGTTTCCGCGCTGGTCTCGAGGTTACTCAGTATGGCATCCCAGCCCACGACAGCCGGGTGTTGGACGACGAAATCCATGATCGCGCCTATCAGAGGGTTAGTCATCAGCTGCCGAGAGGAGATGCCGTCTTGTAGTCGCCGCAGGGTCTCGGCGCGCGCATGGAGGTCGGTTTCTGCCACGAGGATGTTTGCCAATAGATCGGCCGTGATCGGAACGCCGGGATCCGCCTCAACCTCGCGCCAGCGCTTTAGCGCGTCGGCCAAGTCGCCCTTAGCCGCAGCGATATTCGCTCGCGCTCTCCTATAGATCGTATCCCGCAGGAGGTCACGTAGGGCAGCGAACGCCGCGTCACGAGTCCCGAGGTCGCGGAGGATGATGTCAGGAGAACGACGAGCAAGTGCCGCCGCTCCAAGCGCGAGTTGATAGAATCGCGCGACCGCGAGCCGCTGCCATGGAGTGTCCATGGGCGACAACCGACCGATGAGCGAGTAGGCGCTTCGAACCAGTGCGAACTCCGTTTGGAATCGGGCCCCGTATCGGTGACACATCCCGACTTCCAGCGTTCCAAGCAGGACCAGGGCGGTACGGTGAGGCGCCCATCCCTCGAGCTTCGCGCGGTCCGCGAAGCTCTCCACGAGCCCGAGGTCTACGGTCGCGACCCGTCGGTCGATGAGGGCGCGGAACGCGCCGAGGAGACGCAGGTCGGCCCCGGCGAGGCCGGCAGGCGTCTTCCGGGCGTCGTGGGCCAAGACGATATCGTCGTATGCCGAGCGCTCCTCGCCAACGAGATCGTCGAGCGCGGGCGCGGGATCGGGCAGGGGCCAGTCCGGAGGAAGTGGCCGAGGCCGGTAGAGTGCTGAAGGTCCGGGTGTCAGTCTCTTCTTGGGAGCGGCTGCGGCCGAGGGACTCGATGCACCGATGGCCATGGACTCGGCCGGGAGGGTCAGTTCAGCGGTGGTACCCGCCTCCACGCGCCAGTACTCGCTAGCCGCGTGGCGTCGGAGCCACGCGGCCACGGACGCCTGGCGATCATCGCCGGGAGGGAGGTCCGGCAAGAAACAGAATGGCACCCGGAGGCGGGCGCGGGGCTGCGTCGGGATCCGCGGATCACCCTTCTCGTAATCAACGAGGTTCGTCTTCTGGAGCTTTTTGAGCCAGGAGAGCAGCTGTGACCAGGCGTTCCGAATGGCTTTGGTACGTCGATAGGGCTTCAGCGAGTCCAGACGCACCCAAGCGTCATCGAGTCCTTCAAGGTCTCCGCTCGCGTTCCGACGCGGAGCGTGTGCCGCCAGAAGCGCGAGCGGCTGCAGGACGAGCGTGGGGTTTCGGCCCTGTGGGGTGGTCGCCCCAAAAACGGCGAAGACTTTGGAAATAGTGCCCGGCGGGAATACCGCCTCGGCGCGTGTCGAGAGGTTCCGGAGCCATACCTTCCCGTCCCGGGCCTCGATGCAGAACGCCTGGCCAGCCGTCGTCCCGTCAGCGTCGGTCTCGGACACGCCTGGCGATGATAGCGCGGGCTCGGTGCGCCTTCCGGGATCACGGAAGCGCGGTCGCTTGGTCACGGATCTCTCGCTTTCGTGATCAGCAAATCAGCAAGTAGTTACGAGCAGTTAGGAGTGGAAGCTGAAGGCGGTCTCCGTCATAACAAAGAGCCCCCGCAAAGTTGGGCGGGGGCTGGAGGCGTCGCGGGGCGGTCACCATCGCGAGTGAGAGCGGGCAGGCGCGCGTCCGATGGACCATAGGCACTGGTCCGGTCGGTGAGCGCGCAGCGAGAGCCACGGAGGCTGTCCCGCTCCGAGCGCCGCGCGCCTGCCCTCCTCGGAGGACGTCGCCCGGCCTCGGCGTCTTCTCCTCGATGGCTTTGGAGGTCGCCGTGTCGAGGGATGCGTCAAGGAGGGAGGGCGGATCGTCCGCTACGGATGGCAGGCGTGCAGCGTGCTCGCCGGCGTTGGAAAGGGCGCGCGGAGGGAACCGTTCAGAACGGGGGCTCGTAGCGGTTCGGCGGCGGTGCTTCAAGGCCACCTGCCCCGTCCGAGTTGGCAGCGCGGAAGCGATGCCCAGCGAAGGTGCGGACGCGGGGCATTCCCCTACGGTTTCCGCAGCTTACGCCGATGGCGCAGCGTGTCAAGCGCGTGACGCAGCTCCGTGGTCGGGCTGGCGCGCCGCGGTCCGGCTCGAGGAGGTGGCTCGGGAGCGCGCCCGTGAGCTTCTGGGCCTCGACGAAGGCGACGTGTCGGCTGTCTGGTTGGTGGTTGTCGCGGAGCTCGAGCGAGTCGGAGGGACGATCCCCGCCGATGAACTCGAGTCGTACGTGGGTTCGCGCGCGCGATGGCTTGCGTTCTCTTCGCTCTGCACGGGCGGGCGTCAGCGCGGCCACGGACGCTCGTCGGGGGGTGCGCCGTGACGCGCCGTCGTCGAGCACCGGCGGGACGTACCCGTAGAGCGGACGCACCCGCGCCGCGTCTGCGTCTGCGAGCGGCGCGGCTGCACTCGCGTTCGGTCGTTTCCCGTTGGAGCTGGCAGGAGCTCCTGAGCGCCGCCCGGGATGGCAACGAATCGGCTCTTCAAGAGCTGCTGCTCGTGATCCGCCAGCCGTGCCAGCAGGCAGCGTTCGGTGTTCTCCGCGACCGTCAACTCTCCGAGGATGTCGCGCAGGAAGTCGCGATCGCGCTCATCACCAACCCGCCCCGGATCGAGTCAGACCTCTACGCATACGTGCGGCAGTGTGCTCGGAACCGCGCGCTTCGATCAGCCGAGGGCCGTAGGCGCGAGGTCTCGTTGGACGACGCACGACTGGAGTCGGAGCGCGATCGGACGTCCGTGCCGACCGATCCCTTGGCGTGGCAGGCCGTCGCGGACGCGATGCTCGAGCTGAAGCGGGAGTACAGCGAGGCGGTGCAGCTGGCAGCCCAGGGGTTCAGCGCCAAGGAGATCGCAGCGTCCCAGCGTTGCAGCGTCCACGCCGTCCAGAACCAGATCCTCCGCGGACGCCAGCGTGCTTGGAAGCTCCTCCCCGCGGGCGTGCGCAAGCGCTATCCGATGTTCGGCGCGGGGTTTACTCCCCGCTCGGTCGTCCGCGCGCGCAACAGCCGCCGGAGGAAGAGCGAGGAGGAGGAGTAGGCGTCGCTGGTCGGCGGATCGCCGCGCGGTTCGGCAAGCATACAGACGCCCGCAGCGACGGCTGGCATCCGGTCCGTCGACGCACTGCCCAAATGCGGCCGAACCCCGTCGGATCGCCTCAGAGGCAGGGGGACTCGCGGGACTCGAGGAAGCCGCGGTTCGCGCGAATTGCTGGGCGATTGCGTGCAACGACGGGTCTCGGGTTCGGCGAAGCACGGTGGTCCAGGTCGAATCCCGCCGGGATCAGCCGCCTGGGCGCCTGGGAGGTGGCATCCTTGGCGGCGTGGACGAGCAGACGTTTCGAAGCCTTGTCGCATCATGCGCGGGCGAGGGCATAAAGGCAGACTTCAAGAGCGCGCTGCCTTCGCTCGCGACACCGGCGCAGCTCGCTCGCGAGGTCGCCGCCATAGCCAACGCCGATGGCGGCCGATCCGACGGGTTCGTCTTCGTCGGGATCGAACGGGATGGGACCCTCGTGGGCAAGATCGACCTCCTCGACAGTGACAGCGGGTCGGCGTCCATCCTCCACGCGATCCGTGAGTACATCGAACCCGAGCCTCGGATCGAGTGGCTGAAGTATCGAGACCCCTCGCTCGGCTGGTTCGGCGCGATCTGGATCCACGCGAGCGCGGCGTCCGAGCGTCCGCACTTCATCCGCAAGGGATGCTCGGTACCCCGAGGCCCTGACGGGAAGAGCTACGACGTCTTACGCGAGGGCGAGATCCTCATTCGACATGGAGAAGAAGTCGGGCGCGCAAAGCGAAGTGATGTCGAGCGCCTCTACAGCCAGCGTTACGGCCTGGAGTTAGATCGCCTTCGCGGCCTCATGCCAGGCACTCCAACAATCCAAGGTGTGACGCTCGAGGCTCCCAAGGCCGAGGCTCGCGAGCCGAACCTCCTGTATCTCTCGCAGGAACAGCGTCGTGAACCGCCGCCCGACGACGACCTGAACCAGGTCGAGGTGTGGGTCACGCTCGGCGGCGCTGTCGCTCTCGAGCCTCCGTGGCGGTGGTCCATCAGCTTCCCAGCTGACGTCATATGTCCGGTGGAACGTCAGCGAAGGGGAAACTCGGTATTCGACCTTCTCCCGGTGTCTTCGCGGTTACCACGTACCTCGGGTGGTCCCTTCGCAGACGAGGACCGTCTGCGGGGTTGGTGCGACGAAGTGCTGCTCCCTGGTGAGTCACAATCCTTTCGCGACGTGGCATTCGTCATAGTCTGGAAGGATGCCCCCGAGTTGGCGACGGTGCACTGGTCGGTTCGGGCGAAGAACCTTCCCCTCGGACAGCGGGGTGAGTTCCAGGTGGGACTCGTAGCGCGCCCGTTGGTCGGCCGATGATCGCTCGGCTCGTCCCTCGCGGTTGCCGTCGGGTTGCCGTGACTCGGCATCCAGAGGCGGAAAACCGTGGAACGTGACGGCACGAGGTGGAACGGCGAAACCGCCTGTCTTCGAGTCGCAACCGGCCAAGGCCGCGTCCTCGCTCATCTTTCAGAAACCGAGAGCCGCAGGTTCGACTCCCGGCGCCTCCACCACGTTCCTGCCTGATTTTCTAGGCGATTCTCACGCCTCCACCGCCTCGGGCACCTGTTTTGCCACAGTTTTGCCATGACCGAGGTCGAGGAGGAGCACCGCGTCCCGACGCGCGTCGGGCGAGAGGTGCGCGTAGCGCATGGTCATCTCGATCGTCGAGTGACCGAGGAGTTCCTGCACCGCCTTGATCGGCGCGCCCCGCATGGTGAGGTGCGACGCGAAGGTGTGCCGGAGCACGTGCCAGCCGATACGGCGCAAGCCTGCCTTGCGGCAGGCGCTCCACAGCGGCCATTTGGTCTCGCCCTTCGCGAGCATCGAGCCGTCCTTTGCACAGAAGACGAGCTCGCCGCGTAGGTGTCGATGGGAACGAAGCGCGCGGAGCGCCTCGGCGGAGAGCGGCACCTCACGTGACTTGCCGCTCTTCGGTGTACCGATCTTGCCGCGGGAGACCGCACGTCGAACGACGAGCCGACCCGCCGTGAGGTCGACGTCGTCCCAGCGGAGCGCGAGAAGTTCGCCGAGCCGGAGCCCCGTGCGGGCGGCCACGGTGATCATTGCGGAGTAGTCGCCAGGCGCCGCGATGAGTCGGTCGGCCTCCTCGAAAGTGAGGAAGTCGAACTCCGGGTCGGGCACCTTGAGCCACTTGATCGCCGGCACGTGCTCGAGTTTCCGCCATTCGACGGCGAGAACGAACAGGCGACGGAGTACCGTGAGTTGATTGTTGACCGTCTTCGGTGCGAGACCGCGCTTGAGCTTCGCGGCCTTGTAGACCTCGATCTGCTCTGCACCGATCTCGTCGAGACGCCTTGGGCCGAATGCAGGAGTGAGATGCACGCGCAGGATGGTCTCCTTCGATTGCACCTCGCTGGGCTTGTTGTTGGTTGTCGCGTATGTGTCGAGGAATCGCGTCGCGAATTCCCGAAACAGCGGCGTCGTCGCTTCAGCCGTTGTCGTGTTCCCCTTGGTCGAGTCCTCCTTTCTGCTGCGGTCTGTGCCCGAGGCGAGCGCGTGGATGATCTCCCGCTCCTCCCGCTCGGCACCGCGGCGGTTCTGTACCTGAGCAACCCGACGAACGCGCTCGCGCGCGCCATCAGGGAATCGGTACAGCACATCGATTATCCAGAATTGCATCAGCCGCCCGTTGCGGTCTTTCTGCCTGACCTTCCGCACACTCATCGACGTCTCCGGGTGCGCGGCGGGCCTTGGCCCTCAGCGAGCCAGCGTAGCACCGCGGATCGCGATAGGCGGATCGCGCGACCGATGCGGCGCGCCCCGGGAATCTCGCCGCGCCGGAGCGCCGCATAGACGGTCTTGCGCTCGAGCCGGAGGAGCGCCGCGACCTCGTCAACGGTGAGCACACACGACTCCGCGACGCTGTCACCGCTCGCAACGTGCGCGTGATCGGGCGGCTGCAGATCGGTCGTGCCCATCGTCAGCGACGTCTCGCGGTCCATCACTGTGGACCCCGGCGTTCGATGCCAATAGTGCGAGCCCCGGCGGGAACGCTCGGAGGCATGTCCCAGGTTGGCGTCAGCGGCGGTGGGCGCGAAGGCAGTGACCACGCGTCGCGCGAGACACGAGCTTCGTGCAGATCGCGGACGAAGTCATCGTGCACAACGTGTGTGTCGTCGCTCTGGCACGCTCCGCCATGCGTGGCTCCAGGAAGGACCCGAACCCGAGGCCCCCGCCGGGGGCTCACTGGTAGGACGCGGGATGCACCGGTTCGTGTCACGAAGACGTCGGCGAGCCCACTTGCCAGACGCCTGGCCGGACGCACGTCGCCTTGCGCTGATCGCGGAGGCGCTGGAGCACCTGCCGGACTTTGGCTGGCACGTGCCGGTTGGTCGTGGCGCGCTCCTGCGCCGCGGGGTGGTCGGCGACTGAGGCGTAGATCTGCGCGAGCGTCAGCTCGCCAGGTCCTGCCGCGTCGAGCACCTCGAGCACGATCGAGCGCCACGATGTCGAGCGCGCCGCCCCCTTCTTCGGGGGGCGTCCACGCTTCTTGTTGTTCGGCGTTGTCATAGGGATAGCGGTGAGGAATGAAGCCGGGTTCGGACCTTCCCTCTTGACCGCCAGGCAGCGCAGTGCGCCACCACCCACGAAGCACCAGCGTCCCTACCTCCATCCCAGTCCCTTCGGAGGGACCGGTGTTGCCCATAAACCGCGGCGCCGAACGGGTCAGTAGGCCAGCACAGCCGGTGACGACCTCCTCCGCGCGCCTCCCTCCGATGGACGGACGTCCTCGGATTTCCTGGCTCGCGTCTTCGTTCCGGGTCACGGGATGAAGGCCAAAGCGCCCAGCACAGCGGGCCGTCGGCGGTTGAATGAGTTGATAACAAGCGCCCCACCGTTGGGCGCGCTCCGTTCTTCCTTCCCGTTACGCCTCGGCTTCCAGCCGTCCGACCACCCCGATCCTCCGCTCCACCTCTCGGTCGCAGCCGCCGACCGCCGCCAGACGGATGCCGAAGCAGGCGCGCAGCGTGCGGTCGAGGCGCTCGAAGAACTCCGGCGCCTCGCTCTCGCGGACGAGCACGCGCACCGTGTTCCCGTCGTCTGCCGTGAAGTCGATCCAGCCGACGCGGTCCTCGACGAGCATTCGGGTGACGCAGGAGAGGCACTCCCCGTCGGGAGCATCGCCGTCCCAGAAGCGTGTTCCGCAGCGCGAGCAGCGGTACTCGCAGTCGAGGTAGGGCGACGCCACGACAGACGGGTGCTCGACGTAGTGGTCAGCGCACATAGAAGTTGTCGTCGACATCGGGGAGGAGCCACTCGTTCGCGTACCCCGCATCCTCGTCCCAGCACCCGCCGCAGAAGGCGGGCCTGACCTCGTGCCTGAGCTCCAGGTCGAATTTGCTGGCAGCTGCATTCCACCGCCAGACCCGCGTGACCTCGACAGGCTGGTAGACGAAGTCGAGCGGCCGGTTGCAGTGGATGCATACCGGCTCCGTTCGGGTGGCCAGTGCGTGCTCCATCGCCTCGGCCTGGGTCGCGAAACGGATGTCGGTTGTCTGCTCCTTTCCTGCGGTGTTGTTGGTGTTGTCGTGCATAGCGTGTGTGCTTATGGCCTTGGGCACGTGTGCCCGCGGCTCGCCCATCACGCGGACGCGGCTTGGCTATTCGGCGCATGGCCTCGTCGGGGACCCCTGTATTCCTGCGGTGTTGCGTCGCGCTGCTTCCCCTTGCGGTAAGGGGAGCCCGTACGGGGGAATGACGAGCGCGGGGTGAAGTGGGTGTGTGAGCGACGCGGCCAGCTCGCCGCCCTTGAGCTCGGCGAGTGCGGTCGCTGGCGCGAAGGAGGGCGCCAAGAGGCTACGTGCCTCCGGATCGTCGAGGTCGCCGAGCCGAGCGACCGCGCCGGTGCCGGCCTCGCGGATGGCCCCGGCAAGATGCCGGAGCCGCCGCAGCCCCGGCGCGAGGACGGCAACGCGGCCCGGGATGACGCCGAAGACGCCGGTGCCAGATGCGATCAGGCGGTCGTACGTGGCGAGCTTGCGACGGGCGACGTAGTTGGGCGGCTCGGTGCCGAGATCGACCTCGACGGCGAGTGTGATCTCGCCTGCGGGCGTGTCGATCACGACGAGCGCGTCCGGGACGAGCTCGACCCGCTTCCGCATTTCGGCGTCGCCGAGCGCCCACTCGGGCGTGAACGATACGAGTGAGAGTCCCGGCTGCTGACGGAGACCGACCACGAGAGCGGCGCGGACGTCATTCGTCCGAATGAAGTGCGCCGCGTGCGATGGGATGCTGCGGGAGAGGGCGATGTCGCCGGGATCGATCTCCCGCTCCTCGACGAGGAGGGTGCGCCCACGCGGTGTCAGGGCGTGGAGCGCCTCGTCGGCAAGCCCGCGGACGAGCGTCTTCAGGAATCCCGCCTCGCGGAGCTTGGCGATGCGGTCGCGCGCAGTGTGCGCCGAGCCGAAGAAGAGGAGCCGGAGCTGCGAGGTGGTCGCCAGCCGGAACCGGCCCACCGTGTACAGGAGGTCGAGGTCACGCGGCACGAGCCGAAACCCCGCGCGCGATGCCCAGCCGCCCCGCTCGCCTCGGGGCGTCCGATGGGGAAGGCCCTGATCCGTATTCGGCCGAATGGTCGTAAGCCGCGGGCCGTCCGGCGGGGGCTGCTGCCCCGTCCGGGTGACGCCTTCAGGCGGGAGACGCGGTGTGCGCTGAGCGACCGTGCCGGCGGGCGAGGGCCGGAGCCGATGCTCCGCGCTCGTCGTGTGGGCCGGTGCTTCGCGCGACGTGAGGTCATGGGTCGGCGAAGCCACGTCCGCCCCGCGGAACGGGGAATGGCCCCGTGATCGCGTGGCAGGCTGCGGTCGGTCATGCATCTGCCCTTCTCCCTCTGTGGGCGTCGGCAGCGGATGCGGGCCGCATCCCCGCCGGACGACCGCGGTGTCCGCGGTGTGCCCACGCTCGCGCGCCAGATCGCGACGACGCCGTCCGCATCAGTACGGCGGCAGCCGGATCACGGCGCCTGCTCCGAGCGCGAGGAGCTCGAGCACCACAACGAGCCCGAGAAACTCGAGCAGTCCACGAAGCCGGCGCCAGGGAAATGGCGTCGTCACGGCGTCTGCGTTTTTGGCGCGGCGCAACGCTGACCTCGGCGTGCGCGCGCTCCAGTCCTTCGACTGCCGTTCGTGAGCGCGGGTACGCGCCCACAGTTCGAGAACCTGCCGAGCCATGCTTCGGGCTCGCTGCGACTGAACCTCCTTTCGCATCTCTTCGTTGGTCATAGGCGTGGTGGTGAGGAATCCTCGGCCCGCACCCGCCCCGACGCCCGCAGGCGACTGGAAGAGAGCAGCAGAGAGCACCACGCGGACTCGGTTGGTGGGTCATGGCAACACGGGGTTGCGGATGGACAGGCCACAGGTGGGGCAGACATCGATGCGCCCGGCCGCCTCGCCGCAGTGCGGGCAGCGCGTGAAGGCGTATCCAGCGATCGCAGCGCCGCACTGACAGCGCCAGAAGGAGGCGGTCTCGACCGGGTGGCCGAGCGGGCAGCGCACGGTGTTGCGGAGCGCACGCGGGAGACGCCAAAGGGTCGCGGCAGCACGCCAGACAGAGACGAGCCCGAGGCCAAGGCAGTAGAGGACGATCCAGGGCAGGGCGAGAACGAAGACTGCCACCGAGAGCTTCTTCAGGGTGCTAGCCATCGCCCTACCCGAGGTTCGGCACGTTCGTGGGACGGCGGCGCCGCCGTGTGTGTGCGTCAGCGCTGACGCCAGGGGACGGAGAAGGACCCTCCGTGCGTTCGGGCCGCGCGACAGCGCCGGTGAGCGCACGCAACCGCTCGCGTTCCGATACGAGGCGGGCCTCGAGGTCAGGGATCGGCACAGCGACCGAGCCGCGGCGGATCTCGGCGAGAAGCTCGGCCGGCAGGCTTGCTTCCGTTGGCGTCTGGAGATCGGCAGTACGCAGGCGGACAGGGCCGAACGCTTCGGCCCGATCCCACACGTACGCTGTGCGCGCCGGCAGCGAGATGGCTTCTTCAAGAAGGAGCCGCTGCTCTTCGGCCTGCGAGTGGAACACAGGACCCCGCTCGCCTTCCCAGGGATGCCCCCGGGTCCTGAGACGGCGGCCGGTCGGACGCAACATGAGCGAGAGGGCATGATCGTCGTGTGGCCCGGCGCGAAACGCCGTCCAGACTGCCGCATTCGTGAGGAAGGCACCACGCAGAAGCGGAGTGATGGCCGTGAGCTGCGCCAGCTCCTGGGTAGTTGCCAAGAGATGCACGTTGCGGCTCCGGAGAAGGACGAGGGTGCGCTCGAGATCGACCGCGACGTCCTGCAAGAGGAGCTCGGCGACATCGTCGAAGACGAGGGTCGCAGGGGGCTGCTGTGCAGTGTTTGGGCGGGCGAACGCGGCCTGGATCAACAGGGTTGTCAGCGTGAGTGCGAAGAAGCTCTGGACGCTCCGAACACCGCCTGGCGCATGTCCGAGGTTGACGACCGTGACCCCCTCATCGAGCGCCGCGCCGAGGTCGAGCATGGAGCCGGCCGCAAGGCACAGCCGGGTCGAGCGCAGCGCCAAGAACGAATCCAGCCGCGCTCCGAGCCCGTCTCGGGTGACGGTCGATTCGGTCGTGAAGCGTCCGTGGAAGTATGAGCGGACTTCGGCGCTCGAGCGTGCGACGAGCGCCTCACGCACGAACGAGTCGTTGAGGATCATGGGGAGAAGCGAGAACGGCACGCCCTGCTCGCGCGCCAGCCGGGTGAGCCACAGGAGGGCATCTGCCTGCCGGATGCCGAGGGTCGCGGTCGCCTGGGCAAGCGCAGAGACGACTTGGCGCAGATGCACACCCTCCTCCAGGGCGGTGCGCACCGACAGGAGGTCGAGGGGCGGCAGCGCGTGCGGATCGAAGGGATCCACCATCCGTATCCGCCGAAGTGCCGCTGCACGGGCTCCGGTTGGAAGGGCCAGCACGACCTCAGCGAGGAGCGGCGGCAGGAGTGCGCTGATCTCGCCCTTCGGATCGACGAGCGTCACAGACCGCTCGCCGCGCAGCGCGAGCGGCAGGAGGGGGAGCAGAAGCCGGAGCAGCCCGAAGGTCTTGCCGGCCCCGGAAGCGCCGGTGAAGAGCATGTGACGGGACAGCGCCGCAATGGGGATGAGATAGGGGATCCCGTCTTCGGTCGTGCCGAAGACGGCATGCGTCTCGAGCTGAGCTTGGCGGCGAGTCATCTCGCGCGTAAGGGCCACCTGGCCCGGCGTTCTCGTCGCCGTGTCGAGCTCGGCTTGGGCATGAGCCCGAGCAAGCCGCCTCTCCCCACCGCGCAGGAGGTACCGGAATCGCGCTGCGAGGGATGCGCTCACGGCTCACCCATCGGTTCATGGGGTGGAGGGAGACGCCGTCGGGCGGCGTGTTCGGCGCGGCTACGTGCTTGGGCGCGTCGGGAGCGCTCTTCGCGGGTGTGGCCCCACCACCAGATCGCAAAGCGGACAAGGCCCGCGAGCGTGAGCAGGAGAGCGATACCGGCAGCCCAGGGCGCACCCGAGCAGCTCTGCAGGTTGCCCTGCCCAAGACAGCGGACGAGCAGCTCGAAGAGGACCGGCGCGAGGACGACGATGATCGCTCCCGTTCCCAAGCGCCGTGCGGCCCGCTCGAGCCCGAACATCCACGCCAGCGCCGCGCCGAGCAAGGCGAAGAGCGCGATCCCAAGGAGAACCGTTCCCATCGTTCACTCCCGTCAGTCGCGGTCAGTCGGTCATGAGGATGGGAGCACGGCGGCTGATGGTGAGACGCTCCGCCAGCCGAAGCGCCGCTTCTGCCACCACCCGGACCCGCTCGCGCTCCGCTTCCTTGTCCTCGGCGCGCAGCTCGGCGAGCGCACCTGCGTCGAAGGACTCGACGCCGCGCACCTGGACCTGGCCATCGGTCTGGCGGATGCGCACCTCGTGGAAGCGGATCTCGTCGCGGCAGGTCTCGGCGATCACGAAGTCGCGTCCGCGGGAGATCGGGGTCGAGGGGTTCGCGACGACGGCCCGTGCGAGCGCCGCTGGGTCGGACCAGACCGGAGCGTCCCAGACAAGGAGCGGTCGTGTGCGCTCTCCATCGGTCGTGATCTCGACGGGATCGACCTCCGGCTCGAGGCCGGCGATGAGCTTCGTGAGGCATGCGGCGGCGTGCTCCCGCATCCAGGCGCGGAGCATGGGCTCGATGACGCGGTGGGCCGGCTCGGCGCGCTGTCCGACGACGCGGTCACTGCCGCCTCGTTCGGCCAAGCTCGAGAGCGCCTCGAAGAAGTGGAGTGTCTCGTCCCGTCCGCGGCGGTCGGAGGGCAGGAGCGCGATCCGCACCCCCCAGAGCTTCGCACCGGGCAGACGGATCAGGCCGTACGCGAGGATGGGCCGTTCGCTGACGCCCGGCGCGCGCAGCACCTCGGCGATGGCCCGCGGGCGGTCGAGGTGGAGGATGAGCGGGCTTCGGTTGCCGATAGAGGAGCGCTCTACGAGATCTTCCACCGTGCCCTCCACCGCCCGGCTCTGGAGTCCGCGCTCCTGGGCGATTGCCGCCAGCGTGCGGGCCCGGCCGGGCATGGGGTCCACGTAGACGGCGAGGGGAGCGATGCGCTCCGAGTCGCGGCTCAGTGCCGCGAGCGCGGCGACGTTCTCGCGCGCGCCGCGGTTGGCGCCAGCGTTGATGATCTCGACGGAGGTCGCACTTCTGTTGGCCATTTCCGACTCCTGGATGTTCCGATCGCTGTTGTTGGTCTCGTGCTGGCGACGTCTACGGCGCGCCATCGGTCCCTCCACGTTTGGCGCTCGCGAGGCGGTGGGCGGTTGCGTAGGCAGCCTTGCGGCGTGCGAACTCTCCGTCCCAAGCCTCCTTGTTGCGGGCGTTCCGCTGGACGTAGGACTCAGCGCGGCGAAGCCGTCGCTCGCCTTCGCGGACGCGTGCTCGGAGCGCGCGCACGCGGGCGCGAAGCTGCAACGAAGGCCGGCGTTTCCGGACGATTGCCTCGACCGCCCAGGCAGGGCCGATTGCTGTCGCAGCCAAGATCACCGCGTGAGCGAAGGTGAACGCACCCTCGTCGTCCTCGTGGTCGCCGGCTGCCATACGCACGACGACGACAGCGACGACGAAGACCGAGTAGGCCGCGAGCACCAGAAGAGCCCGCCAGTTGCGCGGGTTCTTGTCTCCACTCGGGGGCACATCGTTTCGCGGCGTCGCGGTGAAGCGAGCTGCCGCAGCGGTGATGCCGATAATCGTCGCGGCGAGCGCCACGGAGAGCGGCAGTCGCTCGCTTGCGGGCACGCCGACAGCGCGCAGGATCAGCACCGACCCGACGACCTCGACCGCAACGGCAAGGACGAGCCCGAGGAAAATCAACATCGGCGGGATGTGCTGGGATGCCTCTTCCTCGGCGCGTCGGAGATCTTCGCGAAGCTCCTCGAGCTCGGCGCGGTCAAGAGCCTTCGCGACGAGGGCGTGCTCGGCGTTCTCGGTCGGGTTGAAGCCGGGCCGCTCGCCGATCGCAGCCGTGACCCGGTCTGTGCCCGAGTTGACGGAGGCGGCGGCATCCGCTTCGGCGCCGCGACCGAGAAGGAGTCGGGCTAGGGGGTTCATTGGTCTTCGATCCTTTCGGGGTGGAGCTGCGCGGGGCCGTCGGTGAAGGTGATGCTCCCGGCCGATGAACGGCGGAGCGCCGAGGTCCACGCTTCTCGGATGCGTTGCTCCCGAGCGAGGTCGGTCGTGCATCGCGCCTCGCTGACCTCACCAGCGTCCGCGAAGGCGAACGTGACGTGAACTCGCGCGAGGGAGCCGGGGAGCAGGACGCGCCTGCGCCGAAGCACCGCTTCGAGGCCACGGGGCGTCGGGATCCGCGCGCACTCAAAGTCGCCGATCCCGCTGACTTCGCGGGCATCCGTTACGAGAACGAGTTGTCGTGCTCGGCGTGACCCGCTGGAGCCCACCATCGCGATCTTGGTGATGGCCTCGAAGATCGGAGATCGTCTGCTTGGGCGGGCGACGAGCTGGGACCGGGCGGCGGCTAGAAGACGTTCACGCGCCTCGCTGAGGAATCGACGCCGGGACGAAGCGAGTGCCCGCACCGTCGCGTCCTCGCGGAATGGTGGGGCAACCTCGTGGTGGACGCGTCGGGTTCTCGCTGCCGAGCCGCCGAGCATCCAAAGATCGAGAGTGGAGTCAGGTCGGTCTGCGACGGCGGGCAGGAGAATCTCGAGCTGCGCCGCGAGGGTGTTCTCGGAGCAGGGCGCACCGACGGAGTGATCGCACAGGACGATCACGGCGACCGCGCGTGGTGGAGGCGCGTCGCACAGGCCGAGGGCTTCGCAGGCACCGCTCAGACTCGCGTCGGCGCCTGCGGTGGAGCAGGCCGCGACGAACAGGCAGAGGAGAGGCTGATGCAGCCGCAGGTTCTGCTCGGCCGTTGGATGCGCGCTCATGCCTCCTGCGTTGAGCAGCGCGCATGCCATCGCGCTCCGTGGCGTTCCGCGCAGTATCTCGCTGGCCACGACTACGCGAGCTTCGCGAAGTGCGCGCCGCAGTCCCTCGCGACGGATCGCCGTAACACGCGGCGCCATCGCAGGAATCCAGCCACGAAGGGACTACGCGAAGCGTCAGGAAGCGTCCACGCGAAGTTCGTTCCCCGGGTCTCGGCAGACGCGTCGCACACCAAGCACGACCCACGCTCGCAATCGGCGACCCGCGTCGTGACCAGATCACACGTGCTCGACCGCTTCTCGCGGCCCCGGAGCACCGTGACACAAGGATGAACCGGACCCTCCGACCCGAGGCGTCTGTTTGATGTTGGTGATGTTGGACCGGTCGCTGTGATCGCGGACGGCGGCCCGTTCGATCACATCTTGACAGCTCCACTCCCGTTGTTATAGTCGGCCGTTTTTGGCATGATAGTGGCGGAGCGCCGATCCTTGAAAATGCAAATGCTTTCAGGAGTTTAGCTGATCGGTTGCTCAGCACGAACGCTCCGTCCGGTTCAAACATTCTGGACGTCGAGCGCTGGGCTCCGGGCGCGCCATCCGGCATCGGTGGCGATGGACCGGGTACGTGCACATGTCGGCGGAGTCATAAGCACGGCGCGAGAGACCTCTACCCCCGTGGATGGCGGCGAACCTATCGCCCTACCCTCACGTTTCCCCACAGCAGTCCCACAACGTTCGCTCGAGGAATTGAAAATGTCCCAGACACCTTCAATTGGAGTCGTGGGTCCCGGCCGTTGGACCTACACGGCTGCGGTGATGGCGGACTATCTCGGTCGCGTCCTGCAAGCTGAGGACGGGTTGGCGGCTGACGAAGTCCCGCGACGCGTCCTCAGAAATGCAAACGACTTCTTCCGTCTCGCTCTCGAGGCGGCGGGGGGTCAGACTCCCCACAATCCCGGAGCCAGTCTCGCAAACTACCGAATCGCGACCGACGCGGTGGTCCGGTTGGTCCGACCTCGTCTGGCGACGACTACCGATATCGCCAACAGGCTGCGAGCGTACGCTAAGTTCGTTCGCGACATCAGCGAGAGTGGTAAGTCAATGCCGGATCGACAGATGGTCGAGCAGGTCCGGAACTTCTTCGCTCAGTTGGCGCGCCTCGGCGCCGACGAGACCTACACGGAGACAGTTCGCCTCGAACCTCCCTCATTCGACGAGATCACCAACCCCGGTGCGCTGTAGGTCTCCCGCTCTCTGACCGCGCTGGGGTTCATTTATTACCAGAACAGAACATGTTGCTCACCCAAGAAGACTGTGCGATCGACGAGTACGTCGAAAACCCGTCGATTGGCGTAGCCGTCTACCAAGCGCAACTTCTCCGACGGCAACTGCGGGCTATTACCCGCGAGGACTACCCAGCCGCCGCCATCCGGATTCGCGACGTCTTCGACGTGGTAGCCGAGTTTGTCGAGTCGCAGCTGCGATCGCTTTACGACCCCAATCGGCCGCATGTTCCGACGGGACCTGCCGCGGACTACCGACTGCAGGCACTCGCTCGTATTGTACGGACGCTGGCCGCGTACCTGCGCTTCCTCCGGGCGAGTTCTCCAACAGACTGCCCGCCTGCTATTCAGCTGGCGCTGGAGCACCTGACAAGACTGTACTTTCCAAGCGTCACCACCGAGCCGGGCGCCGCAACGATCCCGCCAACATCAAGCGAGCCGCCTTCGGAGGGCACACCATCGCTGCCGCCTGCAGACCCGCGATCGGAGCCGCACCTTGCCGCAATCTGCCTGGTGCGACCGCAGTGGAACTACAACTTCACGTATGTGGCCGTGACGACGCTGCTTCGTGAGAACGTCCTCTTGCCTGATGTGCTCGACCCCTACGAGTACTTTCTGCCGGGTCACAGCAGCGTAGTCGAACCCAGCGAGACCGCACCTGAGGAATTGCTCGCCGCACTTTGGAGACGACGTTTCCCCCAAGACGCGTCCTCAAGGGCGACGGACCAAGTACCCATCCTTCCCGAGCACATCGGCATCCTGTCGTTCCCTCGCTTGGACACCGAGGACACTCTCCTGCTTCCGCTCCTCGCACATGAACTCGGTCACTTCATTGATTTCAGCCACAAACCGCCGCTCCATCGGCGAAACCCATCGTGGCAACATGTAGATTCAAGCGAAGTCGAGGCGGCATGTTTGGAAGCTGGCTCTACTCCGCCTCCTGAGCGACTCATTCAGTACCAGGAGTGGCTGTCGCGGCTCGTCTCCACCTGCATCCGCGAGCTCATCGCGGATCTCCTTGCAGTCCGCATCATGGGCCTTGGCTTCTTCGTCGCGCAGGCGGAGTTCCTCAAGACAGTGGGCCGATGGGACACCGCCGACGTCAGCCCGCGAAGCGGCTATCCGGGATTTCGCTACCGACTTCGGACAATACTCGAGGAGTTGTGGGACGAGGGAACTCTTGGAGCCTTTCTCGACAGCCACGCAACGCCTGACAAGGACGGGACCCACAAGACCCTCCGGAGCCGGCAGGCGTCCGCGAACGCACTGCGGAAATATCTCGAACGCTGGCAAGCCAGGCTGACTGCCCCAGCAAACGTGTCCACGCGCACCGACGATGTCGAGGAGATTCTGGTGCGCAAGGTTGTTGAGCCAAAGGTCACCACTGCGTTGTCCGAGATTCGGAGACTAGCCCGAGCGGCCATTCCGGGGTCCAAGGTCGCTGTTCTGAGTCCCACCTTCTTCGACAGGATCGAATTGATCCGCAACGAGCTCCCACCTTTGATTGAGCCCGAGATACCTCATTGCTTCTCTGAGGTTCTCTCGGCAGCCTGGGCGTACCAGGTGTTGTGGGGCGAGGGCGAAGAGGTGAAACTAACATCCCGAGCTTCGGAGACCGATGGCCTGGGGGAACGCGGGCAAGAGAAAAGTTGGGAAGATGCATTTGAGGAATACCGAAAGACCTGTCGGCTTGTGTTGAAGGCCATTGAACTCCTCCCGTACGAATCGCCTCTGCACGCTGCTCCCCAGACGGTTGGTTGATAATCCCCTATCATGTCGAACCCTGCGGAAGAAGATCGCGAGAGCGGCGGCCACGGCAATGCCACCGGCGTGTTGTCGGCCGCCGAAATCGAGCGAAGGCACGGCCTTGCCGTCGGAAACCCGCTCCGCCTATCGGTAATCCCCTGGTCGAAAGGGTCCGTCCAAGCCGCGTCTCTGGACGTGCATCTTGGGAACTGGTTCGCTGTACCTCGCAGAACGCGGCTTGCTTCGGTGGACCTCTCTGACCCTGGAGGAATGGCCTGGGCGGAGACGGCGGGCCGTGAGCGATTGTTTGTGCGTAGTGGGGAGAAGTTCGTCCTACATCCCGGCGACTGCGTGCTCGGAACCACCAG
The DNA here is from genome assembly GCA_020854145.1 of Deltaproteobacteria bacterium. Lineage (GTDB taxonomy): Bacteria > Myxococcota_A > Polyangia > Polyangiales > JADZFZ01 > JADZFZ01. The sequence continues at coordinate 18,194 of JADZFZ010000424.1, read as the reverse complement.
GGAGTTCGTCGCGCTACCCAACGACGTCATGGCGTTCGTCGAAGGCCGGTCCGGCATTGGACGTATGGGTGTCGTGGTAGCCACGGCGACGCAGGTGGCACCCGGCTTTCATGGCGTAATCGTGCTCGAATTGGCGAACATAGGAACGGTTCCCGTCCAGGTGAAGCCCGAGATGGGTATCGCACAGCTGGTTTTCGCACACACGCTGATGGCTCCCGGCGATCGGGCGCGTGGCTATCGAGGTAGATTCCACTGTCAGATCTACCCATGATAGCACCGCGGCAACCGGTAGCCGGCACTTGTCCAGATGCCACGCGCACTCCTGAGCCGTCAGGGCATTCCAAGCCAAGCCAAGTCCGCGATGGTGCCCGCCGGTTGCCCGCTCGGGGTAATTTCCGGCCATCACGGGATCCTTCAAGTGGACTTCGACCTCCGATCCTTCGCTTCGTTGAGACGAGGCGAACTGCCTCGCTCCCTCGCGTCACTTCACCACAGCGGGTTCGATTCCCGTTGCCCGCTGACGTCAGACCACCGCTCCAAAGGCGGTGGTTTGGCTTTGTTGAGCGGAAATAGCGAGACCTGGCGGCATAGATGGTGATGGCGTAGAAGACGACCGTGACCACCCGTTGCCTTTTTCTCCAGGCTCGAGGAGGTTGATCGCAGCGCGGAGCTCCTGAGGGCCCACGTGCGCGTAGCGCATCGTCATGACAATGCTCGCATGACCAAGGAGCTCCTGAACTGTACGCAGGGACGCTCCGGCGGAGGCAAGCATGGTCGCGAAGGTATGCCGGAGATCGTGCCATCCGACCCGTTCGAGACCGGCAGCCTCGGAGAAGCGAGCGAGTGCATACCACGCCTGCTTGTGGGTCTCGACATGGCTGAAGACAGGACCGTCGCGTAGGTCGAGTGCCCACAGCGCCGTGAGCACGTCGACGGCAAGGGGCACACACCGAGTGCGGCCGCTCTTTGGGGAGCCAATGCGGCCCAGCACCTTGCCGCGCTGTACCACAAGCTGGCGTCGTTCGAAGTCGATGTCTTCCCATCGCAGGCCGGCGAGCTCCGAGTAGCGAAGTCCGGTCTTGACCGCGAGGAGGACCATCGTCCGCCAGGGACCAGGCGTCGCGGCCGCGAGGAGCGACTCCACCTCCGCGTCCGATAGGTACCTGTACGGGACTGGGCCCAACTTGAGACGACGGATGACCGGCAAGCGGTCGAGCTCGCCCCAGTCGGTGGCGCTCACCAAGCACTTCCGGAGCACCGCGAGGACGTTGTTGACCGTCTTCGGGTGCAGGCCAACCCGGCCATGCACCGGAGTGCCTCGCAGGAGCTCTGCCTTGAACCGATCGATACGCGCAGCGTCGATCGCGGCGAGAGGCAACCGGCCGAATTCGGGCACGAGATGGACCCGGAGGATGGCTTCCTTGCTTCGCTGCTCCGACCACTTGTTGTTCACGGCCACGTACTCCCGCATCCACCGCTCGGCGAACTCGGCGAACGTGACGGGTTTCGCTTCCGGAGGCTTCGGCCCGAGGTGTTCGAGGCTGCCGTGCTTGGCGAGCTCGCCGCGGAGGTAGGTCTCGTACGCCTGGGCGCCGCCCTTCGTGTTGAGCGGGCTCTTCTTCCGGTACCGCACGAAGTTGTACCGAATGTCCACCCACCAGCGATCACGTATCTTGCGCACCGCCATAGGGCTTGTCATTGCTGCCGCCGCGCATGTGCTCGGCGACATAGGCTTCGATGTCCGCCATCCGAAACCGCACCCGTCTCGCAACGCGGCAGCAAGGCAGCAACCCGCGCTCGACGAGGCGACGGATCGTCATCTGGGAGACCCGGAGCATGCGCGCCGCCTCGGCGAAGGTCAGGAGCACGAGGGGCGCTGCGACTCCGGGAGAAGTTGCAGTTGGCATAGAGTCAGGTTGTGAAGGAGCGTGGGCAGCCGGCGGTGTGGGCACCATAGCGTGGTTCATGGTCAATTGTGAAGATGTCGCGACCTCTCCAGGATTCCACGCGGGCCCATGCGCCGTAAGGGAGGGAGAAGACGAAAGAGGGCGACCTGTCGCAGGGTCGCCCTCTCGTCGTGATGGCCCGATGCCTCGCCCGCGCTCTTACGTCTCTGGGAGCCCGGCGTCCATGAGGCCATACTCCGGAGTTCCACACGCTTGGTGTCGTGGGGCTATGTTGAAGTCGGTGCGAACGCCGTAGCGGCGGTCCTCAGTCGACCACCGCCATGTCCGCGTGCCGGCGACCGGCTGCACGATCACGTCCAGCGGCAGCTCGCAGTGGACGCAGATCGGCACCCAGCCCTTGGCCAGCGCCTCCCGCGTCTCGTCGGCTTGAGTGCGTTGAGGTTTCTTCGTCGGAGTCGTCTTGCTCATACGAGTGTGGGTTATTGATCAATCGCCTGCCGGGAGCGGCGGCTCCCTCGGCGTGAAACCACCAAACCTCCGTCGAGGTGGTCCCGTCAAGTCGACCGCCGCCGACTAACCCTGATCGGATGCGCAGATATCAATCGAATGCTACACAGAGGGCGACCTATCCACAGGCCCGCCCTCTCTTCGTTCCCTCCCTCGTTGTGGATAACTGGCCTCGTAAAGGCCCCCTTTCCCTCCCTTACGAGGCCGCCGTCCTTTGGCACCATAGAGGCCTAATTCAACGAGCTTCGACGGGATCGCTTTGCAGGCATTTCCCCGCCGGGCTCGGGTCAGCCCCGACGTGCCTCCAGAGGGCGGCTTGCGCACCTTAGAGACCCTGTGCGCGATCCGTCAAGGGGCACCCCCGGGCGCTCTTCGCCATGCCCGAAGTGCCCTCTTCGCGTCCAGAGACGCGCGTTCTTTCGCTGGTTCTCCACGCCTCACACCCGGGTACCGTTGTCTTCGACCGCTTCGGCCTCGTCGATGGCAGCTTTCGTGTCCTCGACCTGCACCACCACGCAGGGCAGGAGGCACGGAATCGTGTCCTTCTCCGGCATGTCGAAGGCGTCCTTCGGGCGCACCGCCCGTCGAGCGTGCTCCTCGGGTGCAGCCCGTCGGCGACTGCTTCGATGGCCGCCGCGGTCAAGGCGCTCTGTCTCGCCCGGAGGATTCCCATCGACCACGCGGATTTGCCGCGTGCACGCGAGCTCTTGCTCGGCGCGCGCCGCGGCCGGCGGCCACACGCGCTTGCGCACCAGCTCGTCGCTGGCTTCGCGCCCGATCTCGTACACGAGACCAACGTCTCGCGACCGGGTCACCGCGCCCGTCGTGCGGCCTGGAGCGCCGTGGCGATCGCCATCGCCTGGCTCGTCCGCCACCGGCCGCGGTCGGCATTCGCCATGGCCCACGCGCCTGCCTTCGACAGCCCCCGGCTCGCTGCCGCGATCGCGGCATCCGAGCACCGGCTTCACCCCCAACCCCCATGACCCCTCCCGCACCCACGATCACCGTCCTTCGCGCGCCGCTATTGCGCGCCTTCGGCCACCTCTCCCCGATGGACACGAAGCTCCTCGTGCACCTCCTGATGCGTGCCTGCCCGACGACCGGGCGTGTGTGGACCACGCTCGAGCGGCTCGCCGAGGAGGTCGATCTCACCCCGAAGCTCGTCGAGCATGCCCTCTCACACCTCGCCGAGACCAAGCTGCTCGAGTTCCACGCACCGCGCATCAATCAGCTCGGCACGATCGAGCTCGGCACGCTCTTCGTGCGACAAGACGCGGCGCCTCAGAACTTGCCCGTATGAGCCCGGCTCCCGTCTCGCTCGAAGTGGCGCTCCGGTTCGGGTCAGTCGAGCGCCGCATCTCGATTCGCGACCTGGCGTCGATTCTCGGCCTGGACGTATGCCGCGTCTCCCGTCGTCTCGTCGCCCTCGTGTGCAGTTATCCCCAGCCTGTGGACAAGTCGCTCGATTCCGTGGAGGGGAAACCTACGGAAGGGGAGGAACGTTACGTTCGTTCAATCACACATACGTCGATCGACGCCGATCGGCGATGTGCATGTATGCACAACGATTCACCGAGGATGGGTGAGGGTCCGGGAGAGGGAAGGAGCCCGCGCCCTGTGGACAGGCCCCTCGCCGAGCAGATCGCGCTCGCCCTCGACGACTGGGAGGCACTCGCCTTTCTCGACGAGCTCACCGCACGGCATCGCCCCGAGCTCCTGCGCAGAGCGCTCGATCTCGCCAAGGCAGTGCCCGAGAGTCGCCTGCGCACGACCCGTGGTGCGTACTTCACGGGAGTCGTCCGGGCGCTCACCCGCGCCGAAGCACGTCGGCAGGTCAGCTCACTCACTTCACGCCACCCGCATGCTTGAGCCCCACCCCACCCGCCGCGATCCCCGTGTGCTCGCGCTCGTCCCCACCCAGAAGGGCCTCCGCTATGCCGCTGCGGACGCGTGGGAGGTCCGCGGTCTCGGCGAGATCGCGGAGTCCCGTCCGACCTCGGTCCGCCTCGCCCTCGTGCGCCTGCTCGTCCAGACGCGGCCCACCGCGATCGTCTGCACGAAGCCACGGCATCGGCTCGCACCGACCCTGCTCCGGATCCTCGCCGTCGTGGCGGCGAAGTCCGGTATCCCGATCGTGACCATCGCTGGCGAGGCGCTGCGTGAGCTCCTCGCCAACGCCCCCTCTCGCGACGACGCCTGCCGGCAGTATCCCGAGGTCCGTGGCCTCGCGACAGACTCCGGCCACGAGGCCCTCGCGATCGCTCTTGCCTCGCTCACCTCGCTCGATCTTCCCACCCGCGCCTATGCACCAACCCTCACTCCTCGACGACCAGCCGACGTGGCTGCCCGACGCGCTCCGAGCGCTCGGGCGGCACGAGTTCCTGACCGCGCGCCAGCTGGCTCTCGTCTGCGTACAACCCGCGGCCGAGGTCGCTCACGCGCTCGACGGGCTCGTCCGTGAGCGGCTCGTCCACCGGCTCATCCCGGCCGCTATGGATCCTCGCGAGCGGGCTCCGGCCTTCGCGCTCACGCGGCGCGGTGCCGACCTCCTCGCGAGCACGACCGACCTACCGCGGCCCCATGTGCCGAACGCGAAGAAGTCGCTCTACCTGCTCGCCCACGAGCTCGCGCGCAACGACCTCGGCGTCGCGCTCCACGCGCTCGACCGCACGGGCGCGCTGCGCTTGCTGCGCTGGGAGACGGCCCGCACGAAGCTCGCCGCAAGCGTCCAACTCGTCGAGCGGGGACGGCTGACACGCATCCCGCTCGTCGCCGACGCGCTCGCGGTCGTAGCCGCAACGGACCACAAGCCCGACGCGCTCTTGGTCGAGATCGACCGGGGCACGGTCTCTGTCGCCCGCATGCGGCAGAAGTACCGCGGGTACGTTGCCTGGTGGCGAGGCGGCGGGCCCGAGCGGCGGTTTGGTCTCCGGAGCCTCAGGGTCGTGACGCTCGCTCCGACGGCGTCTCGCCTGGAGCGGCTGCGCGAGGCCGCGCTCCATGCGACCGAGGGCCGCGGGTCGGGGCTCTTGTGGTTCGGCGAGCAGCGTCTCGCCTCCCTCGACGACCCTACGCGCCTCCTGACGCCCTCGTGGACGCGCGCAACACCCGAGGCCGCCTCCGAGCACCTCCTCGCGCCCTTGGGCGTCCAGGTGGCCGCCTGAGCGACCGGCACACCCCTGCGCGGCCGAGCCCAGTGCCGGCCGCGCCTGAAGTCACCGACGTGCCGGCGTCAGGCGTCCGCCCGGGCGGTTCCGCTTCCCGAGGAGAGGAGCGGAGCGAAGCGACCCGAGAAGGAGAAGCCATGACGGATGCGATGAACAAGCAGAGCCGGGTCGAGTTCGACCGCATCGAGGTCGGCGTGCTCGGCAACTGCCGCGAGAAGCTCACGAGGATCGACGAGCTCGCGGCCGACATCCGCGAGAACGGGCTCTTGCAGCCCCTCTTGGTCTGGCACAAGCGCATGCGGCGTGAGCCGCACGTCCTGCCCGACGGCCGCGAAGTGTGGGACCGGTACATCCTGATCGCCGGCAACCGGCGGCACGCCGCCATCGCCAAGATCCGGGACGACGAGCCGGGCGCCTTCGAGGCCGTCGCCGTGACGCTCAAGACCGGCAACGAGGACGACGCGCTCTTCGCCCAGATCGCCGAGAACCTCCAGCGCGAGGATCTGACGCCGGTCGAGCTCGCCAACGCCGTCTACAAGATGCGGCAGCGCGGCCACACGCAAGCGGCGATCGCCGGCAAGCTCTCGAAGTCGCAAGGTTGGGTGTCGCGCTTGCTGAAGCTCCGGGAACGCGCGACGAGCGAGCTGCTCAAGGCCGTCGGTGACGGCGAGGTGCCGCTCGAGACGGCGCTCGCCTTGTGCGAGCTCGACGACAAGGAGCAGCTCAAAGCGCTCGCGCGGTTCCGCGAGAAGCGGAACGCGACCGGCTCCCGCGACGCGAATCGCGACGCAAGGACGAACGCCGGACGTCCGCAGCGGCGAACCGCTGCCGAGGTCCGCAGCTACACCGAGCTCCTCGCTCGGTCCGCGCCCAAGGCCTCGGCGACCGACCCGCGACGGGTCGCCCACGTCGTGCTGCTTTGGCTCCAAGGCGCCGAGCAGTGGCCCGGCTTCCTGCCGAGACCCGAGGACGAAGCAGGCAACGACGCTGCCTGATCTCCGAGGAGGACGAACGCGACCTCCTCGATCTTTCTTCGGCCATCACGAGGACAATCGTGGTGCACGAGGAAAGACCGCCCTCCTGGCGATCCGGCCCCATCAAAGGCCCGACCGTCCGTGTCTTCGTCCTGCCCGAAGCGCGGGCGTCCGTCGTCGGCGGCAGTGCGTCCGGCGTGCGGGCGCGCGGGAGGGCGGCGTGCACAAACAAATAGACCGAACATCGTCGATGTTCGGTCGTTCCCGTCTGCTGCGTCAGGAGATCAATTGGAGGCGGCGCAGGTCATCGTCGGTCCATCCGGTACCTGCGAGGATCGCCGCGAGAGTCTTCGGCGGGAATGTCGCGCTCGGGCGATGAAACGCCAGCACGACGCGCCGCCCGTCGCTATGCCGGTATACACGGTGACTGCCTCTGCCTCTCGTCCACGAGAATCCGTCCGCTTCGAGCGCTCGGATCAGTTCTCGTGCCGAGACGCCCCGAAGCTCTGGCGAGGTCATACGGTGATGCTCACCGCGGCACTGTCGAGAACCTGGACCGAATTCGGAAGTGGTTCTCCGGCCTCGATCATGTCCTCGACGTAGAGTTCGACAGCCTCCCGGATGTTGCGCATCGCCTCGACGCGATCATGCGCCCACGTCGCACACCCTGGCAGCGCGGGGCAGACCGCGGACCAGCGGCCATCCTCCTCCTCGGTCAACTCGACCGGGAAGACGTACGTCTTCATCGAACCCCTCCTCCCTGGAACTCGGATGTTGAACATATGCGTGATGGATCAGCGATAGGTTCGCGCGTACATGATGCCCTGCCCACCGTATCGATGAGCGCCTGCGCGCTACCCGATGTCTGCATAGATGACATCGCGGGTGACGGGGCCGATAAGCCCGAGGTTCCTGCAGGGCAGTTCGCGCTCGCGCGCCACAGGCCGCTCTGCCGGAATCTCCACGATAATGATCTCGAGCTGCCCGACGAGGACGCTGGTGTCGAGCGGGTCCCCGCTCCTACCCGATGCCGTCATAGATCACGTCGCGGGCAATCGGCACTTTGACGCCGAGATCCCAGACTGCGAATTCGACCCGCTTGCGTTCTTCGCGAGGCTGCGGAATCTCGATGGTCAATGTGACCTCGCTGCCGTCGGGCAGCGCCAGCTCATCGACCGGTTCCAGCTGTCTGCCGTGCACTCGGGCACGTATCGTTCGAGTAGGCATGCGACGCACCTCCTTCGTGCGGAATGCGGGTACGCCTCTAAGTATGCAGGAGCACATGGGTTTTCGTCAAGCGAGGGCTCGTCGTGAGATCGCTACTGTTTGGGGTCGTAGTAGTCCTTGCGTGTGAGGTTCGGCGGTGCTCCGAGCTTCCAGACGGAGAGCTGCTTTGGCTCTCTGCCGAGGTCCTCCACGGTTTCGCCGATGTGCGGCACGCCGCGCGCGTTCATGATGTCCACGAGCTGCCCACGGTCGACACCGAGCATCTCGGCAGCCTTGTCCTGTGAGATCAACGCGTCCCGCAGCAGATCCATGACCGCCACCTCGCGAGCGACACGGACGACGCGCCCCTCGAACCCCGGATCCGCGAACAGCTCCTCGGGCAGCTCCAGTTCGATCCTGATGCGACGCATTCCCATACGCTCTCCATCTCCCGGCTACATCGTTGCCGCGCAGGCCGACCGGGCTGCGTTCACCGCTCCTCTCATGCCCCACCCTTCGGGCTCCCCACTCCTTTTCGCCGAAGTCGACCACCGCGTCCGACGCGGCGAGGTTTTCGGCATCCTGCCCCAAGACATGCTCCGCCACGTCGCGGTCATCGGCAAGACGGGTTCGGGCAAGTCGGTGCTCCTCGAGCACCTGATCGTGGCTGACCTGCACGCCGGGCGCGGTTTCGCCTTGCTCGACCCGCACGGCGACCTCGTCGACCGGGTGCTCAGCCTCGTGCCGCGCCGGCGCAAGAACGACGTCATCCTCTTCAACCCGTCGGTCCCAGCGCATGCGCTTCCGATGAACCTCCTTGAGCGCGTGGAGCCGCGCTCGCGGCCTCGCGTCGCCTCGGGAGTGCTCGCTGCCTTCCGCAAGGTCTACGCGCCGCAGGGCACGTGGGGGCCGCGGCTCGAGCATATCTTCCGCAACGCGCTCTTGGCGTTGCTCGAGGTGCCTCGCGCGACGATCGCAGACGTACCGCGGCTGCTGCTCGAAGAGCGGTTCCGCGCCATGGTCGTCGAGAAGGTCACCGACCCCATCGTGCGACACTTCTGGCTCGTCGAGCTCCCGTCGTACGGGCGGATGACCGCCGAGATCGTGGCGCCCGTCTTGAACAAGGTCGGCGCCGTCCTGACGAACCCGATGGTGCGCGCCGTCGTCGGTCGTTCGCGCAGCGCATTCGACGTGCGCCAGGTGATGGATGACGGGCGAGTGCTCCTCGCCCGGCTGGCGAAGGGCGAGCTTGGCGAGGACGCGAGCGCAATCCTCGGGGCGCTCCTGCTCGCGCGCATCCAGGTCGCGGCGTACTCACGGGCCAGCTCGCCTCCGGAGTCCCGCCGGCAGTTCCACCTCTATGTGGACGAGGCGGGCTCGTTCGCTACGACCGCATTCGGCGAGATGCTCTCGGAGGCGCGCAAGTTTGGAGTCGGTGTCGTGCTCGCCTGTCAATACGTCGGGCAGCTCGACGAACGGCTGCGAGATGCGGTGCTGGCGAACGTCAGGACTCTGGTGTGCTTTCGGCTCGGGGCGGAGGACGCAGAAGTGGTGGGTGCCGAGATGGAGCCGGAGATCACGGCGCGCGACTTGATGCGGCTCGGGGAGCACCAGATCGCGTTGCGGCTGTCGGTTGGCGGCGCCACGAGTGTGCCGTTCACGGCGGTGACGCTGGCACCGGTCGGCATCGCGCCAGGCGTACCCATTGAGTCTCAGGGACACTCGCGCGATGCCACCCAGATGTCGTAGGAGCCCAATCCGCCCCCACGGTCCGAGGCGAAGTACAGCGTTTCGCCGTCGGGGGGAGAGCCAGGGATCGAAGTCGGCGGCGGTGGTGTTCAGCTCGACGATGAAAGTGGGCGCGCCGAATGGCCCGGTCGCCGTGGATCGTGCCGCCTGCATCAGGTCGAATCCTCCGACGCCGCCTGTGCGATGCGAGGCGAAGTGGATCGTCGGCTCGCCGAGGGAGGAAGTCCGGAATGGAGTTGGTGAGGTCGCGATCATCGGTCGCGCTCGACGGAGCGCAGACCGGTCACACGGGGCGATCCACACCCTACGCGAACAGGATGCGATCCCGAATGCGTCTGGCGTCCGTGTAGTACGGCTGCCACCACGGCTCCTCGCCAGCGGCACTCGGCGCGGGCGCGAGTTCGAGCTTCTCCTTGGCCGCCTTCGCCGCCTGCTGCGCTACGCGGAAATGGTAGTGGTCGAAGATCCGCAGCGCCTCGATCATGTACGACGTGGCGATCCGACGGTCCTTGATCAGGACGAGGTTCTCGCCGTTCTTCGTGTCAGCGGTGACGGAGAAGTTGTACGAGCCGAGGTAGACGCGTGCCGTGGGCCTGTCGAAGTCGATGACCACGAATTTGTGGTGCATGCGCGTTCCTCCGCCCCCCTTCGGCTCCGAGTGGAATGGCTCGGGCGCGTTCTTCCCCAACGCGGCCGCGAACACGGGCGTGACGTTGCCATCGGGCGTTTGTACCTCAATGCCGCCGACCTTCTTATCCGAGATCCCGTAGACGAACTTGTCATCGTCCTGCATCACAGATCTGATCGCATCCTGCATCGCACCGGGTGTCTGGTAGAGGAACGCGAGTGAGTAGAACAGGCTCGACTTCGTCTTCGTCTCGATGTCCTTCGCGATCTTGGCGAGCAGCGCGTTCGATGAGGTGTGCGGTGAGAACGCGACCTTCGCGTCGACGCCTGTGATTCCGAGGTCGGTCCAGTTGGATGCGGAAGTCCCCCCGAACACGGCAGGGGAGTCGTCGTTCCTGTAAGCGTCGAACGCGTACAAGAACGGCTGGATCGCCTTCGCTCCGCGAACGACCAGCGCGTTGTTGCCCTGCACGTAGAGCCCCCGCCAACTGAAGTTCGTCGAGCCGCAAATCGCTGCCTTTGTCTTCGGCCCGTCGACGACGATGAACTTGTTGTGCTGAAGCTGCCCGACGTGCTGTCGCGTGACGTCGGCGGCGCCGGGCGAAGCGCCAAGTTGCCCGGCCGCCACGCTCTCTGCCGAGTGTGCCGGCCCGTGGGTTCCCGAATCGTCGATGATGATGCTCAATCGTTTCTTGAGCTTCAAGAGACGCGAGACAATCTCGGGCTCATTCAGGTCATAGGCCACAACGTAGACCTTGGAGTGCTTGTCAACGATCGCCTCGTCGAGCAATTCCAGGATCGCGCTCCGCGCCTCGAACCCCATCCACTCAAGTGCCTCGTCCGCCTTGGGGTGAGTCGGTTGAAATGAGAGGCCGTCGTCAGCTTTCGCCGGTAGCAGGGTGGAGATCGGGCCCGCGGACTCGTAACGCTCGACGAATGCCTGCGATGAGACGAAACCGCGCGTGAAGGTGACGTTCACCTTGCCGGCGTAGGTCTCGCGAGCCAGCTCGATCTGCGCCGTCTGCGCCTCGCCGTAGCTCAGCTCGCCGAGGCTGTTCATGAAGACCGGCGTAACCCGATAGGTGAACGGCCCCGGCAACTCGGCGTTGCGGGGAAAATGGACCCATCGGAACTTCTGAATCGGCGACCGAAGTGTCGATAGGTTCGCCTTCGTGCGCTTGATGCCAGGGAACGTCAGCCGGTTCGTGAGCGCGTAGAAGCGATCGCCATCGGGCTCCTGGTACTCGATCGCGAAGCCGACGAAGTCCCGCGGTGGCCTCTTTTTCTTCCAGTTCATGGCGATCAACGTCATCCCGTCGCCGCGGTGCAGCTTCAGGGTGAACGCTGCCGCCGTATTCCCGCCCGTGACCTCGAAATCGTGGCTCATCCGGCGCGAGCATACTGGATCTGGCCGACGCTCGGGATACCTGGCGGTTACGAGGCTGTGAAGACTCGTTTCCGCCGCCAGGCAGAGCGCTCCCTGAGCTCGACCGCGTGTCAAGGCACGGCTCCGCGGATGCCGAGACGATCGGCGCGGAGATGGAGCCGGAGATCACGGCGCGCGACTTGATGCGGCTTGGGGAACACCAAATCGCCCTCCGCCTGTCGGTGGAGGGCACAACGAGTGTTCCGTTCACGGCCGTCACCTTGCCGCCCCGTAATGCCGAAGAGCACACGAGGCGGTCGGCACTGATCGGGCCGAGGGACTGGCACGCTCGAGCTCGTGGTCGTCAGGTCAGCTCGTTGAACAAGGGTGGAGTTCGGCCCGCCGCGGACCCGCCGCGGTGATAGCCAGGAACGAAGGGCTCGAGCACGTCGATGGCGTCCCAGTCGAGCGTGCCGTGCACGCGGAACTGGGTCAGAAGGTGCTCCTGCAACGCGCTCTGAAGGCTGTATCGCCGGTCCATCAGGGCAGGTGTTGGGGGGATCCCCAAACGTCGGGCGATGGCTTCGTCGATCATGTCCTTGGTATCCCAGTAGGACGCCGAGGTGAAGCTGCGCAGCCGCCATCGGTCGAGGCCGCTGTCGATCTCGCCGCGCGTCCAGCCCGTCATGTCCTCGATGTGCGCCTTGATGAAGCCGGCGAAGAGGTACAGGAACCAGAGTCGAGTCTTGGTCAGCTCGACCTTCTTGTGGATGGGACGGATGGATTCGGGCGTCGTCATGGAGTCAGGGATTCCGGCCAGCTCATGCCGTCGTCGCGTCGTGGCAGCGGTCCATGCTTGATGTCCAGTGTACGCAGCACGTCGTTGACGTCCTCCTGGTCGAAGGCCTCGGGATGGAACTCCGCGGGGTCCCCCTTGAGCCGCCGGAGACGGCTCGCCCGGCAGAGTCGCTGGTAGCCGCTGGTGCCTCCACAGTCCTCAGGTGGTCCAGCCCGCTCCCCGTCCAAGCACACGGGGTACGACTTCGCCTTCGTGCCGGTGACCTCGTCTTCGACGACGAGATCGAGGACCCAGGAATCGCCGAAGTCGTACTCGTAGCTGGCGGCAACCCCCGTGTGGAGCACGTCGCGGAGCTTCGTGCGCACCAGCGGCGACTCCGGCGAGAGTGCCTCCTGCTCGATCTCATCCTCGGAGAGCTCGTATCGCCGGCCCTCTATCGTGAACGCGAATAGATGGCTGTTCGTCCAGCCGAAGGCGAGCTGGAGCACGGTGTGGAGCTCGTCGAGCGAGAACTCCGAAGGCACCGTGAGCCGACGCCAGATCAACGGCCGAATACCGCGGAGAGAAACGCGTAGCTGAATGGCCGCAGGCGATGTAGGCATATCGAGAGACGAGTGATGTCTCCAGATAACCAGACAGACGCGGGGTTCGTCAAGCTGGCGCGACGCCCGCACGCCAGGGGCTCGGCAGCAACCGACGAGTCTCCTCGCCAATCATCCGGCTCGGCTCGATTCAACGACGAGCGCATGTGTGGATGCAGGGTCGTGCGTCCATCTACAGCACCTCGATAGTAGAGGATAGGCCACCGCCGTCGCCGTCCCCACCCACGAGGAATACCCGGCTCCCGACCGTGGCGACACCGAAGCTCGACATCGGCGTCGGCAGGCGGATGCTCATGACGCAATGGCGGTCGGCGACGGTATCGTAGGCAACGACATCGTCGAGGTGGCGCGAACCGGTGAAGCCGCCGAGAACGTAGATGATGGTGCCTCTCGCGAAGGCCCCGGGCGCAGAGCGTGGCGTGGGTAACGCCGCCCGAGCGCTCCAGGCGTCCGTCGCGGCGTCGTAGCGCGAGACACGGGCGGTCGGTAGGCCAGGTGACTCGTTGAATCCGCCCAACAAGTAGACCGAGCCCCCCACCACGGCGTATCCCGGAATGCCCTGCGTTCCCTCGGCCGGCCCGGGAATTCGCGCTCGCGACCGCCAGGTTCCCATCGCGGTGACATAGCCGTCCACGAGATCGATCGGTGTACCGGAGACGCCTCCGGCCCAAGCACCGAGGAAAATCGCCTCCCCACCTATGAGCGCCGCGGCACCTCCCCGGTGGGCGGAATCCACGGTAGCGCTCCAAGACCAGCTACCGCTCGATGTCGTGAAGATCGCGAGTTCGTTCCGAGGTGTCGCCCCGTCGTTTGATGGGAATACGAAGAGCCGTCCCGGCTCAGCCACGGCGACAGCCACGTTCGCGTCGCCGAAGGTGTGGTCCGAGGGAACCGGCGGCCCGAGCGCCCAGCTGTTGGCCACGGGATCGTAGGCGAAGTGTCCCCCAGAGCGTACGACGCGGACCACGCCGTCCACGCCGGCTGCAGCCCTGACCTGTCCGAAGAAGGGAGCCATCGCGCGCGGAGCGAAAGAGATCGCCGGCACGCCGCAGGGATCCGAGCAGCCTTCATCGACCATCATGTCGCAGTCGTTGTCTCGCCCGTCACCGCACGTCTCCGCCGGCGCAGTGGGGCACGAGCCGCAGAGAGCAACGGTAGCACAACTGGCGTAGTCCACGCAGGACGTCGCGACACCCTCGTCGGCCAGGCTGTCGCAGTCGTTGTCGACGCCGTCGCAGACCTCGACGCCAGTCTGGGTCGGGTTGCTGTCGTTGCAGTCCGGGCCGAGGCAGGTTGCGCCTGTGCCATAGCCATCGCCATCGAGGTCCATGCAGCTCGGCGGACAGAGCTGGTCACCGCCCGTGCAGTCGTCGTCGAGCATGTTGCCGCAGAGCTCCATGGCGCCCGGGTGCACGGCGGCGTTCCCGTCGTCGCAGTCGGTTCCGCCGCAGAAGTTGCTCGTGTACGAGTCGCCGTCGGCATCCCCGCAGCGGCAAGTGCCGGCCGTGCAGACCAGGGTGGGGCTGCAACCAGTCGCGCAGCACGGTTGCCCCGCGAGGCCGCAAGCCGTCGGACACGCCGGCGTGCCCATGCAGTTGGGGTCGGCGCAGTCGATCGCGCGATCGCAGTCCTGGTCGAGTCCGTCCAGGCAGTTCTCGGGTGCAGGGAGGATCTCGCCGTCGCAGGTGCCCGTCCATTCGCCGCCAACGCATCGCTCGGATCCGTCTCGGCACGGCAGGATGCCACGCGTTGCAGAGGGCCCACTGTAGCAAAGGCGGGTGGAGCCCGGTGTGCAAACCGGAGTCGCGACGCAACCGCCAGCGGGGTCGCAGACCTGGCCGGCTGGACATGACAGAGGTGGACCGTTCACACATCGGCCTGCGTCACAGCGCTCAGGCCCGTTGCAGCGATTGCCGTCGTCGGCACAGACAACCCCCCGACACGCGTCGCACACAGCGTCGTCAGCACAGTCATCGTGATCATTGCAGTCCGCTTCACCGTCAGCATCGTTGTCGTCACCGTCAGAGCAACGACCGCGTTCGGTCAAGCATGGCGTACAGTAATCAATGCAACAAAGACCGGGGCAGTCGGCATCACCATCACACGGAGCACACGTCAACGTCGTCGCGGGCTCGGCCTCAGCGGCAGCGAGCGTCAAGGGCACCAGCGAGCTGAGGGGGGTCGGCACGCACACCCGATCAGCAAGGAGATACTGCGTTGGTGGGAAATACTCCGCGCAATCATCGAAATTCAGAAGAAAGGGACAAGAGGTGCGAACAACGGGCGCACCCAAGAAGTCGTAGAGAGTACATCGGTTGTGAATGGTGGAGAACCGGACGTTCACTTGAGAGAACAAGACCGGACTTGAACATGCCGAAGTTCCGCCTGCCGGAACCGGTTCAACCGGATACACGAACTCGTATATCTGGTTCGTTCGCAGTGCGGCCGCATTCCGAACGCCAACGGCAAAGTTCGCATCTGGATCATGTGGATCCAATGCAGCGATGTCGATGCATTCGCTCGCCAGGAAGGGCGGAACCACGTCGCGGCAGTTGTCTCGCAAGCCCACGACTACCGGAATCAAGCCAACCTCAGGGCACGAATTCCAGAGTTCCTCTGCCGCGGTGTCGCCATCGGGCGGCCAATAGTAATTCCAGACATCAACGTAGGGCTCGGCGGAGTCAGGTATTCCCGTTGTTACGACTCCCACCTCATCAAGTCGGGACCGGTTGTCGGTACCCCCGGGTGGCATCACGAAGCATCGGGTGAGAACATGCACTTCGAATTCGAGCGCAACTCCTGGCTCGAAACCTATTCTCGGGTCGGGATGGGAGGACTCCCAGGCGAAGCGGAGTGTGATGGAATGCCTGTTGAACTCAAGCTCGAGTCGGGTAGGCTGCGCGTAGTATTGCGCGTGAGCGCGCGCGTCTATGAGGGCAACGGCTCCTGCGACTAGCAGCACTGTCGTTGAAGCTGCTGCTTTCGGCGTCATTCTCCCACTCCATCGGGAGTCCAAGGGGGGGCCGGAGTGCGAGGAACGATCTCCCGTATGAGCGAATCGTTGCCTGCCCAGAGTGCTTCCAACGCCGACGATCGGCACCGGAGCGTAAGGCGGGTGACTGCGAACAGGGAGTTGTCGAGCGCGATGGCAATGTCGCCACGCGCACTCCGGAGCGACTCGCTGTCGAGGTAGTCGATTCGCGCGAGGACATCGTCCGGGAGTGTCGCGGCCAGACGATTCGGAGCGGTTCCGGCCGCACTGGTTGGCGTCGGGATAGTTACCCCCCCAAGGATATCCGGCAGAACGATCGTAGCGCTGGAAACTGCAGTGTCGGGGGGCAATGTCGAGAGGAGGCGAGTTACCTCCTCTATGCGTGCCGGCGTCTGGAACTCGATTACCGCGTCGATTGGAGAAGAGGTTGTGGCGGTGGCTCTCCGGAGTTGTCCGTAGAGAAAGAGTCGCTGGGCGTCTTCGTCGCTAGTGGGCGCTACACACGATCCGGTTCGGTAGTCAAAGAATTCGCTATCACGTTGAACGCCGTCGCCGCACCGCGACTCCGTCACTCTGTCAGTGCCGCAGGCGGCAGCCAAGATGACGACCGCTGCCGAGAGGAGGATGGCGCTCGTCCTGGCGGGTGGGGCGGGCTGGTGGCCGGTTCTCTCGATTGTTTGGCGATGGTTGGACATACGTTCAAACGGTAGATTCCGTGGCTACAAAACTATCATCTTGCGGCGGTCACCTTCAAGGGAGCGGGGCGAACAAAGAGCAGGGGGTGAGCCGTCAAGCCCGGCGGTTCCGCGGCACTTGCTCACGAAGGCGTGCCGCGGCGTCCCTCCCTTACGCCCCCCACCCCCTCCGGTACCCTGCCACCGAGCCCCTGCTCACCGCTCTGTGACAACCGGTCCACCGAAGGAGGAAGCCCGTGGCAGCAGCCCGCAACGGCGCTGGGGAGAACCCCCTCATCAAGCGCTTGCCGATCAAGGATTCGAACGGCCGCATCGTCGGCCACAAGGAGGTGGTCGCATACCGTGGCCTCCTCGATCTCGTCCACCGCGACCGCGTCAGCCGCATCACCACGAGGCTCGTGCAGACGCCGCGCGAGGACAACGGCCAGACGGCCATCGTCCGCGCGGTCGTGCACACGGCCCGTGGCGTCTTCACGGCGCTCGGCGACGCCAACCCGCGCAACGTCAACCCGAAGATCGTTCCCCACCTCGTGCGCATGGCGGAAACGCGGGCCGAGGCCCGGGCGATGCGCAAGGCCGTCAACATCGGCGTCGTCGCGCTCGAGGAGCTCGACGACCTGCCCGAGGACGTGACGCTCGAGGGCACCATGCTCCCGGTCGAGCCCGCCCACGAAACCCCACGGCCAGGCAATGGCGCAGCACATCCTCAGGCAAACGACGGCGAGGACGACGGTGCGCCGCCCGCGTCTGCCGCTGCGCCTCCGCCGACGGTCTCACGTCCGTCCTTCGGTTCGTCGCGCGCCTCCGAGCAGCAGCGCCGGTACCTGTACCGCCTGCTCGCGGAACGCGACATCACCGGCGAGCGTGCCCGTGCCCTCATCCAGGAGCGGCTCGGCGTCTCCTCACTCGCGGAAGCCTCGAAGGGCGCTGTCTCGCGCCTCATCGACGAGCTGCGCTCGAACGGCACCGGGGATTCCCCGGAGTCGCCGCCCGCGGCATGAGGGAGAACCCGCATGCCCGGCCGGACGCTCTCCGCCTCCCAGGTCTCGACCTGGCTGTCCTGCCACCGCAAGTGGGCGTTCCGGCATCGGGAGCGCCTGCCACGCGAGTTCCGCGCCTCCGCGCTCGCCTTCGGCAGCGCCGTCCACTCCGCGCTCGACTGGTTCCACACCGAGCGCCTCGATGGCGCTCAGCCCACACCCGAACGCGTCGCACGGGTCTTTCGCGCCGACTGGGACGCCGAGCTCGACGAGCCGATCCGCTTTAAGGACGGCGAGTCGGCCGACGCCCTCTCGGAGACGGGCGAGGCCCTCGTCCGTCTCTACGTCGAGCGCTTCGGCAACACGTTGGTCGAGGCCACCGAGCTCGCGTTCGAGGTACCGCTCGTCGATCTCGAGACCGGCGAGGTGCTCGACGCGTCGATCCGCGGCTACGTCGATCTGCTCCTGCCCGACGACACGCTGGTCGAGGTGAAGAGTATCCCCTCGGCGAGCGGCGCCCCTGCTTCCCTCTTGCGCTACTCGCGTCCGTCGCATAGGCGGCAACGGGCAGCCCTGTTCGTCACGCACGGGCACTCGTCGTCGCGTGGCCGGTCGGATAGGGT
>JADZFZ010000423.1 GCA_020854145.1 Deltaproteobacteria bacterium | reverse complement strand
GCGGGACGTGTGCTCGCACGAGGTGAGCTCGTCGACGTCGAGGGCGAGGTCGGCGTACGCATCCTCGCGACCTATTGAGGGCGAGCCGTTGGGCTGCCGCGCTGGCGGCCGTCGTGCTCCTCGCGACCACGAGCGCAGCGCCCGCGGCTGCTTCGGACGTGGAGGATCAGGCGAGCCCTCGCAGGGCCGTTCCGGACTACGACGCGCGCGCGGACCCGGGCGCCGACGCCGGAGACGTCCTTCTCTGGGTGCCGCGGATCCTCGCGTCGCCTCTCTATCTCGTGTCCGAGTACGTGCTCCGCCGCCCGATCGGGTGGCTCATCAGCACCATCGAGCAGAGCGGATTCGCGCGCGCTCTGCTCGACTTCTTCACGCTCGAGGAGCGCACGGGAGGGTTCGCCCCCGCGGGCCTGCTCGACTACGGCTTTCGCGTCAGCGGAGGCTTCTACGTGTTCTTCGACGACGTCGGCTTCGAAGGGCACGAGATCCGATTGTTCGCCTCGACGGGTGGATACGACTGGATCTCCGCGACGCTCGCCGATCGCTATCGCCTCTCCGAGCACGCCGAGATCAGCATCCGCGCGCACGTCGTGCGCCGCAGCGACTGGCTCTTTGGAGGCATCGGGTGGCAGACGGCGGAGTCCGATCGCTCGAGGTACCAGTCCGATCGCCAGGAGCTGACCGCCGTGCTCGAGGCCGAGCCCTATCGCGCGAGCCGGCTCGTCGTCACCGCGGGCGTGCGCCGCGTCGAGATCGACCGAGGCACCTGCTGCGGGGATCCCGCCCTGGCCGACCTCGTCCGCGACGGGCGCGCGTCGATCCCACCCGGGTACGGTGGCTACTTCGCCTATCTCCAGCGCATCGATCTCGCATTCGACACGCGGCGGCCCTTGCCGCACGCAGGGCACGGCATCCGCATCGAAGGCCACGTCGAGCACGCGTTCGCGCTCGCCGATCCGGTGGCGTCACGCTGGGCACGATACGGCGGCGCCATCGCGGGCTACTTGGACGTGACCGGCGAGCACCGCGTGCTCGGCCTCGCGCTCTACGCGTCGTTCGTCGATCCGCTCGGCACGCGCGAGGTCCCGTTCACGGAGCTGACCGTGCTCGGCGGCAAGGCTCCCATGCGCGGCTACCTCGAAGGGCGGCTCTCGGGCCGGAGCGCGGCGGCCGCGACGCTCGACTACCGCTGGCCCATCTGGGTCTGGCTCGACGGCACGTTCTTCGTGGCAGCCGGCAACGTGTTCGGCCCGCAGCTCGAGGACTTCGCCTGGGATCGCCTGCGCATCTCGTTCGGCGGCGGCCTGCGCACCAACGGCCGGCCCGATCACAGCTTCGACGTCATGCTCGCGCTCGGCTCGGAGCCCATCGTCACGGGCGCGGCGCTCACGAGCGTGCGGCTGTTCATCGGGACGTCGCGCGGCTTCTGATCGCCATGCGCCGACCCATCGGCGAGCAGCCTGCGCGCGCCGCGCCGCCGGGCTTCCGTGCACGAACGGCCGAGGAGTACGCTCGATCCGTGAAGGTGGGGCGTCGGCGGGAACCGTTGCGAGCGGTGCTTCGTGCGTTCGCGGTGCTCGTCGCGCTCGGCCTGCTCTGCGCCGCCGGTCCGCTCGCGGTCGGCGGATGGGTCGTCACGCGCGATGCGGATCGTCGGGCCCGAGTGCGCGCGGGCTTCGACCGTCGCGTGGCGCGGCTGCGCGCGAGTCGGTGGCGACGTCCCGTGCTGCGCGGTGAGCCGCGCGACTGCAACGCCTCGGATGCTCAACGCCTCGCGCTCGACGGCTTGCCTCGCGTCGATACGGACCTCGCCGACTTCGCGGAGCTTCGCGCATCGACCCAGTGCGCGTATGCGATGACCCGACCCTCGCTCGATGCTGCACGGATGCAGCTCGACGATGCCGCGGTCGAGGACCACCACGATCGTGTGAAGGCCGCGATCGAGGCGATGTTGCCTCTCGCCGCGATGGAGGATCCCGCGCTCTGTCTCGTGGTGGGCGCCGACGCGGTGCGGATCGTCCAAGACCGCGCGCCCGGCCGTCCGGTCACCGAGATCACGCACCTCGTGCCGCACCTGATGGGCTGGCTGCAGACGGTCTTGCTCGACTGCGCAGCCGACGCTCCACGCGACGCGGTCGCCGTCGCCGCGCGCGAGATGGCGCTCCTCGCACGCCACGCACCGCCGACCGGTTGGAGCCTCGAGATCCAGCTGCTTCGCAGCGTCGCCGAGCAGCTCGCGTATCTCGAGACCTTCCCGGGTATGGTGAGACGGCCGACGGTCCTCGATCAGATCGAGCACAACCTCGCGTTCGCGCCGTCGTACTCGGTCGTCTTGCCCGCCGACTACCCAGCCGCGTTCGGGCCCACGCGACGCGAAGCGCAGGCCTGCCAGTCGCGATTCGGCGCCGGATGCCACGACGACGGCGAGTACGTGGTCGTCGACGCCGCGGGTCACGCGAGGCTGCGCATGCTCGCCGTCGCGCTCGCGGCGCTCGCCGCGGAGCCGGTCTCGGAGGTCGCGCCGCCTCCCCCGATGCCGCCGCCCATCGAGCTCCAAGAGCCTGCGTTACGCGATCCTTTCTCGGGAGAGCCGTTCCGCTGGGAGTCGAGCGAGGAGGCACGCACCGCGTTCATGAGCTCGGTCGGTCCCGACCCTCTCGACGAGAGCGACGACATCCACCTTCGCGTGGTCGGACCGCACGCCCTCGACGCCGAGCACGAGCTCGACGCCGACGCGTGGTGACCGAACGCGACGACCTCGCGCCGGCCGCAGCGCGTCAGGCGCCGTAGGTGCGCTCGAGGTAGGCGACGATCTCGGCGAACTCGAACATGCTCTGGCCCGTGTTGGGATCCACGAGATAGGGGACCTGCATCTTGCCGGAGCGCGCGACGAAGGCGGGCCTGCTCGGGCTCCGTTTGCCGACGTTGTGCAGCAGGTACGGGATCTCGAGGCTCGTGAGCGCCTCGCGCGCGATCCGACAGTACGGAGACGCCTCGAAGCTCCAGAGCTC
>JADZFZ010000422.1 GCA_020854145.1 Deltaproteobacteria bacterium | reverse complement strand
GTGCGCCAGGGCGCCGGCAGGCTGGACCTGACCGGGCTCCCCGACGGAGCGCTGGCGCTCGTGCTCGCGCGCCTCGAAGAGGCGACCGGCCGGCGGTTCCTCGTGGTGACGCCCGACCTCGACCGCGCCAGGGCGCTCGGCGAGAGCCTGACGCTCTTCTGTTCGGGAGCGAGCGGCTCGAGCGACCCTTCCGCGGCGAGCGGCGACGCGGCCGAGGTGCTCGTCTACCCGGTCACCGACACGAGCCCCTTCGTCGAGCTCGCCCCCGACCGCCAGACGGCCATGGCGCGGCTCGGCGTGCTCTTCCGCCTCGCGCGCAACCTGCCCTGGCGATTCGTGGTCGCACCCGTCGCGGCGTTGCTCCGCAAAGTGGTCCCACAGGATGCGCTCGCGGGGCGCTCGCTCCACGTCGAGGTCGCGAGCGAGCTCGACCGCGACGCGGCCATCCGCGTGCTCGCCGAGAGCGGCTACCTGCGCGTGCCGGTCGTGGAGGACCCGGGGACCTTCGCGGTGCGAGGCGCGCTCTTCGACGTCTACCCGCCGTCCGCACGACTGCCGGCGCGCATCGAGCTCGACGGCGACCTCGTCGCGAGCATCAAGCTGTTCGACCCGGACGACCAGCGGACGTTGCGCAGCGTCGACGAGCTCTTCGTGCATCCGGCGCGCGAGTCGCTCCTCGGAGAGCGCGAGCGACAGACTGCGCGCACCCGGCTGCTCGAGCTCGCCGATCGGTTGGAGCTGCCGAGCACCCAGACGCGGCGCCTCGTGGACGAGGTGGAGTCGGGTCGCCTCGTGCTCGGCGCCGACGGCTACCTGCCGGCGTTCTACGACGGGCTCGAGTCGTTGTTTGCGTATTTGCCTGATGATAGGATCGCCGTGATCGTCGATCCCGAGCGGGTCGCGCACGCTGCGCGCGACGAGCTCGGGCATGCGATCGCCGACCGCGGGGCGCGCGTCGCGAAGAAGGAGCCTGCCTTCGAGCTCGCAGACCTGTACTTGGACGAAGCGGCGATCGCGCAGGAGCTGGAGCCTCGGGACGGACGGCGATCGGTGCTGGTCGCGCACGCGCTCGCGGTCGCCGGAGAGCCCGAGGAGCGGGAAGGTCCCCTCGACGCATGGGTGACCGTGCCGGGCGAGAGCGTCCACGGCTCTGCGAGCACCGATGGGCTTGGCGACTCGCCGAGCAATCGCCCCTCACCCGGACCCTCTCCCCGTTCGGAGCAAGAGCGCCCGGTCCCGGAGGGCGCGGCGTTGTCGCGGAGCGGTATCGGTTTATTGCGTTTCGGCGGTGAGCCCCTCGACGCGCTCGTCGCGGAGCTGCGCGCCCATCGACACACCGCCGGCAAGCAGGACGCGCTCAGGCCGATCGCGCGGGTGGCCAATCAGTGGCTCGAGTCCGGCTTCCGCGTCGTCTTCGTCGCGCACGCGACCACGCAGGCCGAGCGTCTGGCCGCGATCCTGAAGAGCTACGAGGTCAAGGTGCGCGCACGTCTCGTGGCGTTCGACGCACGCGCGGCGGGGCCGCCGCTGTCGGCGCGCCCCGCAGCCGACAGGGCGCTGCGCTTCGAGCCGGGCACGGCCGAGATCGTGGTCGGTCGCCTCGGCTCGGGCTTCGTGCTCGCGAGCGAGGGCATCGCGTGCGTCGCCGAGGAAGAGGTCTTCGGCGGTCGCTCTCAGCGGGGCCAGGGACGAGCGCGAAAGACGCGCGACAGGACGCGAGCGTTCCTCGAGGACCTGCGCGCGCTCGCGGTGGGCGACTACGTGGTGCACGTCGAGCACGGCATCGGGCGCTATCTCGGGCTCGAGAAGAAGGTCGTGCCGCTCTCGAAGGCGGACGAGCTGCGGGGCCTCAGACCGCTCGCCGTCGAGGTGCTCGTCGTCGAGTACGCGGGCGGCGATCGGCTGTTTCTGCCGGTCTACCGGCTGAACCAGATCCAGAAGTACTCGGGCAGCGAAGCGAAGCCGAAGCTCGACAAGCTCGGTGGCCAGACGTTCGCGCGCACGAAGGAGCGGGTCGCCGCCGAGGTCCGGCAGATGGCCGACGAGCTCCTGAAGCTCTACGCGGAGCGTGCTGCGAAGTCGCGCCCCGCGCTCGCGCCCGCCGATCGGACGTACGCGGAGTTCGAGGCTTCGTTCCCGTTCGAGGAGACGCCCGACCAGGCGCGTGCGATCGACGACGTCATGCACGATCTGGAGAAGCCGGTGCCGATGGACCGGCTCGTCTGCGGCGACGTGGGCTTCGGCAAGACCGAAGCGGCGCTGCGCGCGGCGTTTCGCGTGGCGATGGCGGGACGTCAGGTGGCCGTGCTGTGTCCGACCACGGTGCTCGCGCAGCAACACTACCGGTCGTTCTGCGATCGCATGACCGACTACCCGGTCGAGATCGCGGTGCTCTCGCGCTTCGTGCCGAAGCCGGAGCAGAGCGCCACGCTCGCACGCGTGAAGGAAGGCAAGGTCGACGTGCTCATCGGCACGCACCGACTCCTGTCGAAGGACGTGCACTTCAAGCAGCTCGGGCTCGTCGTCGTCGACGAGGAGCAACGCTTCGGCGTCGCGCACAAGGAGCGCCTCAAGCAGCTGCGCACGGAGGTCGACGTGCTGACGCTCTCGGCAACTCCGATCCCGCGCACGCTGCAGATGGCGGTGACCGGGATGCGCGACCTCTCGTTGATCACGACGCCCCCGGCCGACCGTCGTGCGATCCGCACGATCGTCACGCGGTGGGACGAGCTCCTCGTGCGCGAGGCCGTCCTGCGCGAGCTCTCGCGGGGAGGGCAGGTCTTCTACGTGCACAATCGCGTCGACGCGATCTACGAGCGCGCGGAGCGGCTCCAGCGCCTCGTACCCGACGCGAAGATCGCCGTGGCGCACGGTCAGATGGCGGAGGGCGCGCTCGAGAACGCGATGCTCGACTTCGTCGACGGGCGTTTCGACGTGCTCGTCTCGACGGCCATCATCGAGAGCGGGCTCGACATCCCACGCGCCAACACGATGATCGTGGACCGCGCGGATCTCTTCGGCCTCTCGCAGCTCTACCAGCTGCGCGGGCGCGTCGGACGTTCGAAGGAGCGTGCGTACTGCTATCTGGTCGTGCCGCCGCCGAACCAGATGAGCGACGACGCGCGCGAGCGCATCGTGGCGCTCGAGCGCTTCACCGAGCTCGGCTCGGGCTTCCAGATCGCGTCGCTCGACATGGAGCTGCGCGGCGCGGGCGAGATCCTGGGCGCCGAGCAGAGCGGCGAGGTGTCCGCGGTCGGTCTCGACATGTTCGTGCACATGCTGGAGGACGCGGTCTCGGCGCTTCGCGGCGAGACGGTCGTGCACGAGGTCGATCCGGAGCTGACGTTCGAGGTGCCGCTGCTGCTGCCCGACGACTACGTGAACGACGTGGGCGTGCGGCTGTCGCTCTACAAGCGGTTCGCGGGTGCCCTCGACGAGGACGAGGTGGCGGATCTCGCGCGTGAGATGGAGGATCGCTTCGGGTCGCCGCCCGACGAAGCGCGTGCGTTCGTGCGCGCGATGGCGCTCAAGACCGAGCTGCGACGAATGCGCATCGTCGGTCTCGAAGCGTCTCGCGAGCGTGTGGTGCTGCACTTGCGCGCCGATACGCCGCTCGACCCGAAGAAGGTGATGGCGCTCGTCGGCGCGAAGGGCTCGCCGTGGCGGCTGTCGCCCGACATGAAGCTGACGCGAAGGACCGGAGAGACGAGTGGGCTCGATGGCGCGGATCGCGCGATGCGAGAGCTCGCGCCGCTCGTCCAGGCATCGTAACGAACGCGCGCACGTGGACGCGGACCGGTATGATCCGCCTCCGATGTGTCCGAGACCGCTACACGTCGTGATCACGACAGGGGCGCTCGCGCTCGCGGGCTGCTCGCTCGTGCTCGATCCATCGGACTACGTCGGGGACGCCGACGCGGGCGAGACGCCGCCGCCTCCGGTGGCGCCGCCGCCCGGCGCCTGTGACCCGCTGTCGAGCGAGGCGCCCCCGTGGCGCGGTTGCCCCTTCGTGCAGCAGGGCCCCGCGAGCTTCGACGTCCCGCTCGCCACGGGAGAGCTGGCGCTCGCCGTGGTGCCCGGGGGCGACACCGTACGCGGCTTCGGCGCCATCGGCTTCGTCGAGGCCGACGACGACGTGACGATCGGGACGTTCGCGATCGAGGACATCGATCTGTCGAACCCGTTCGAGCTCGACGACATGGTCCCGATCCTCGGTGCACGCACGCTGGCGCTGCGCGGGCTCGACGAGAACTTCGTCGCCATCAACCTCGTGTCGGGATCGATGATCGACGAGTCGGTACGCGGATGGATCGGTCGCGTGAGCGCAGACGACGTGTTCGAGCTGACCGAGCTCTACGATCAGGGCTCCGAGCTCTTGGCACGTGCGGGCATCACGGGTGGTTTCGTTCCGAGCCCCGCGCTGCAGGTCTTCCCGCTGCGACACGTGTGGCGCGCGCGCGACGGGATGGGCGATCGGCTCTACTCGGCGGACGAGTCCGGGGGGTCTCAGTCGATCGTCGCGTCGCTGACCGGTCCCACCGGCGATCGCGTCGAGGTGAGCGACACGAGCGGCCAGTGGATCGCGCTGTCCACGGACGAGCAGGTGCAGCTCTGGCGGACCGACGTCGAGGGAGAGCCACAAACCTGGCCGACGGAGGATCGGACGGGGCGCGCCGCGATCGCAGCGTCACCGAGCGGGTGCCACTACGCGCTCGTGTACCCGCGGACGACGGGGCTCGCCTTGGTGCCGCTCCGGTGTGACCGCAGTTGCTCGGAGCTCGAGATGAACGGCGCCGAGTCGGTCATCGCGACCGAGGGGCAGCCGTCGCTCCCGTCCATCGCGCCGATGGCCGACGGGGGTTGGGCCCTGGCCGCGGCCGAGGCCCGCGACGGCGCGAACCCGGTGGTCGTGGTGCGCCTGCTGGCCAACGATCTGTCGGTGCTCGCGACGCTCGATCCGCTGACGCCGACCGGGTTCGGCGACTTGGTCGCTCCGGGCTACCTCGACGTCCGAATCGCGGTCGCGCAGCGGATGTCTACGCACCACGTGGTGGTGGCGGCGAGCCACGATCAGGGCGAGAGCGGCGCCGCCACTCCGCACTGGGTCGCGGCGTTCCGCGGATGTGGCGGGTGAGGAGATGACGAGCCGATCCACGCGCGCCTCACGCCGGCCCTCTCCCGGCCGCGAAGCCCGGAAAGGTCCGATGTGGCAATTGGCGGTTCTTGTGCTCGTTCCACTGCTCGCGGCAGCGCTGCTCGCCCCGGTGGGTGCAAGCGCGCAGACTGCACCGACGATCACCAACGAGCGCGCGCGCGCCCACTTCGAGCTCGCCGTCGGCTACTTCCAGACCGCCGAGTACGAGCAGGCGTTGCGCGAGTTCGAGCGTGCGTACGAGCTGAGCCGCCAGGCCGACATCCTCTACAACCTCCACCTCGTGCACGAGCGGATGGGCAACCTCGATCGTGCGGTCGACACCCTCGATCGGTACTTGCGCGAGGCGAGCGTCGTGGAGGAGCGCGCCACGCTCGAGACGCGGCTGCAGTCGCTGCGTGATCGGCTCGCGCGCGCGCGCGCGCCCGTCGAGACGACCCCTCCGACGCAGGGCTCGGCGCGCCCGCGTCCGGGAGGAGAATCCGCGGGATCTGCCGGAGGTTCCGGAGGCGCTCGGGTGCGAGGAGGCTCGCCACGCGACACCGGCGGCGAGGTTCCCGTCGGCGCGATCGTCTCGTTCGGTGTGGCAGGCGCAGGCGCGATCGCGTTCGGGGTCTTCGGAGCGCTCGCGCTCGCCGAAGACTCGGAGGTGTACGACTACTGCGGCGACCTCGGCGACTGCGACGAGGACGACGTCGAGGGGATCCGTACGCTGAGCCTGGCCGCCGATATCGGGCTTGGCGTCGCCATCGTGGGCGCCGCCGTCGGCGTCGTGCTCTTGGTCGTGTCTGGCGGAGACGACGACACCGACGAAGCAGCCACGACGACGAGGTTACGCGTCTCGCCGACCTTGGGCCCGCGGGCGGCGGGAGCCACGCTCGGTCTGCGCTTCTAGTCGTTCTCGTTCTGTCGGTTTCGCAGACCGAGCGTGACGTGATCCGGGTGCTGCCGGCGCGCCACGGGACGGAATGGAAATGCTCGCCCAGGAGCCTCGTGATTCCGCGAGGTTGGGAGGGTCGATCCTGTCCCCGGGGTCAGGTGGCGGCGCGGGAGAGGATGGTGAGGGTGAAGGAGCCGGCGGCCGAGTCGGGAGACTCGACGACGAGGAAGTAGGTGCCGGGGTCGAGGTCTTGGGTGATGGTCGGTGGGGAGCTGGCGCTGCCGGTGCGGCAACGCGTGGACTCGGCGGGGGTGGTGCCGCAGGTGGTCTCGAGCTCCAGGGTCATCGTCGCGGTCGGAGAGTCGGGCACGAGGATCGCCTGGATGTTGCGACGCTCGGTGAGCGTGAACTGGTAGTAGCGGTCGAGACGGCCGGGACCGCCGCAACGGGTCATGCCGTTGTCCTCGTAGCCGATCGTCGTGCCCATCACGTCGATGGCGCCGAGCCCGCCGGTGGAGGCGACGGCGATGCCGGCGGCGCCGTCGCACCGGTCGTCGGCGGGGATCATCGACGCCGGCAGGAGCGACGCTCGGGCCGTGATCGTCCCCGAGAGAGACCCCGTCGCGGCGACGACGAAGTAGCGACCCGCGGGCAGCGCACGGAACAACGTGTCCATCGGGGTCGTGCCGGTACGGCATCGCAGCTCTCCCGACGTCAGGCCGCACATGGTCGGCGTGACCGCGAGATAGATGAAGGCGCCGAAGCTGTGATCGACCGAGAGGATGACGTCTTGCGGCGCGGCGAGGGTGAACTCGAAGATCGCGTCGCGGAACGACTCGTCCGCTCCCCCGCACGACGTGCCGACGTCGAGCTCGAAGGTGGAGATGTCGACCATCTGGTCGCGGTCGGTGATGTCGAGCGAGGGCATGCACGCGTCGCCCGCGGCGCGCGGCACCGGGTCGGTCACGGTGACGTCGAGGCTCCAGCTCACCGACGCGCTGTCGCTCGACTCGATGAGGATGTAGTAGGTGCCCGCGGGCAGCGCGCGCCGGCGGATCTCGGCGAAGCCGAAGAAGTCGCCGATCTCGCACACGAGGTTCGCGCTCGGGGTGCTGCAGTCCGTCGTGAGCGTGAGGAACGTCTGCGTGAAGTCGCCCGTGGTCTGCGCACGGAGCGTCACGTCCTGGGGCTCCGTCAGCGTGAGGCGGTACGCAACGTCGCGAAGGCCCGTGGCGAAGTTGCACTCGATTCGGTAGTCGTCCTCCACCTCGTCGAAGGTGCCCGTGAAGGTGCCGCCCATCGACACGTCCTGCGTCGTGGCGTCGCACACGTCGACCAGAGGCGCGACCGTGGGATCGGTGATGCGCACGGTGAGATCGAACTCCGCCGCAACGGACGTCTTGACGATGATGTAGTAGATGCCGGGCTCGAGGCTGCGCTGCCGGACGGTGCCGAGGCCGGGGCCCGTCGCACAGCGGATCTCGGGTCCCATGGCGCACGTCTCTCGCAGCGCGACGGCGAGCGTCTCACCGAAGCCGCCGGTCCCGCCCGCCGCCGTGACCGACAGATCGCTGGTCTCGGTGATGCGGATGGCGAAGTAGGCGTCGCTGCCCGAGATGGTGCTGCAGCCGAGCGATCCGTCCGACGCCAGTCCACGCGTCGAGCCGGAGTAGATCCCGGCGCCCGGCAACATCTGCACCGTGTCGCAATCGTCATTCGTCGGCAGGCAGTCGGTGTCGAGATAGTCGCGGCGGCTGTCACAATCGTCGTCACGCCGGTTGTCGCAGATCTCCGTGGACTCGGGATGGATGTCGCGGCCGGTGCGCGGATCGTCGTCGCAATCCTCGCCGCCGCACCGGAAGTCGCCGTATCCGTCCGCGTCGAGGTCCTTGGGCTCGTGCACGCAGCCCGCCGTGGCATCGCACGAGTCGATCGTGCACGAGTCCTCGTCGTTGCAGTAGAGCTCGGGACCCGGCCCGCAGCCGCGTTCGTCGATGCCCGGACCGGAGACGAGCGAGCACTGCTCGGTGCCGTTGCAGAGGTCGTCGTCCTGGCACATCTCGTCGTCCGGCTCGTGCACGCACGTGTTCGCTTCTTCGTCGCAGCGCTCCATCGTGCACTCGATCGCGTCCACGCAAGCCGCGGGGCCGTTCTCGCAACGGCCCCCTTGGCAACGCTCGATCCCGTTGCAGAAGCACCCGTCGTCGCAGATCGAGTCGTTCGAGCACTCGTTGCCCTCGGTCGACTCGCCACACGCCTCGACATCGGAATCGACGTCGGCGCCGTCGGCGTCCGTTGCGCCATCGGACATACCCGCATCGGGGAGCACGAACCCGTCCGGACGTCCGGCGTCGGTGCTGTCCTCTACGTCACATCCCACGCTCGAGAGCACGACACACGCGAGCAAGCCAAGCATCGTCTTCTGCATCGAGAGCTCCACACGCACTTTCGCGCGTCTCACGGATCCATCAGCATCACGTCGAGTAGGTACGCGCCCGACATGGCCGAGCCGAAGCCATCGACCACCACGAACCACGTTCCTGGGTCGAGCGTCTGATCGAGGGTGTCGGCCATCATGAAGCCACCGTCGTCGCGGCAGACGACCTCGCCGCCCGGCCCGGCACACGGCTCGCGGCGGATGCCGAGCACCGTGTCGTACGTCGAGCCTTCGGTGGTCAGGACGACGCGCCGGCTCGACGCGAGATCGAGTCGGAAGACCGCATCGTTCGAGGCGCCGCTCGCGCCGCACGCCCACGTGTAGTCGTTCGCCAGCGTCGAGGTGTTCCCGCTGAACGCGCCCCCGGTCGGCGGCACGTCGAAGGCCGTCTCGCAGGTGTCGTTGCCTTCGACCTCCGTCACCATCACGGGTGGACCCGCGGTGAGCGTCAGGTCGAAGGCGCGTGCCGTGAACGACTCGACGACCACGAAGTACGTACCCGGCTCGAGCGCGCGCAGCACCGTGCGCGACGGTCCCCCGGAGACGCACCGAATCTCGGGCCGCATCCCGCACGTCTGCGTGGTCTCGACGAAGAAGTAGCCGCCGGTGCTCGAGCCGACCTCGATGCGCACGTCCGAGCGCTCCTCGAGATCGAACGTGTAGACGACGTCGCGATAGTGGTAGCCGCAGCTCGTCGCGACGTCGTCCTCGAAGCCGAGCAGCGTGCCCATGACCGTCTCGCCGATCGTCAACGGGATCGGGTTGGTGCACAGGTCGCCCATCGGAGCGGGCGTCGGCGGGAGGATCTCGATGGTCAGCGTGAAGTCCGTCTCTCGGAACGTCGGCCCTTCGACGACGAGGAAGTAGTCGCCGGCCGGCAGCTGGTGCAGGAGCATGCTCGACGGCGAAGCGTTCGCACACCGAACGAGGGAGCTGGCGTCGGAGCACGTGCGGCGCACGGCCAGCGTGACGGCGTCGCCCGTCCCCGTGGATGCGCGGATGGACACGTCCTGCGTCTCGGTGAGCGTGAAACGGTAGTAGAGGTCCGCGCCACCGAAGCTGCCGCACGCGTGATCGGTGGAGCTCTCCACGTCGACGAACGAGCCGCGGAACACCCCGCCGTCACTCACGTCGATGGCACCGTCGCACGTCAGGTTCGGCGGTGGCGGGGTCGGCTCGGACACCACGATCTCGACGCCGACCTCCGTCGGATCGGTCGTCTGCACGAGCACGAAGTAGGTGCCCGGATCCAGGGCGCGGCTGCGGATCTCGCCGTCGAACGTCGCCAGGCAATCGAGCTCGCTCGTGCGCGAGCCGCACTCGGACTGCAGCGCCAGGTTGGTCGGCACGTCGGAGCTGACGCGAACGACGACGTCGCTCGGCTCGGCGACCTCGAGCTCGAGCACGACGTCGTGCATCACGCCGAACCCGCAGGTCGCCATGTAGTCGACCGCGGTGCCGACCGTGCTGACCACGAAGAACCCGCCGCGGCCGGCGTCGAGCGGATCGGCGCACGTGTCGTGGGGGCCGCTCGCGCATCCGCCGGCTTCTTCGTCGTCGACGTCGCCGTTGCAGTTGTTGTCGACGCCGTCGTCGCAGAGCTCCGAAGCCGTGGAGGAGATGCGCGGATCCAGGTCGTCGCAGTCTTCACCGCCCATGCAGTGCTCGTCGGGGTCGCCGTCGCCGTCGAGGTCGCGCTCGCGGTGCAGACAGGTGTCGTTCTCCTCGTCACAGGCGTCGAGCGTGCACACGTCGTCGTCGTTGCACGACTCCGGCGGGCCGCGGTCACAACCCCGGCCCGGCACGCAGATCTCGCGTCCGTTGCAGAACGAGTCGTCCTGGCAGACCTCGGCGTCGACCTCGTTCAGGCAGTAGCCGCGATCGGTGTCGCACCGATCGTCGGTGCACTCGATCCCGTCGTCGCAGTCGCGGTCGCGGGTGCACAACGTCGCACCGTCGGGCAGGGGCTGCCGCGCGTCCTGCGGACCTGCGTCCGCAGGGGGCGGAGGCACACCCGTGTCGACGAACATGAACGGCGCGTCGTCGTCCCCGCAGGCCGCGAAGAAACACGCCAGGCTCGCCGCGATGGCGAGCCGACCACGACTCCGAGACGGGCGCATCGGCTTGGCCGGGGGCACCATGACAGATGAAACCGGCATCGTCACTGTGCCGCCTCCGTCGTCTCTCCATTCGGCGCCGTCTCGGTGGCGGCCGCCGGCGACGTCCCCGTGTGCCGGGCCGCCTCACGCGCGAGCGCGAAGGCGCGCCGCCGTTCCGGCCAGTCACGCAGCGTCGACCAGCCCGTGCGACCGACGTAACGAGCGACCTCGCCGATCAACCGACGGACCGACTCGGGGTCGATCGCCAGGCCCGCGAAGACCTGCAACGCGACCTCGTAGAACGCGCTCGACTCCGCCAGGAATGGCTCGATGACGCTGCGGTCCGGCCCGTAGAACGTCCGCATGAGCAGAGACCGCAAGGCCAGGTCTTGTCCGAGCCGCTCGCCCTTCACGAACGATCGCCACGTGCGAAAGTCGGTCCGCCCCGCGCCCAGGGTCTCGGCGAGATAGCGCCCTGCGAGAGCGCCATACTGGATGCCCTGCGCGATACCCTCTCCCGTGAGACCATCGATGCCCGCGGCCTCACCAATGAGAAGCACACCGGGCGCGGCCATCGGCTCCGCCCACGCGATCCCGCGCTCGGCGAACCGCTTCTTCTTGCACCGGGCGATGTCCAGCCCGCGGGCTGCGAGGTAGCGCGCGAGCTTCGCCTCGATATCGGACGGCCTGCCCCGTTCGCCAACCCGCACGTGGTAGATGCCGCGGCACACGAGCGGGCGTCCGTCGACGAGGGTCGGGAAATCCCAGATGTAGCCGTCGAGCGTCGAATCGGTGAGGTCGAAATGGATCGTGTCGCGCGGGGGGTCGTTCGCCGTGATCTCGGTATCTAGCTCGAGCGCCTGCGCATGGATCTCCCCGCGGGGCAGGCCGAGCGCGCGCCGAACGATGCTCCCGACCCCGTCGGCACCCACCACGGCGCGCGTTTCGATGGGGCCACGGTCGGTGTCGACGACGAGACGATCCGGGTGGCGTCGGATGCCCGAAACGGTCACGCCCTCCCGGAGCTCGACGGGCGTCTCTCGCGATCTACGAGCCAGCGCTGCATCGAACTCGAAGCGACGGACCACCCGGCCCATCCCCTCGAGGCGAGCGAGGGTCCGGCCGGGACCCCAGCTCGCCGAGACGGCGCAGAGCGGCACGCTGGGAACCTCGACGTGCACACCCACCGACTCGAGCAGGCGGTCGGCCCTGGCACCCACCCCGCCGGCGCAGAACTTGTCGCGCGGGTAACGCGCACGCTCCAAGAGCACCGTGCGTGCGGCGAGGTCGGGCGCGAAGGCGGAGAGGAAGAGCGCGGTGGACAACCCCGCGGGTCCGCCCCCGACGATGACCACCTCCACCCGCCGCCCCATCGCACGTCCATATAGCAGGTGATGCGACTGCGCCCGCCTCCGAGGGAGGTGGCGGCGTGCGACGGCGCTTGACGCCGGGGCCACGACGGCCGTAGGCACGAGCGTCATGTCGGACGAGGAACGCGAGCTACAGCTACCGATCCCGCTCGACCTCGTTCCGCCCGCGCTTCGTCGGATGTGCGATCCCGCGGCGCCAGTGCCCGCGCGCACGATGGCCGCGCGCGGCGTCGTGCCCGCGAAGGGTGCGGACCTTCTGCTCATCCTCGCGCAGCTGGCGCACGACCCCGAAGCCTCGATCCGGCAGACGGCGCACAAATCGCTGACCGACATGCCCGAGGCGATCATGGCCTCCGCGCTCGAGGGTGACGTCCACCGCGCGGTGCTCCACTACCTCGCGCTCGAGATGCCGCCGCTGGAGGGTCGCACCATCCAGATCGCGACCCATCCAGCCGTCGCCGACGGCACGGTATTGCGCATCGCCGCGGGCGCGACCGAGGTGGTCTCGGAGCGCATCGCGCAGAACGAAGCGCGCCTCTTGCGCTGCCCCGCGATCGTCGAGGCGCTCTACAAGAACCCCGCGACGCGCATGAGCACGACCGATCGCATGATCGAGCTCTGCGCGCGCAACGGCGTCCGCGTTCACGGGATCCCTGGCTTCGAGGCCATCGCCGAGTCGCTCGGGACCCAGCTCATCCCCGAGCCGAGCGACGAGCCCCTGCCCACCGACGCTGCGTTCGCCACGGTGATGGAAGCCGAGGACGAGGACGCATACGACGACGACGAGAACCTGAAGAAGAAGTTCAGCAGCGCCGCCGCGGAGATCGCCGAGATGACGCTCTCGGAGAAGATCCGCGCGGCCACCGTCGGCACGGCGATGCACCGCGCCATCCTGGTCCGCGACTCGAACCGGATGGTCGCCCTCGCCGTCACGGAGTCGCCGCGCTTGAGCGACGCCGAGGCGGTACGCATCGCGATGAGCAAGCAGATCGGGGAGGACGTCCTTCGCGGGCTCGCGAACCGGCGCGACGTGATGCGCCTGTACGAGATGAAGAAGGCCCTCGCCTACAACCCGAAGA
Source organism: Deltaproteobacteria bacterium (assembly GCA_020854145.1). GTDB lineage: Bacteria > Myxococcota_A > Polyangia > Polyangiales > JADZFZ01 > JADZFZ01. The sequence continues at coordinate 14,287 of JADZFZ010000422.1, read as the reverse complement.
CGCCGCTCAGCATCACGCTGGCGGTGATGAACCACCTGCGCGAGAACGACCTCAAAGGCCTGGCGCGTTCGCGCGGCGTCCCGGCCGCCGTGGTCGCGACCGCCAAGAACCTGATGCAACGTCGCGAGAAGAAGTGAGGCTCGAGGCCGATGTCTTTCTTTCGGAAGCTGTTTGGGGGCGGGAGCTTCGAGGAGCTCCGCGCCGATGCGGACAGGCAGTTCGAGGAGCGGGACTTCGGTGCCGCCAAGATCACGTACGAGAAGGCGCTGGCGAAGGCCAAGGGAGCACCGGCGGACGCGGCGACGCACGTCGAGCGGCGCGTGGGCGAGAGTCGCGATGCGCTCGCGAGGCTGCGGATCGAGGAGGCCGACCGGCTGGTCCGCGAGGACGAGCCGGGGCTCGCGCGGACGGAGCTGGTGTCGGCGCAGGAGATCGCCGCCAGCCGATCGCTGCAGGACGAGATCATGCGCCGCATCGAACGTCTCGACGACGGGCTCCAACGCGCGGACGCGCGCGACCGCGCCGACGACGTCGTGGATGCGAGCGACGACGAGATCTACGAGGCGCTCGCCGGAACGTGGGTCGAGGACCAGACGGAGGAGTACGACAGCCTCGGCGAGAGATTCCGCCGTGCGTACCTGGCGCTCCACGCGCGCGACGTCGACACGGCGTTGCCTCTGCTCGAGTCGATCGTCGAGGGCGCGAGAGACCCGCGCTACGTCTGGTACGAGCTCGGACGAGCTCGCGTTCTCGCTGCGGCGCTGCGACGCGCCGAGGCGGCCAAGGCCGCGGCTGCCGCCACCGAGAAGACCACGGCGGGCGCGGAGGGCGACGCCGCTGCGGAAGCGCTCGCCAAGCCCGTGGACGGCGGACCCGGCGAATCCGAGGGCGCGGCTGCGCGAGCGGCGGCTGCCCCGACCGACGACCCCACCGATGCGCTGTTCCGCAGCGGCGAAGAAGCGCTGCGCAAGTTCCTCTCGCGCATCGGCCCGGACGAAGGTGGGCTCACGCGCCTCGCCACGCACGTGGAGCTCGCGGGCCTGGCTTCTCTTCTTCGTAACGACGATGCCGCCGCCGAGAAGGAGCTTCGTGCCGCGACCGAAGCGCTGCCCGACGAGACGAGGGCGTGGCTCGTGCTCGGGCAATGGCTTCGCCAGAAGAAGCGCTACGACGAGGCCTACGACGTGCTTCGGGATGGTATCCGCGTCATGAGCGAGACGGTCCCGGACATCGGGCTGGAGCTCGAGCTCGCGTTCCTCGAGCGCGATCGCGGCAACGATGCCGACGCGATCAGGCTGCTCGAGCCGATCCTCGAGCGCGTGTCTCGAGGTGAGCTCGACTACCGTCCCGACATCGCCGTTCCCCTCGCCGAGGCGTACGAGAAGACGGGGCAGCTCCGGCGGGCCTCCGATGTGTGGCGGCACCTCGCGCACGGAAGCGACGTCCAGAACCACGAGCGTTATCACCGGGAGGCGGCGCGGTTGCTCGTGCGTCTGGGAGACGAGGACGAGGCACACCGGATGTTGGTCCGCGCGCTCGAGATCGCGAAGACCGACGAGTCGCGCGCGGAGCTCGAGGCCTCCCTCGAGAAGCTGGGCGGCCCACGCCGCTCGTGAGCGATCCGGGCTCGAGCGTCTCGGCGGACGGCGACGCGTTGCCGCCGCGCCGCGTGTCGCGCGCGCGACCCACGTGGCTGCTCGCGTACGCGATGGGCGGTTCCCTCGGCGCGGCGAGCGCGGTGGTCGCGGGAAGCTTCACGGTCGGGTGGGGCCTGGCGTTGGCACCGCTCGTGACCTGTGCAGTGTTTGCGTTTGCGTTGTGGCGCGAGAGGGACGAGCGATTCCGTCACGCCCTGCGTTTCGTCGCGGGCCTCACGATCGGCTTCGTCGCCGTGCTCGTCCCAACCGTCCTGATCGCGCTCGCGACCCCGGTGAGCCAGGCACGCAGGGCCGCCGAGGTCGAACGCAAGGCGGCGCTGCTCCGGCCGATCCTCACCGAGAGCGTCGTTCGCTGGTCCGTCATGGCGACGGCGGTACCGTTTGCACTCTGGCGGATTCGTTCGAAGCGGCGCGAGGGCTAGACGGGCTCGAGGAGCCAGCGCGAGGCTTGCGTCGCGCGACGCAAGCCGTGCACCTCGTGGCCGTCGGCGCTCGACGCGACGTGCAGAGGCGAAGCTGCGATCCGGGTCGGTACGTTCGATGCCCTGGTGCCACTCGAATGGGAAGCCGAACTTCGAGCGGGGGGCTCGCCGCCATCGCCACCGAGCCAGACGCGACACCGCTCAGCGAGCTCGTCGCGCACATCAGCGACGCTCACCATCCGCACCTCGGCCGCTCGACGGCGGCGCTGCGGTCGATCTGCCGCGACGTCTGGTCTCCGGACGACGCCGACGACGGGAGAGGAGCCGCGCTCGCCGAGATCCTGGCGCGCGTCGCCAGGACTCTCGACGCGCTGATCGAGCGCGAACGACGCGAGCTCTTTCCGCTCCTGCTCGCGGGTGTCGCACCGTGCGCCGAGATCAGGCGCGCGCTCGAGGCCAACCGCCGCGACCATCTGGAGGTCGCTGCGCTGCTGCGACGCTTGCGCGAGGCGATCGACGACTGGGTGCCGGGGCTGCTTCCGAGCGCTCGTCGTCGCGCGCTCGCGCACGAGGTCACGACGCTCGAGATCGCTTTGGAGCAGCACGCTCGCATGGGCAACGAGCTGGCGCGGCGATCCGCCTGGTAGTCGTCAGGCTCGCGCGGCCGAGCGCTCGCGTCTCTTCGGAGGCGCCCGGCGCGGCTTCGAGAACGCGCCCGCTGCTTCGGCCAACCGCGCCAGCTGCTCACCTGCGTCGCGAATGGGCGTGGCGTCGCGCTTGACCTTCGCGAGCATGAGCGCGCCTTCGAGCGTCGCCAACGTGAACGTCGCGAGCCGCGCGGCGTCGCGCTTCGCCATGCCGAGCGACACCACCCGCGCGGCGATGAGCGACTCCCAGCCGGCGTAGTGCGACGCGATGGTCGCGCGAACGCGTTCGGACGAGCTCGCGGCCTCGAGCGCGACGGTGGCGAGCGGGCACCCTTCGCGAAACTCGGATGCCTCCATCGCGGACGCCAGCACGCTGCACACGGCGCGGACCGCGGCCGACGGATGCGGTGCGGCGCCGATCACGGCCTCCAGACGCTCGCGCCAGAGCTTGCCCGCATCCGACAGCGCGGCGCACGCGAGCTCCTCCTTGCCTCCGGGGAAGTGGAAGTACACCGAGCCACGCGGCGAGCCGCTCTCGGCGACGATCTGTGCGAGCCCCGTCGCGTGGAAGCCCTGTCGCTGCAGGAGCTCTGCCGTCTTGGCGACGAGGCGCGCCCGCGTGGCCTCGCCCTTACGCACCGGAGGCCTCGAGCAGTCGCGCCGGCTCGACCGCGGGCATGTTCACCGCCGGACGTCCGGTGAGCATGCCGTGCACGCCCAGCGCGACTGCGCGCCACACACCCAGCGTCGGATCGGGATCGAGCCCGGCCGCCATCCGATGGATCTGGTGCTGGAACCAGAACACCTGCGCCATGTCGTCGATCTTGCGGATGCGCGATCGGACCTCCACCCGACGCGCCTCGGTCGCCGCACCCGAGAGCAGACGCGCCGGCAGATCGGGCTCGTGGGTCATCGGGCGCGCGAGGCCCACTGCGTCGATCGCGCCTTCGGCGATCGCGGCGGACATGGTCGAGGCCGTCCGCATCCCCCCGGTGAGCAGCACCGGCACCTTCACCGCGGCGCGGATCGCGCGGGCATACTCGAGAAAATAGGCTTCGCGTTCCACGGTGGACTTGCGCGCGACGCCGTCGTTGCCCGCCATCGCAGGCCGCTCGTACGTGCCGCCCGAGACCTCGAGCAGGTCGATGCCGGCTGCATCGAGCGCGCGCGCGACGTCGATCGACTCCTCGGGCGTGAAGCCGCCGCGCTGGAAGTCGGCCGAGTTGAGCTTCACGCCGATGGGGAAGGCCGGACCGACGGCCGCGCGGATCGCGCGAACGAGGGCGAGCAGGAAGGCACGCCGCCGTGCTGGGTCGCCGCCCCACGCGTCGTCGCGACGATTGGTCAGCGGCGAGAGGAACTGGCTGACGAGGTACCCGTGAGCACCGTGGATCTGCACGCCAGCGAAACCGGCCTCCTTCGCCACTGCCGCCGTCGTCGCGAACCGAGTGACGATCGCATGGATCTCGTCGTCGCGAAGTGCGCGTGGCTTCGCGAACGTGCCGACGAAACCACGCATCGGGACCGCCGAAGGGGCGACGGGCTCGGCCACGAGATGCCGAGGTGCCTGTCGCCCTGCGTGGTTGATCTGCATCCACAGCTGCGTGCCGCTGGCCTGCGCGGCTTGGGCCCACCTCCGGAGCATTGCGAGATGGCGCCTGTCGGTGACGAGCACGTTGCCCGGCTCGCCGCGTCCGTCCGGATCGACGATGACGTGGCCCGTCAGCAGCATCCCGGCGCCGCCTCGGCCCCAACGTTCGTAGAGCCGCACCAGCGCATCGGTGGGCGCGCCGGTCTCGACGTCCGCGAGCACCTCGCTCATGGCCGCCTTGATCAGGCGATTCGGCAAGGAAGCGCCGCAAGGAAGCGGCAGCGGGCTGGACAGCACGGAGCGGAGGTCGTCGGACATGGCAGCAAAAATATGACGACCGGTCCATTTGTCCAGAGTCAAAATAGAACGGTCGATATATTTATTTGGAGGCCGCGAGGTCGATGCCCCGACGCGCTGCGCGGCGATCCCAGGTGGCGCGGCGGAAGCGATTCCCGACGTGGGGCTCAACCGGCGAGGGGAGGCTTCTCTTCGCCCATCACGACGTTGTCGATCAGACGTGTCCCGCCGAGGCGTGCCGCGGCCGCGACGAGCGCGCGCTCGCCGGTGGTCTCGTCGGCTCCGAGGACGCGCAGGGTCTCGGGATCGCAGACGTCTACGTAGTCCACGCGATCGAAGGCAGCGAGGACCGGCGCGTGCGCCCGATCGCGGAGGATGCCGGCGCGTCGCTCTCCGGCCTCGAACGCATGCGAGGCTGCCGACAGACCGCGCGCGAGGGCGAGCGCACGGGCACGGTCGGAGGGCGCCAGGTAGCGGTTGCGCGACGACATCGCGAGCCCGTCCGGCTCGCGCACGATCGGAGCACCGTGCACGCCGACGCGCAGATCGAGATCGGTGGCCAGGCGGCGGATGACGGCGAGCTGCTGATAGTCCTTCCGGCCGAAGATGGCGTCACACGGTGCGGTGAGGGCGAAGAGCTTGGTGACGATGGTGGCGACGCCGTCGAAGTGTCCGGGCCGCTGCGGGCCGCAGAGCGTCTCGGTGATGCGTGCGACGTGAACGGTGGTGGCGTGGCCGGGTGCGTACATCTCGCTCTCGGCCGGCACGAAGACGGCGTCGACCCCGCGTGCCGCGCAACGGGCGAGATCGCCGTCGAGATCGCGCGGGTAGCGGGCGAGATCCTCGTGCGGCCCGAACTGCGTCGGGTTCACGAAGATGGTCACGACGACGAAGGACGCGTGGGCACGCGCCGCATCGACGAGCGAGAGGTGCCCGTCGTGGAGCGCGCCCATCGTGGGGACGAGCCCGACGCGGTGGCCGGACGCGCGCGCCTCGTCGCAGGCGCGTGCGAGCTCGGCGCGGGTGGGGAGGAGCTTCAACGCGGCAGAGCGACGCTGCCGTAGACGGGCGCGTCGTTGGAGGGCTCGGACGCGGTCGCGGCCGGAGCCCGCGCGGCGAAGGTGTGCTCGCGTGCCGGGAAGCTGCCGTCGCGCACCTCCGACACGAACGACTGCGTCGCAGCGACGCCGCGCGCGAAGAGATCGTCGTAGCGTTTCACGAACTTCGGTCGCAGGTCCGGAGTGAGGCCGAGCAGGTCGTAACAGACGAGCACCTGGCCGTCGCAGCTCGGGCCCGCACCGATGCCGATCGTCGGGATGGTCAGCTCGTCGGTGATGCGCTCCGCGAGCTCGCCGGGGATGCCTTCGAGCACGACTGCGTAGGCACCGGCGGCCTCGACGGCTCGTGCGTCCTCGAGCACGCGCTCCGCGTCGGCGCCCTTGCCCTGCACCTTGAACCCGCCCATCGCGTGCACGCTCTGGGGCGTGAGACCGACGTGCGCCATGACGGGGATCCCCGCGCGAACGATGGTGCGGATGGTCTCTGCCATCTCGGCTCCACCCTCGAGCTTCACCGATCCGACGCCGCCTTCCTTCACGAGCCTTCCGGCGCTCTCGATCGCGAGCTGCGGCGAGGTCTGGTAGCTCATGAACGGCATGTCACCGACGATGTGCGCGATACGCGCGCCGCGGCAGACGGCGCGGCAGTGGTAGATCATCTCGTCGAGCGTGACGGGCAGCGTGGTGTCGTGCCCTTGCACCACCATCCCGACGCTGTCGCCGACGAGCAGCACGTCGGCGCCACCTTCTTCGAGCATGCGCGCGAAGGTCGCGTCGTAGGCGGTGACCATCACGATCTTGTCGCGTCCCTTGCGCGCACGAAGAAGCGGAACCGTCACGCGGGCGGCCATGGACATCTCCTGGTCCGACGGTCGCGGCCGAGAGCTCCTCGGTCCACGCAGTCTGACATCGCTCACATAACACGCGGCTGCCCCCGTGAGAAGGGGACTCTCATCTCGGCGCGCTCGGGCGGAGCACGAGGCGCAACGTCTGATCGAGCTGATCACCGAGACGCACCGTGCGCGACTCGGGCTCGTAGCCGGGGCGCGTGATGCGGAGCGAGAGCTCGCGCGTGGCTTCGAGCTCGTTGAGCACGAGCGGCGTGGAGCCTCGATAGCTGCCATCGACGAACACCTGCGCCGTCGGTGGCTCGGTCTCGACGCGCAGCTTGCCCCGGAGCGGCGAGAGGATGGCGATCTGGCGAACGGGACCCGCGCTGGCGACGATGGCCGTGTCCCAGACCGCGTAGCCGGGGAGCCGGACCTCGACGCGATGGCTCTGCCCGACGACGAGACCGTCGCGCAGCGTCAGCGGCGTCGTGCCTGCGAGCGCGCGTCGATCGAGCGCGACGGAAGCGCCGGCCGGTACCGAGACGATCTCGATCGTGGGCACCGGCTCCTCGGTCGACGAGAACAGGACGACCGCCAGTGCGACGACACCGATCGTGAGGAACGCGACGATGGCCCAGAGCACCAGGTAGCGACGAGCCGGAGACGTCGCGTCGACGGCGCTGTAGGCGGCCGTGGCGACCGCTGCCTGGGATCCCGCGACGAAGGGATCCGCGGTGCCGCTCATGGAAGGACCGGGTCGCGCGATGGCGCCGGCCGCTGGAGCGGCAGGGGGTGCGGGCGCGGGCCACGCGACCACGGGGGAGGGAGGTTGGGGGCGAGAAGGCGGCGGCGCGATGGCAGGGGGTGGCCACGCCGAGCCGGCCGACGACGCCACGGGCGCCGCACGCACGGGAGGAGCCGGACGTTGCGCGGCTGACCGCGCCGTGCTCGAAGGTTGCGGCACGGTCGGCCGTTGCGTGGGGGAGCCCGGACCCGTCGGTTGAGGGGCCTGCGCGCGGCCGGGACGCGGCAACGCATGACCGCGAGTCGCCGCCTCGGCGTCGGCCGTCATCGGTGTCTCGTTGGAGTCGAGGATCGAGACGACGCGCGCAACGGCCACGTTCGGCTGCGCGAAGGGCGAGCGGACGTCGCCCGTCAGGGTGATCCCGTCCTCCATCGACGACATGACCGACGTCGCTTCGTCCATGTCGGGCTGGTCACGGGGCGCGGTGTCCACGCCGCCACCGGGCACGGGCAGACCTTCGTCGGACCTCGCGTGGCGCAGGTCCTGGATGAACTTGTCGAAGCGACCGTCGTCGTCGACGAGCGTCTCGTTCTCCCACATCTCGGTGGGATCGCCCTCGGGCACGGGCTCGGCTGGCATCGAGTCGAAGCCAGGCAGCTGGCTCAAGCGCTCCATCACGGGCGCGCTCGGCTTGGGGATCGGCCCTGCTCCGGGCGATGGCAAGCGCGCGGTGGCCTGATCCGCGTTGCGGCGCCGCTCGCCGCTCTCGCCGGGATCGGGCTCGCCTCGAATGGGCGCGGGACGCCCTGCGGGTGCAGCACGCGCCACACCGCCGCCGGGCACGGGCATCGCGGCGGTCGGCGCGGACGGATCCCGACCGCGAGGAGGTCGGGAGGTCTGCGCGGCCTCTACCGAAGGAGGGAGCTCGCGACCACCCTTCGGGCGAGGCGGCAGCGGCCGTGGAACGGCGGGGGCCGGGGGCTTCGCGTCGCCGAAGAGCACGCTCGCGTCCTGCGGCGCACGCTGGCTGCCCCGAGGCGGCTTCCCTCGAGCATCGATGGGGCCGTCTTGCGTCGAGCCGGGCATCATCGAGTCGCCGCTCGGGAGCTTCGCGTTCCCGGCGCCGCGCTTGAGCTCGGGCTCGAACAACCAGCCCATGAGCTGCGCCACACGCGTCGGCGTGTAATCGGGCGCGAGCTTGTAGAGCAGGCGCGTGAGCGCCTGACCCATCGCGCCCGCCGTCGGGTAACGCTCCTCGGGATACTTCGAGAGCGCCTTCATCGTGATGGACGACAGATCGGCCGGGATGTCGCTGCGGCGCAGTGTCGGAGGATCGATCTCGGCTTTGCGCACCCGATCGAGCAACATCGAGATGTTGTCCTCGAGGTAGAGCATCTGCCCGGTGAGCAGCTCGTACAGGATCACCCCGGTGGAGAAGATGTCGGTGCGCTGATCGACCGGGTCACCCCACGCTTGCTCGGGGCTCATGTAGTAGTACTTGCCTTTGATCACCCCTGCTTCGGTCTCCTGCGTGCGAAGCGCAGCTTTCGCGATCCCGAAGTCGACGACCTTCACCTCGCCCGTGAAGCTGATGAGGATGTTCTGCGGTGAGATGTCGCGATGGATGATCCCGAGCGGTCGCCCTTCGGCGTCGCGCTTGCGGTGCGCGTAATCGATCCCCGCGCAGACCTCCGACGCGATGAAGATACAGGTCTCGATCGGGATCTGAACGCCGAGCTCGGAGGCTCGCCGCATGACGCGATACGCGTCGGCCCCCTCGACGAACTCCATCGTGATGAAATAGGTGCCGTCGATGCAGCCGAGGTCGAACGTCTGCGCGACGTTGACGTGATTCAGCTGCACGCTGATCTTCGCTTCCTCGACGAGCATCTGCACGAAGTGCTCGTCCTCCGAGTACCGCGGGTGAATCATCTTCAACGCGGTCAGCTTCTCGAAGCCACCGAGGCCGCGCGTCTTGGCCAGATAGACCTCGGCCATACCGCCGACGGCTACCTGCTTGAGGAGCTGGTACGGACCGAACGGCCGCGGAAGATCCAGGCTCCCTTGACGATGGCTCACGGAGGTATCCCGTGCGCGGACGCTGGTCGCGCAGAGTGAAGTGGCCTGTACCAGACCCTCAGGAGACATCGAGGATAGACCGACTCGCGTCGCGCCGTAAAGCAGGACGCCGGCTCGATCGACGCGGGCCCAGAGGCTAAGGGAGCCGCGTGGGGAGGCTGGTCGCAACGATCCTCGCGTGCACGGTGGGAGTGCTGGGCTGCGCGAGCGGAGAGGTCGCCTCGGCGGAAGCGGGTGTGGACCGGCCCGCCGCCGACGGCGCACCGACCGACGCGGGCATCGGACCGAGCGATGGCGCCGGGCCCGAGTCCGCGCCGATGCCGCCGACGCCCACGCCGCCGACGCCCACGCCGCCGACGCCGCCGGGCGCCGACGCGGCCGCCGATGATGCGCGACCGCCGAGCACGACGGACACGGGACCACCCTGCGACGCCCCGTGCGAGCTCGTCTCGCAGTGCGGATGTGCCGCGAGCGAACGATGTGATCTCGCCGATGCCCGGGGAGGTCGCGCTTGCGTGCCCGACGGCACCGTGGGCCCGGGCGGCGAGTGTGGTCCCACCGCAGCATGCCGGGCAGGCGCCCTGTGTGTGGGCGTCCGCGGAGACGGCAGCGGGCTGTGTCACGCGTTCTGCGAGGCGGCCGCCGATTGCTCCTCGGGCTCGAGGTGTCTAGCGGTCGTGGTCTCGGAGGGCGGCACCACGACCACGATCCCGGGGGTGCGGACCTGCACGTCGGGCTGTGATCTCGTCCCCACCGCGGGCTGTCCCGCAGGGTATGGTTGTGCGCTTTTCGTCGAGGATCCCGACGCAGCGTTCCTCGACTACTACGCCGAGTGCGCCGCCGCGGGGCCCGGGCTGTCCGGCGATCCGTGCTCCGCGTCGACTGGTTGCAGCCCTGGCTTCCAATGTCTGGTACGCCAGTGCACGCGCATCTGCCGGGTCGCGATGGGCGACTCGGATTGCGCAGACGATCCCGGCACGTCTTGCCGCGCCAACTTCGAGGCGCCCTACCTCGTCGAAGGATTCGAGTACGGATTCTGCCAATGACCCAACGACCCGATCCCCCTCGTCCCACCGTCGCGATGTTGCGCGACGTCGGTCTGTTCGGCGGTCTCAGCGACGACGTGCTCAGCGCGCTCGCCACGGAGCTGCCGGTCTCGATCGTCGACCCAGGCAAAGACGTCATCGCCGAAGGCGACAAGGCGCGCGAGCTCTTCGTCGTGATCTCCGGCGAGCTCGAGGTGCTCAAGCGGAGCAAACGCGGGACGGAGGCACGCGTTGCCGTGCTCGGCCCGGGCGACTGGTTCGGCGAGATGGCGATCCTCGACGTGCAGCCGCGCTCCGCCACGGTGCGCGCGGTGGCGCCGACCGTGATGCTGCATCTGTCCGCGGAGGACGTGGAGAAACAGCTCTACCGACGCGACATGAAGGCCTACGCGCTCTTGATGATGAACATCGCGCGCGAGCTCTCGCGGCGCCTCCGCGTCCTCGATGGGATCGTCGCCGAGATGGTCGCGTCGGTCTTCGACGAGTACATGGACGGGCTCGGCAGCCGCCGGCCGTCGCGTCCTCCGCCTCCACCGCGCTGACGACGGCTGGCGCGTGCTGCGCGCGGCGGGCGCGAGAAACGGCAACACCGCCCCCGTGGCCGGGGGCGGTGTCGAACGAACGACGGGAGCGCGGCGGTCTTACTCGAGGCTCACCGCCTGCAGCCCGTAGGGGCCGCCGCAGAGGAACACCGTGCCGTCGTGCTCGCGGATCGAGACCTGCCAGCCGTCCGTGCGCACGAATCGCTCGAACGCCGGATGCTCGGGGTCGTGACCCACGTCGAAGAGCACGAGGCCCGCGCCCCAGCCGCCCGAGAGCGCGAGGGTGGAGCCGGTCTGCGCGGCGATCGACCAACCGACGAGCCCGATGCGTTGCTCGGACACTTCGCGGAGCGCCGCGCGGTCGCGCACCGACACGGTCGTGAGGATCCCCGCGCTGTCGTCACGCGCATCGTCCCATCGCGTGTCGTAGCGATTGCGGATGAAGTACGCGTGATCGCCCGCGAGCACGACGCTCGAGTCGCCGCGGCCAATCACGAGCGACGACGCGAGATACGCGCGCTCGCCCCAGAGCTGCAGCGCGTTGAGCGTGGTCTCGATCTCGCCGTAGTAGTAGTAGTCGGGAGTCGTCGACTCGGCGGGCGAGATCCACCGACGGTCGACCGTCAGCACCGTGGTGCCGGAGTCGCGCAGACCGATGACGACGCCGGGGACGTTGGTCTCGCCGAGCGCGAGCAGCCCGCTGTCGGTGATCTCGAAGCGCTCCATGTAGTAGCGGACGAAGCTGCGACCCTCGTCGTCCACGCGAGACGGGCGCGCGTGCGAGAAGACGAGCGTGTCGCCATCGACGAGCGGGTTCTCGATGCGACCTTCGCCGAGGTCGATCAGCTCGCGGAGGCGCGGCGCGCTCGCATCCGAGGCATCGATGATCGCCATGTGATTGTCGTAGCGGCTTCCGTAGTAGTAGACCGACGTGACCTCTCGGCCGTCGTACTCGGTGTAGCTGTACTCGCTGCGCTCGGGCTCGATGCCGACCGCGCGGCACGCCTCGAGCGAGTGGCAGCTCGTGCTCGTCTCGCGGAGCAGCGCGAAGCGGCCGCCGCCGAGATCGAGCGCGGCGGAGCCGCCCATCCATGCGCCGTACGGAGCGCCGTAGCTCGTGCGCCACCCCGCGTACGAATAGGCGTCGTAGGTGCTCGTCGACGGCAGCTCCGCGCGCGGCAGCTCGAGGGTCGCCACGAGGGTCGGCCGCGACGGATCCGCGATCGAGACGACCGTGACGGCGGGGCGGACGGCGCACTCGTCGCTACCGTCGCCACTGCGTGGACCGTAGTACCCGCCGCACCAGTCGTTCGGCTGGATGGCGAGCACGGTCGTGCCCGAGACGAGGATGGACTGGGCGCCGCGCGGGATCTCCACGCGGCCGAGCTCGGCGTCGGAGTCGGGCTGATCGAGGGGCGTCGTGCGCAGGATCGCGCCCGTCCCGTCGCCGTACCAGCCGTACACGCCGGGCATCACGAGCTCGACGCCGGCCCCCGAGGCGACGGCGTAGTCGGCGAGGTTGCGCGCGAGCTCGACGGTCGCGCGTGCGACGGGCAGATCGCGGTCGCGCAGGTCGATCACCTGCAACGCCGATTGCGACAACGCGTAGACCCGCTCCTCGTGGATGGCGCTTCGCTCGACGGGCGCGGGCGACTCGACGACGCCGCGAGCACGCAGATCGTCGCGCGAGAGCTCGACGATGCCGAGGTGGTTGGACGGAGTGCCAGTCTCCGAGTCGTACCCGGAGTAGGGGAAGAGCACGAGGCCGGCCTCGGCATCGACCGTCCACGCCTTGCGCTCCCAAGAAGCTTCCGACCACGACCACTCGCTTCCGCTCGAGAGCCGATCCAACAGGCGAGGCGCGGCCGGATCGCTGACGTCGAAGAGCGAGAGGCTCACGCGCCGCCCGTCGGTGTCGTCGATGCCGAGGCCGACGAGACGATCGCCGAGCGCCGCGATCCGATCGACCCAGCCGGGCATCTCGAGGATGCCGGTGACGACCGGGCGCGTCGGGTCCGAGAGATCGACGACCTCGAGCGGGTCGATCGTCTGGTAGTGCACCATGTACAGGCGGTCCGCGTCGAAGGTCGTGCCGAAGAGGCCGCCCTCGTAGACGTAGTCGAGCTCGCCGAGCAGCGGCAGCGTGTCGGGCTGCGACGCGTCGAAGATGCGGAGCTTGCTGGCCTGCGTGTTCCAGTCGCGCGTGAGCACGCGCAGCTGGCCTTCGTGCACGTCGAGCGCGGTGTCCTCCTGCATGTAGCCGACGACCTCGACGTGACCGCGCCTGCGCATCACACCCTGCGGAGACGAGATGTCGAGGTACGTGACGTCCGTGTACGCGCCCCAGTCGCGCGCGGCGTCGTAGTTGACGCCCGCGATGACGAACGCGTCGGAGGTCGCGTGTACGTAGTAGCCGTTGCCCTCGAAGCTCTCGCGTTGCACGGCGCGCATGCGCGCGGGGTCCGCGATGTCGATGGAGGTGACGACCATCTCGTCGCGCGCCTCGCCGCCCGGCGTGTCGCCATAGCCGTACCAGCCGTAGCGGTTGGCCACCGCGTAGATCACGTCGCCGACGAGCCGCGAGTCCGAGACGTAGCCGTCGAGACGCACCGAGCCGATCACCTCGGGGTGATCCGGGTCGCTCATGTCGAGGCCGACGATCCGGCTGCCGCGGAAGCTCGAGAGCTCGCGCGAGGCCGAGTCCATCCAGTAGTCGTAGTAGTCGCTCAGGATCGCGTAGGCGCGGTCGCCGCGGACGTACATCTCGACCGGGTACCCCTCGAGGTGCGTGCGCCCGATCTCGCGCGGCGCGTCCGGGTTCGACACGTCGAACACGTAGAGGCCGCGGTACTGGTTGAGCACGTAGAGGCGGTCGCCGACGAATCGATAGATGTCGGCTTCCTCGACGGTGCGCTCCGCGGCGCCGTCGGCCGGCGGGGGCGCGGCGGGGGAGGCCGATGCGCCCGCGTCCGCGCCTGCGCTCCGATCGCTGCCTGTGCTGCCGGCGTTGCCGGCCGTCTCGAAGCTCGAAGGCCCCGGAGGCTCGTCGCCGGACGGCGCGTCACCGGTGCAGCCCGCGAGCGCGAGCATCAGCAAGATGGCGCCGAGCACCTGCTTCGCCGCTACTGATCGAGTGTGTGTGTCCATGCAACACCTCCGAAGATTCGGACGGTGTTTGCGCAAGCCGCGCGCCACACACTCGGATCACGCGATCTGCCGAGGAAATAGGCGGATTCCCGCATCGAGACCGCGGGCTGCCGGGATGTGCCACGCGCGCGATCAGAAGCGGAGTCGCGCCGAGAGGCCTGCCTGTGCGGGCCCGAAGGTCGGCAACACCTGCGCGCGCGCTTCGGTCCGCCGACTGCGCGGCCG
>JADZFZ010000421.1 GCA_020854145.1 Deltaproteobacteria bacterium | reverse complement strand
CGATGCGATTGTCGGCGCTGTCGCTGAACACGAACTTCGCCGGAGGCAGGTGCGGCTGCAGGGTCCGCATCGGCCATCGCTCGTTGTACAGGTTGAACGACGGCTGCACCGAGCAGAGGTCGATCTGCGATTGCCAGTACGCGTCGATGGTCCCGATGTCGCGCCAGTAGCCGCGCTCGCGCTCGGCCTCGCCGGGGACGCGGTTCTGCGAGAAGTCGTACGCGAGCACGCGCTTGCCGGCTGCGAGCGCGGCGGGGATCACGTCGCGCCCGAAGTCGTGCGCGCTCTGATGGTCCTCCTTCGAGGCGTCGTCGCGGAGCAGGCCGTCGAGCGCTTCCGTGCGGAACACGTAGTTGCCCATGGAGGCGAGCGCCCATCCCGGACGCCCCGGTATCTCCGGCGGATCGGGCGGCTTCTCGACCCACTCCACGATACGCGACTCGCTGTCGACGCCGATGACCCCGAACGCGCGCGCGTCGTCGCGGGGCACCGGGATGCACGCGATGGTCACGTCGGCCTCGCGCCGATGATGGAAGTCCACCATCTGGGCGACGTTCATCTTGTAGACGTGATCGCCCCCGAAGACGCAGAGGCTGTAGGGTTGCTCGTCCTCCACGACGTTCCAGCTCTGGAAGACCGCGTCCGCGCTGCCCTTGAACCAGCTCTTGCCCGTTCGCTGCTGGGCCGGGTTGGTCTCGATGTACTGGTCGAGGATGCCCGCGACGCGCCATGCGCGCGCGATGTGCTGCTCGAGCGAGTGGCTCTTGTACTGCGTGAGAACCTTGATCTTCGAGAGACCCGAGTTGACGAAGTTCGACAGCACGATGTCGATGATCCGGTAGTGCCCGCCGAAGGGCACGGCAGGCTTGGCGCGCTCATCCGTCAGGGGAGCGAGCCTGCGGCCTTCGCCGCCTGCCAGGATCACCGACAGTGTCGAGATGGCCACGTGGATCCTCCTCCGCGTCCTACTTGAGCACTCCGCTGAACCACAACACGGCGCCCGCCAGCACGAGCAGAGCGACGCCGGCGAGCACCAGCTTGAGCGCG
Source organism: Deltaproteobacteria bacterium (assembly GCA_020854145.1). Taxonomy (GTDB): domain Bacteria; phylum Myxococcota_A; class Polyangia; order Polyangiales; family JADZFZ01; genus JADZFZ01. The sequence continues at coordinate 1,514 of JADZFZ010000421.1, read as the reverse complement.
CCGCCCCCTCCCGAGGCGGGTGCCGGCGCAGCCATCAGCGGAGGAGGTTGGGCCGCGGCTGCTCGTGGCGCCTCGACGGGACGGACGCTCTGCGGCGTCGCTGCCATCGCGGGCACGGACGGCGTGCGGCTCGGCGGCGTGCTCGGCGCTCGCGCGGCGGCGGCTTCCGCGCGTGCGGGCGGGGCCGCCACGGGGCCCGAGCCCTCGAGCTCGCGCGCGAGCTCGTGCGGCCCGGTGCTGTCGGACACCGGGAGCGGCTGTTGCTTCGAGTCGAGGCCGACCTCGCGCCACGCGGGACCGCTCGGCGGGAACGAGCCGATGAGGTCGTCGTCGCCCTTGAACCACTCCTGAGGGTTCTCGAAGTCGTCGGCCGACAGCGGTCTCGCGCCCTCCGACTCGCGCCGCTCGCGCGAGACCGGCGCGTCCTTGGAGATGTCGCCCGAGCCGCCGCCGTCCTCGATGGACGTGAAGTGCAGCAGCTCCTCCTGGATGAGCCGATCGATGACGGATGCCTGCTGCGGCTTCTTCTCGCGCTCGCGCTCGGCGACGACGTCCTGCACGAGCCGCGCGAGGTCGTACTCCGTCACCTTCATCTGGTTGCGGAACAGGTAGTCGGCGAGCGCGTCGCCGAACTCGCGCGCGGACTGGTATCGCTCCTCCGGCCGTCGCGCGAGAGCCTTCTGCAGCACCGGCTCGAGCTCGGGGCTCACCTCGGGGTTGAGCCGCGCGACGCTCGGCACGTTGGCCTGCTGCACGAGCTTGACGGTCTGGAACTCGGTCTCGCCGAGGAAGAGGCGACGCCCGGCCAGCATCTCCCAGATCACGATGCCGAGCGCGAAGATGTCCGCCCGCGCGTCGACCTCGTTGCCGCTCGCACCTTCGGGCGCGAGGTAGCTGAACTTGCCTTTGACGACCCCGGGATCGGTCTTCTCGAGCTGCGTCGAGGCCTTGGCCAGGCCGAAGTCCGCGAGCTTCACCTCGCCGCGCTTGGTGATGAGGATGTTCGGCGGCGAGATGTCCCGGTGCACGACGCCGATCAGGCGGCCCTGAGCGTCGGCGAGCTCGTGCGCGTACGACAGGCCGCGCGTCGCCTCGTACGCGATGTAGAGCGCTTCCTTGAGCGGGAAGCGTCGACCCTGTCGGCGCAGGGTCTCGATCACCGTCTTGAGGTTCGCCCCATCGACGAACTCCATGACGATGAAATAGGTGTTGTCGGCCGCGCCGATGTCGAAGACCGAGACGATGTTCGCGTGGTTGAGGCGGGCGCCGAGCCGCGCCTCGTCGAGGAACATCTGGATGAACTTCTTGTTCTGCGCGAGGTGCGGCAAGACGCGCTTGATCGCGACCTGCTTCTTGAAGCCCTCGAGCGACTCGGCCTCGCCGACGAACACCTCCGCCATGCCGCCGGCTTCGATGCGCTCGATGACCTTGTAGCGCTGTTGCGGGATGCGCGTCTTGGCGGTGGTCATGGGGAGCCGCGTCTCAAAGCGCTCGTCGCGAGTGTGCGGGGCCTT
>JADZFZ010000420.1 GCA_020854145.1 Deltaproteobacteria bacterium | reverse complement strand
GGATCAGAAGATGGTTTGGGGGACGCGGACGGAGTCGCCGGCTTGGAGGTAGAAGTCGTCGCCTTCGCCGGAGTCGACGTCGATCCGGATGCGGCGCAGACGACCGCCGCGCTCGCGCCGGACGATGGTGACGTTCGAGTCGTCCGCGATGGAGGTGAAGCCGCCGGCGAGCGAGATGGCCTCGACGAGCGAGAGGCCCATCTGCATCGGGAACTGGCCGGGGCGGGCGACTTGTCCCATCACGGAGATGCGCTTGGAGGCGTACTCCTTGACGACGATCCGCACGCTCGGTTGCAGCACGAAGTCGCCGCTGCGGAGGCGCTCGACGATGATGTCGCTGATGGCGGGAGGCTCGAGCCCCGCGACCTCGAGGCGGCCGATCAGCGGGAAATCGATCGTGCCGTTTCGCGCGACCTGGTGAATCCCGCTGAGCTCGGGCAGACCGAAGACCTGGACCTCGAAGGTGTCACCCGGCCCGACGGAGGAGTCTTCCTCGGGGACGGGGAGCTGCCTGCGGGTGCGCGGGCCCGACTGACAGGCGAGCAACGCGGTACCGGCGAGCACGACCAGAGCGAGCAGCGAGCCCGCGAGCGCGAAATAGCGATCAGAACGCCGCGCGAACACCGAGCCACGCCTCGATCTTGTTGTACTCACCAGGATCGGGAACCGAGACGCCGGAGCCGGGAGGACCGGGCAGGAAGTACTCGAAGTCGGTGATGTTCGTCGTGTACGACGCCGTCAGCGTCGCGCCGAGCCAGTGGACGAAGCGGTACTCGATGTTCAGCGCGCCGCGGATCAGGATGTCGGCGCGGTCGTTCACCGGCACGGTCGTGCCGGGATCCGACGGGTCCGGCGCGTAGATGGTGTCGTCGTACTGCACCAGCGACGCCGACCCTTCGAGCCCGAGCAGCAAGCGTCCCGCGATGAGGTGCTGCCACGCGAGCGTGCCCTGGTCACGATGGATGAAGTTGCCGAAGTACGCGTTCTGCGAGTCGCGCAGATACCCGAGGCGGAACCGCCCGGAATCCGAGTAGGCCCAGGTGAGATCGGCTTGGCCGGTGACGTTCTGCAGATCGTTTCCGGCGCTGCCCGCATAGAAGCCCGCGATGTAGCCGACCGTGAGGTTGATGGAGATGCGGGTCGAGACGAGACCGACGAGACCGAGGCGCATGCCCAGCGTCGTGGAGTCCGCCCGCGTCGTCAGGGCCTCCGTCGGATCCATGTAGTTGCGGATCGTGAGGGTGCCCTCGTAGCTGAACGCAGTCTTCGGAAGGAAGCGCCATCGGCCCCGCAGGAAGATCTCGTGGGCGATGTTGTTGTACGCGTCGAAACCGCTCTCCTCGAAGATGTCGACGCCCATCGCGTAGCCGAGTCGGTACTCGAGCACGCCACCGCCGGGCACGAAGCCGATGTCGAAGCCGACGCGGTTGCGGTCGCGCGCGTAGCTGATGTCCTCCGCCGAGTTGGTGAACGGGCGAATGCCGCGCGTGAAGTCCTCGAAGAGCGAGACCTGCCACGTGCTCTCGGGAAAGAGGTCGAGCCGGAGCGAGAGATCCGCGGAGAGGTTCCGCTGCTCGGGCAGCGAGAAGTACTCGTAGTAGGAAGCGGAGACGCCACCGCGGAAGCGGACCTGCTGAGGTCGCCGCCGTGCTTCGTCGCCGCGCCGCTCGTCGCCCATCGTCGAGAGATAGAGGTGCGGGCTGACGCGGAGGATGAACGAGTCGACCTCGGGTCCCTCGGTCTGCCCAGACGACAGGAAGACGTTGCTGTCGTAGCCGGCTTCGACGCCGATCCCGGGGTGGAGCTCGAGACGGCCGGCGCGGATGCCGCGGCCCTCGACCCGCGAGCGATCGGACAGCCACGAAGGGCCATCGTGCCCGAGAGGTTGCTGAGCCGCCGCGGACGCGGTCGGGACCGCGACCAGCAAGCCCGCGAGGATCGCGAGGCACCGTGCGTTCGAAGCCCTCACGGACGGCGCACCCAAGCTATTCGTCGTTGTCGCATCACGAAAGCAAACGAAGGGCGCCTATATCACATCATCCCGCTCGATGGCGGGGGCATCGGCACGTCGAAGATGATCCCGACGTCGTTGATCTGGGTCGGGTCGTCATCCGGAACGCCGACGACCCAGACCCGAACGGAGGTGCGACCTTCGGTGTCGAACATCCCCGTGCCGATGCACTCCTGGGCTTCGCGCTCGAGCTGCCGCCACTTCTGATCGAGGACGATGATGATGGTGAACTCGTGGTTCCTGCGGGACTCGTCGTTGCCTTCGATGGCGTCCTCGAGCGCGCGGATGCGAACGTGCGCGGTTCGCAGGTTCACGTTCACCTGCGTCAGACGGTCGTTGAGGCACGTGATCCGGAGGATGTCCCGTTCGCGGCGCGCGTCGTCGAGCAGGCCCGTGACCCGCCGCGAGATCTGCTCTCCGCGCCGGACCATGCGCCGGCCTTCCTCGCGTTGCTCGGGACCGGTGAGCCTGGCGCGCCGGCGGCCCGAGATCTCGCCCTCCTGAGCGGTGTCGCGGCCGCGGTCTTGTGCGACGGCTGCACCCACGCCTACGCCCAGCACCAGCGTCGCCGCGAGCATCCACGGCAGGCGCGACCCTTTCGGGCTCGGACTCTGACGACGCGGTCGCTGACCGGACATCCCGGGGCCCTCCTCGTGGGGGCGGGGGGGAGTGAGCAGCACGAGACCCTCCGACTGTGCACAGGTCACGTCCGAGTCCAACAACCCCTCGGCGCCGCGAACGTCGTGAACATACAAGTGGGCCCGGGGGGTGTCAAACGCGCCGTGATCGCAATGACCCTGTGTTGCGGGGGTTTTCGCGCGCATTCACGGGTCGGCGGAGATGCTCGAGAGCCGGGGGGTGCAACGTTCCGACGACGGTGTCCAGATGCCGCCGTGCCGTCGCGCGCGGGGCGGCATCGCCGGGGGCGCTCGACGGATGCGCCCCCCAACGCCGCACGGGGAGAGGGTCGGGGGGCGAGCGCTCGCTGGTCGAGCGCGCAGAGCCTCACATGTCGGCGGGCGGGCTCAACACGATGGGCACCGAGATCTGGACCGAGCCACCTTCGGGAGGCGGCATGCGGATGCCGCGGAAGCAGCTCGCGGCGCGCGACTGCAGGTCGCCGTTCGGCGCGCCCTCGACGTTGACGCTCGACGCGCCGCCCGAGGCGGTGACCGTGAGCGAGACGCGGAGCGTGTAACGCTGCCGGTCGCGAGTCTGGGTGAGGTAACGGCTGTAGTGGTTGCCGACGCAACGCGCGCCGCCCGCGAGCGCTCGTCGCGCTGCGCCTTCGTCGAGCGTTCCGGAACCGCCCTCGTCCCGCATGCCGCCGGCCGAGGCCCGGCCGCGGATCACGCGCTCCTGAGGGCCTCCCGCGGCGCCTTCCTGCATCTGTCCCGCGCCGCCTGCGGTGGTGCGTCGCAACGAGCCGAGATCCCCCGCGACGGCGCCGCCGCCGCCCGTGCCTCCGCCCGAACGTTGGCGCAACGTGCCGCCGCGTCCGCCCTGCGCCACGCCGACACCCCGCGTCTGCGCGAAGACGTCCGCGGCCTCGCTCGTGACGGCGCCGCCGCGAAGGACGTCCTGGATGGCGGAGCCACCGGAGCCACCGAAGGCGCCGAGCAACAGCGCTTGGGCCTGGGCTGCGGCCTGCTCGCGGATGCGGGCGGAGTTCTCGCCCGGGCTCCCTCGCGTGTCGCCGCTGGAGCCACCTGCGCTCGCCCGGCGTCCGCCGCCGCCGCCGGTCTGCTTCGTCGCCGCGGCCGTCTCGGCCACCTCGGTGGTGGCCGCCTGGTCGGTGGTGGTCGTGGTCGTCTCGGCCTCTTGAGGACGAGGCGGCGGCTCGGGCTCCTGAAGGATCAGGCGCGCGACCGCGTCGGGCACCGCGTCGACGCCTTGCTCGAGCGGCCAGTCGGCGTTGTCGAGGTAGATGACGAAGCCGAAGTGGCAGAGGAACGAGAAGACGACGAACGCCGTGAACATCCAGTCGACGCCGATCACCATCGCGGCGCCGCCCACGACGGCCGCGGGCAGCGCGGGTCGCGGCTGCACGGGCGGGGGCGTGACGAACTGGAAGAGGAAGGTGACGCCGCCGAGGGAGACCTTTCCGCGCGACTGCTCGGTGAGCTTGACCTGCCAGTGCGAGCCGACGTTGCGTGCGCCTCCCGAGGTGCGCAGCGCAGTCAGATCCTGGACGCCCGAGGGTAGGCCGACCCGACCTTCCATCGCCTCGGTGAAGTTCAGGATGTAGTCGCCGCCGACGAGCTGGAACAAGTCGAAGCGGCCGGGCAGGCCCTGCGCCTGAACCGTGAAGTGGTTGCGCTCGGACGTGCCGATCGTGACGGTCTCGCGGCGACGGATGACGCGCTCTTCGATGATGCGCCCGCTCTGCAGGACGCCGATGCGCAGGACCTTGGGACCCGCGGCGGGCGCGGCGGCTGCGCGCATCGCCATCGTCATCGCGCCCGGCTTGGCGGGGCGCTTCGGTCCGGTACCGGGTTGGCCGGCGGGGGGCTGGACGGGTGCGTTCATGAGGTCTCTCGCTCGTGGGATGCGTGGCGTGCGATTCCCTTGGAGCGCTCACGGAGGGTACACGGCCCTCGCCGGTGGGTCCACCGCGCGAACGGCTCGAGACGCGCACACGTGACGCTCATGCGTCTTGAGACATCCCGCGCGGACGTCGGTTCCGGGGCGATGCGTCGTCGTCGTCGTCGTCGAGGTCGAGCAGGGCGGCGCGCCGTGCGGGGCGCTCGCCGCGCGTCGCTGCTTCCACGATCGACACGGAGTAGTCGACGTCCTGCGCGATGTCGTGGCGGGCGCGCTTGAGGATCCGGTGCCCTGCGAGCGCAGGGAACGCGGTGGCGATCCCGAGCGCCATCGTGCTCATCGCGCCTTCGAGCGCGCCGAGATCGAGCGCCGCGGCTTCGGCGTGATCGGCGAGGAAGCTCCCCATGTGCAGCGCGGCGCCGCAGAACCCAGCGGCCACGGCGATGCTCCCTATCGATCGAAGCGCGAGCACGCCGCGCTCGAGGTCGGCCTCGACGTCGGCGAACGCTTCGTCGACCTCGGCGCGCGCGATCTTCGCGTCGTGGCCCGCGAGGAGCGGCGCGACGACGCGTCCGAATGCCGACGTCCCCGTGGCGTCCGCGATCGCGCGCGCAGTCGCGGGATCGCCTGCGAGCAGACGATCGGCGATGGCGCGCGCGAGCGGCTTGGCGTCGACGCGCAGCCGCAGCTGCACCTCGCGCATCCGATCGACGCAGAGCCACGCGGCGTATCCGAGCAGCGCGACCTGCAGCACGTTGAAGAGAATCAATCGGAGCCTGTCGAGGATCGTGGCTCGCCAAGGACGGGGGTCGTGGGGAGGCGCGCAGCCCCCCTACGAGAATCACGCAGAGCGTCCACGGGGTCGGTGCCCATCGGGCCGTCACGCCGGACGCCACGAATCCCGTGCTGCTTCGCGGGTCTGGCTCGCGGGGCGCGGTCGCGAGCCCCTGACCCGAACATCAGAATGGCTGGCGCTCGACGGATCGCACGACCTCGCGCACGAAGCTCGTGCGGAGCTCCATGACCTCGAAGCCGAGGCTCGATCGCTCGAGGATGTAGAACGCGTTCGGCTTCTGGACGCGGCCCTCGACCACGATCTCCTCGAGGCGGATGATCCGCGGGCCGCGCCGGGCGCGTGCCCGCTGTTGGGCGGCGGCGGGCGTCGAGACGACGGTGAAGGCCACCAACGAGAGCAGGCATGCGAGAGCGGCGATCGACTTCATGCTCATTCTCCTTCGCCGCCACCCTCGCGCGGCGCCTCGCGGGTCTTTCGTGCCTTCTCGCGCTCCGCGCGGCGCACGGCGCGCTCGAGCTGCTTGTTCGCGTCCAGCAGCAGCGCGTTCGAACGATCTTCGCGCGTGATGCGCGAGCCCATGAGCGATCGGTACGCGTTGAACGAGTCGATCGCGCGGCGCAGCGCGGTCACGCGATCCATGCCCGGCATCTCCTCGGCCGCCAGGTACATCAGGCCGAGGTTGAAGTGCGCCTCGGCCATGCGGTCGTCCATGCGAAGCGCGCGCTCGAGGGCGGTCTTGGCCTTCGCCCACTGCTTGAGCGATCGATAGGCGTCGCCGAGGCCGAGGTAGACCTCGGGGACGGTCGGTGACAGGCGCTCGGCCGTCTCGAAGTGCTCGAGGGCTTGCTCGTAGTTGCCGCCTTGCATGAGCTGCACACCGAGCGCGAGCCGAGCCTCGGTGTAGTCGCCGCGCGCCTCGACGGCAGCGCGGAAGTAGCGCAGCGCGTTGGCGGGGTTGCCTTCGCGCAGCGCGATCTGCCCACGCAGGTACGCGACCTCGGCGTTGCCGCGCTGGATGCGTGCGGCGTTGGACAAGATGGAGGACGCGAGCTCGATCCTGCCGAGGCGCAGGTTCGCCTTGGCGAGCGCCACCATCGCCGGCACGAACCGTTCGTCGCGTCGCAGGGCGGCGCGGGCCGTGGTGATCGCGAGGTCGGTGTTGTTGGCTTCGACGTAGAGGTCGGCGAGCAACGCCGTGATGGCGACGTTGCGCTCGAAGCGACGCGCGACGGGCTGGACCATCGCGATGGCGTCGTCGACGCGACCGCGACGCCTGTAGATCGACGCGATGCCGGCGAGCGCGAGCTCGTAGTCGGGCTGCGTGCGCAGCGCCTGTCGATAGAGCTGGATGGCGCGATCTTCTTCGCCCGCGCGATCGGCGAGGACCGCCAGGTTGTAGGCCGCGCGGAACGCCTCGGAGTCGGCGGAGAGCGCGGCCTGGAAGGCCTGGCGCGCCGCAGCGAAGTCTCCACGCGCCGCGGCTTCCATCCCCTGCCGGTAGCTCGAGAGCGCGCTGCCGCTCATCTGCCGGCGCGGTGGCAGCGGGGCACCGCCGAGCTCCGGCTCGCCGAAGGGGCCCGCGCCGCCGCCGCCGGAGGTGGCGCCTCCGCCGGAGGTGGCGCCTCCGCCCGAGGTGGCGCCTCCGCCGCCGTCGTCGTCGTCGTCATCGCCGCCGTCGTCGTCGTCGTCGTCGCCGTCGCCTTCGCCACCGCTCGTGTCGTCGTCGTCGCCTCCGCCGCCGCGTCGCTCGCGCTCGGAGTCGTCGTCGTCGCCGCATGTCGTCAGGAGCGGCGCCATCCCGACGAGCGCGATGGCCACCAGCGACGAGGCAATGGAAGCGCGTGGGATCCTCATGACTACTCCGGAGGTGCCAAGGGTGGGCTTCCCACCGCACGGGCCGGCGGGCGCGACATGCCGACCGGGCTTCGCGCGAACTCGCCCGGCCGATAGGGGCCGCCGGGCGTGTCGGGCGCGGAGAGGCACTCGACGAGGCGTTCTTCGCCGTACGCGGCGAGCCGCTCCGAGGCCGACTGCGTGTACTCGTTGGAGATGTTGCCCTCGCGCGCGGCGCGGACGGCGAGCGCGTACTCCTTGAGCGCCCGGCACTCGACGGGTCGGGCCTGTTGGTCGAGGAGCTGCCGCCACTGGTCTTCGAGCTGGAGGCGCAGCTCCTCGCGCTGGTCCTCCGGAAGTCGCCCGAGCTGCGTCTGGATGTCGCGGCCGAGGACGGGCGGGATCGCGACGATGGCGCGCGCCAAGAGCTCGTATGCGCGGCCGGTGCGCGCGTGCGATGCGACGGTCCACACGGGTCGTCGATAGCTCGCGACCTGCGCGTAACGACGCTCGAGCTCGCCGACCTTCTGCGCGCCGGCGGAGACCTGCTGCTTCAGCGAGCCCGCGATCTCCTGCATCGTGCGACCCGTCGGGCGAATCGAGAAGCTCTCGAACTGCTGGCTCTGCTGATCGACGATCAGGAACTGCGCGTGCGCGGCGTACTCGGCGGCGTTGGATCCCGCTGCCTGGCCGGAGCGCGCGAACGCCGAGACGGTCTCCGCGAGGGCGGCCTGGTAGTCGCGGTCACGGCCGAGCGAGCGCTGCGCCTCCGCGATGCGCCAATGGGCCTGCACGACGAGCTCGCCGGCCTCGCGCACGCCTTGATGGTTGGTGATGAAGGCGCGCATCTCGCGGATCGTGCCGTTCCAGTCGCGTCGCTTGAACGCCATCTCGGCGACGCGGTAGCGGGCCGAGATCTGGTCGTTGCGGTCGCGGATGACCTCGGCGGCGCGGCGGTAGTAGTCGGCGGCACGCGCGTACTGCTGGAGATCCTCGAGCAGGCGCGCGGCGTTGACGAGGGCGTCCTCGCGCTGGCTCCTCACCGTGTCGCTGGTGCTCCGACCGAGACGCTCCGAGTCGGCGAGCGTCCGGTAGTTCTCGAGCGCGGCCTCGTAGTCGAAGAACCGCGACGAGTTGAAGGCGAGCCGGAAGTAGGCGTTGGCGAGGATCTCGTCGAGGCGCTGCTGCTCCTCGGCGTCGTCGGTGCGCCGCGGCCCGACCTCGTCGATGATCCGACGGTAGATGCGCGCGGCGGACTCGAATCGCTGCACGCGCTCGAGCGCGACGGCCGCGTTCTGGAGCGCGAGCGGTGCCTCGCGCGCCCGCGGAGCGGCGGCCACGGCGTCGAGGAGCAAGCGCGCGGACTGCTCGTAGAGCTGTCGCTGCCGGTCGCCCTCGGCGCCTTCGGCCTCGCGGAACGTCGTCATCGCGCGCGTGTACTGGATGCCGCGGAGGTCGCCTCCGACCACGCACCTGGGATCCTCGCGGTTCTGCGACTGCGCGCAGAACTCGTCGGTGACCTCTTCGGCGGGGCCTTGGCCGCGCGTGAAGCTGCAACGACGCTGGCGGTAGTCGCGCGCGAGGCGCTCGACCTCGTCGGTCTGCTGGAGGGACACGGCCATGTTGCGCAGCGCGAGGAAGGCTTCGCGGCCCGCGTCGGAGCGCATGCACTCGTCGACGTACGTCTGCTGCAGGCGCTGCCGCGACTGCGGCCAGTAGCCGTACAGGTAGAGCAGCATGGCGTTGTTGAACGAGTAGGGGCCGCGGAGGTTCTCGCGGTCGCGGCGCGGGTCCACGCGCTCGACGTAGGCTTCGCGGGCCTGCATCAGGCGCTGCACGAGCTCGGGGATCTGCTGCTGCGCGACCGTCGGTGGGTCGCCGCTCGGCGTCGGAGGCTGCGCTGGGATGCGCAACGTGCCGGCGCGCGTCGCCTGGTCGATGAGGCGCTGCTGCGACTCCACGGCCATGCGCGCCGCTTCGGCGAGATGGCTGTCGTCGAGGTTCGAGTCGCGAACCGCCGCGTACTCCGTGTAGGCCTCTTCGTAGCGCTGCGACCAGTAGAGCGCGTCGGCGAGCGAGAACTGGATCTCGTAGGCCTCGGGTCGGTTCTGGTACGCGCGCAGGTAGCGGCGGTACGCGTCGGCGGCGACGGTGTACTCGCGCTGGGCCTGCGCGAGCATCTCGGGGTCCTGGTTCTCGACGGCGAGGCGTCGGAGGTTCTGCGCCGCGCGGTGGTGCTGCAGCGCCGTGTTGATGAGCGCGTTCTCGGCGAGGCGCTGGGCCTGGCGCTGGGCTTCGGGATGGTCGGTGTTGCGCGCGTACCATTCGCCGCCCTCGGCGAAGCGACCGAGCTCGGAGCGCGCGGTGAGCGCCTCGTCCATCTGGTCGAGCCGCTGGTGCGCGCGCGCGATGAGCTCGGTGATGCGCGGCGCCTCGGGCGCGAAGGGCCAGCGACGCAGCACCTCGCGCCACACCTCGATGGCCTGCGGGAACATCGCCTGGTCGTAGTAGACCTGGCCGAGCTGGACGTAGACCTCGCGTGTCCATTCGCGATCCTGCGGCATCAGAGCCGGGTCGCGGATGCGCTGGATGCCGGTGACCCCGTCGGGCTGGCCGTCGCCGTCCCAATCGGGCTCGGCCATCGCGATGCCGAGGTACTGGATGGCCTCGAGCCGCAGGTCGGCGCCGGCCTGACCCGTTCGCCGCTGCTGCTCGTCGGACCAGTCGACGAGCATCGCGAAGTGGCGGATGGCCTCGCGGTAACGATCGCTCCGGTAGTACGCCCACGCGAGCTTGTAGAGCGCGAGCGAGTAGTTGCGGTCCTCGGGCATCGCGACGACGCGCTGGTAGGCGCTGATCGCGAGGTCGAGCCCTTGCGGCGAGAAGTCGTAGTCGAAGTGGTACTCGCCGAGGCGCAGCCACGTCTCGCCGAGGAACCGCGTGTTGGCCACGACCGGCGTGCAGGACGTGTACGGGTCCGAGAACGGCATGTCGGGGCCCGCGTCGCGCACGAGGGCGAGCGACGGATGTTGCTCCTCGGCCGTCGGACCGACGCCCGCGTCGGCGGCTTCGGCGGCCTGCTGGGCCGCGAAGGCCGCGGCGTCGTAGCGGAAGTTGTTCGAGCACACGAGGTTCAGCCACGCCATGCGGGCCTCCTCGTATCGCTCCATCTCGCTCAGGCAGTAGCCGAGCAGGTAATACGCGCCGTCGATGAGCCGGTAGGTCGGGAACTGCTCGATGAGGCGCCGGTAGACCTGGATCGTGCGCGTGAAGTCCTTGCGCGGCTGCTGCAGATCCTCGGTGCTCTGGTTGGCCGCCTGCCGACGGTTGACCTCTTCCTGGTAGAGGTCGTACTGGCGGCCGTACTCGATGGACGCCGCCTCGAAGTAGAGCTCCGCGAGACGGAACATCGCGTCGGGCGTGTAACGAGGATCGTCGGGGTAGCGCTGGAGGAAGCGCTCGAAGAGCCGGATGGCGTCGAGCCGCGCGCGGTCCTCGAGGCGCTCCTCGGCGCGGATCTGTCGGTCGTAGCCGACGAGACGCTCGCGTCGCTGCCGCTGGTACTCGCGGCGCACGAGCGCCACGACGGTGTCGCGGTAGCTCTGCGCCGAGCGCGTCCAACGCTCGAGCTCCTGCTCCATCTGGCGAAGCGCCTCGACCTGGTCGGCGCCGGGCGGCGGCCGCTCGACGGTGCGCCGCGTGCCGGGGCGGAGGAACTCGGGGAGGGGAACCTCTCCACCCGGAGGGGGTGCCATGGCGCCGGCGTCACCGATCGTGACGGTCCCCGCGTCCACGGCGAGGCGCGGTCCGCGTCCCGCGTCCTGCGCGCGCGCCGTGCTCGCCGCCGCGACCGAGCCCACGAGCGCGAGCAACGCCGAGACACCGCTCGTGCCGAGCTTGTCGAAGCACGCAATCGCGCCCCTCGACCCTGCGCGGGGCGGCCGGACCGCGTGAGCACGAACGGCTCTGCGTTCGGGCATCACTCTTCCTCCTCGAGCGCGTCCGACTCGGGCGCTGGCCCCGATTGCTCGTCCATCACCTCGCGGAACTCGTCGTCGAGCGCTTGGATCTCGCGGCCGCGCTCGGACGTCAACGTCTCGACGCGCAGCCGGTGCTCCTCGCGACGCGCCCACGCGACGTCCACGACGCCGACGTCGGCACGCAAGACGAGGTCGTAGAAACGCTGCCGGACCGCCTGGAAGTCGCGCACGCTGATCTGGCCCACGACCTCTTCGGCCTCGGTCTCGAGCTGCGTGAGCTGCTCGCGGTAGCCCGCCATGCGCTGCTCTTCGACGGCGAGATCGCGGCGGACCTGCGCGGCGCGCTGGGTCGCGACCTCGTCGATCCGGGTCTCGAACTCGCCGAGGCGCGTCTCGACGGCGTCGGCGCGCCGGAGCAGCTGGTCGCCGGGACCACCGCCGCCGAGCTCGCGCTCTCGCCGCACGAGATCGCGGTACTCGTCGCGCAGGCGGATGTCGCGGCGGAAGGTCGCGTCACCGACGCCGACCTGCAGGCGCCCTCGCTCGATCATCAGGCGGAGCTCGCGGATCCGCTCGCGGTACGCGTTGACCGCGTTGCGATGGTTGGCGAGCTCGGTTCGCACGGCCTGGATGCCCGAGGGATCGGGGCGGCGACCCGCGGCCGCGGGCCGTCGCTCGATGTCCTGCAGGTACCGCTCCATGGCCACGATGCGTGCCTCGAGACCGAGGACTTCGACCTCCATCTGCGACAGCTCTTGGCCCATCTGCCGGAAGCGCGCGAGGGCACGGTCGGAGCGGACGACGAAGTCTTCGTCGCTCGCAGGCAGGCGGCCGAGGAGCTGCTCGATCTCGCGGCGCCGCGCGCGCACCTGTCGGAGCTGCGGGCTGCCGCCGCCGTCGTCGGACGAAGCGGCCAGGCGCATGCGCAGCCGCGAGAGCCGGTTGCGGAGCACGGTCGCGCGCTCGCGCGGCTGGCGAAGATCGGGGAACACGTTGGCGGGCACCGGCGCGCTCACGGCGCCGCGGAGGCGCTCGATGAGGGTCTCGGTCTCGCGGAGCATCGTGCGGACCTCGGCGAGATCCTCGAGCACGCCGAGCGCGGTGGCCATCTGGCCCTGCTGCCGCGCCCATTGCAGGGCGAGCGGGGGCAGGAAGCTCGTGGCGTCGAAGACGTCGAGGTTCGTCCGGATGAGCTCGCGGAAGTACGCGCGCGGATCGTCGTGCTCGGCGATCACGCGGTCGAGCGTGACGCGGACGGGGCCGAACTCGCGGATGACTTCGCGAAAGACGCGCGTCGCAGCGTCGAACTGCCCGTTTCGCAGGAGCAGGTTGCCCCGCAGGATCTTCGCGTCGGGGATGTGGAGCGAGTCGGGGTTCGCGATGCTGAGCACCTCGAGCGCACGCTCGGCGCGCGTCGAGTCGCCCATGCGGATGAAGACCCACGCGATCTCGTAGAGGGCGGTGTCGAAGTAACGCGAGCGGCGCGAGACCCGCTGGTAGCTCTCGATGGCGCGCTCGCTCTGGTCGGTCTCGTAGTAGAGGCGGCCGAGCGCGAGCCACGTCAGGTCGAGGACCTCGCGTTGCTCGGTGGTCTCCGCGGGGGCGCTCGAGACCCGGCGGAAGGCCTCGATCGCCTGCGGGTAACGCTCCTGCAGCGTGTAGATGACGCCGATGAAGTAGCGCGCCTGCGGGTAATAGGGGCTGCGCTGCCCCACGGCCGAGAAGGCCTGCAGCGCGCGCTCGAGACCCGCGGGATCGATCGCGCCTTGGCCGGCCTCGCGCTGCTCCACGGGAGGAGCCGCGAGGCTGAAGAGGTACTTGGCGCGGACGTAGTTGGTGGCCGCCTCGATCTCCTGCGGCGGGATCCGGTTGAGGCGCTCGAAGTAGCCTTCGACGCCGTCGAAGTCGCGCGTGTGGATGGCGACCTCGATGAGGCGGCCGAGCGCACGCTGCACGAAGGGGCGGAAGCCGGGGCGGTCGCTCTGGTCGAGCAGCTGGCGGAACCGGCTGCGCGCGCCGTAGTAGTCGCCGTCGAGGAAGCGCGAGTCGCCGAGAAGGAACAACGCGTCCGGGTAGGCCTGGTGGTTCGGGTAGTTCTCGACGATGTCCGTGAAGATGATCGAGGCGCGCAGGTAGTCGCGAAGGCGATAGAACAGCTCGCCGTCGGTGAGGCGCTCCTCGACGTGCGTGCGGCTCTGGAACTGACGTCGGCCCGACCGGAACTCGCGGATGAGCGTGTCCGCGTCGCGCTCCACGCGCGTGAGCTGCGTATCGAGCTGCTCGAGATCCTGCGCGAGAACGCCATCGGGGAAGGAAGCCGCCGCGAGGACCAGGAGCCCGAGGCAGGTCCCCCTCAGGGGGGCGCGGGGGGGTGAGCAGGCACGTGCGGCCTGCCGAAGGCTCATTGCGCGCCCTCGCCTCCGCCTTCGCCGCCGCCACCACCACCGCCTTCACCCCCGCCGCCACCGCGTCGACCGGCGGTCACTCGTTCGACGTAGCGAATCGCGGGGCGCTCCTCGAGCGGAAGCGTGACCGGACCCTTCTCGTACCCGACCACGCGGATGGAGATCGTCTTCGACTCCGGCACCGTGAACGAGTGCGTCGAGCGGACCTTGAACCGATAGCCCTTCAGGTAGCTGAAGATGCCGAAGCCGTGGCCGCGATACTCGAGGTTGACGGTGAGCGTGTGGTCGCCCGGCACGATCGATCCGTTGAAGACGTCGAACTGATCGCGGTCGGAGAGGTTGCCGTCCTCGTCGACCTTGTTGAAGATCGGTGCGCCGTCGAGGGCGTAGACGACCCTGACCAGGCGGAACGAGGCACCCATCTCGTTGCGGTGCGTGATGACGGCGTGCGCGCCGGCGACCGTGGTCGCGAGCACCGTCTCCGCGAGCAGCGACAGACGCGCCTTGGAGCGAAAGATCTGCTCCTTGAGCTCGTCGATGCGCCGCTGCAGGTCGCGCAGCCGTACCGCGTACGTGCTGGCGTCCATCTGGCCCTCGGCCGTCGTCGTAGACGGTGCGGGCATCGTCCCCGCAGCCGGAGTCGTCCCGGCCGCGGGCGGAGTGTCCGCAGTCGGCTCCGCCGAGGCGGGAGCATCCGAGGTGTCGCCCGCGGGAAGCTCCGGAACCTCCGCGGGTTGCTGGGCAGCGGCGATGTTCGCCGAGCCGATGCACATCGACAGCGCGATAGCTACCGGCAGCGCCCTATGCATGTTCTCCCTTCCTTCCGCCTGCTCGACCCGGATGAAGCACACACGCCGATGGCGCGTCGTGACGCGGCCACCGTCCCTCCTGACGTGCTGCCCCAGGAAGAGCACAACGCCCCCACTTCCCCGAGAAGCAAGAGGAAATGAAAGCCCAGGCGGTATACCAACCGCCCTCGGAGGGGTCAACGGTACGACGCAGCCGGTGCGCGCACCGTTCACGGGCACGACGGGCCGTGCTAGCTGGTCGGTGTGCGCGGGGCAGGGCTCGTCGCGGGGGTCGTCGTGTGCGGGGCGAGCATGGCCTCGGCGTGCGGAGGCTCGGACGGCAGCGAGGCGGCGGATGCCACGTCGCCTCCGATCGACGCGCGCGCGATGGGCGGCGACGGGGGCGAGCCGGGCGGCGATGCAGGCCCTTCGGGCGCCGATGCGGCGACCGACGCGGGTCCCGACGAGCTTCCCGACGCAACGGCGAGCGACGCGGGCGCCACCCCATCGTCGATCCGGGAAGCGCGTTACCTCGTCGCGGTGCGGACCCCCGACTGGGACACGGCGCAGGGCACGCTGGCCCGATACCGGAGAGACGTCGGCGGCGCGTGGACGCGCGACGCCGACGACGTGCCCATCGTCCTCGGGCGCAACGGGCTCGGCTGGGGGCGCGGCCTGCACGGCGACGGAGCGGTCGCCGGGATGGACGGCCCCGTGAAGATGGAAGGCGATCGCAGGTCCCCGGCCGGCGCCTTCTGGCTCGACGGCGTCTATGGCTACGCATCGGACGCGCCCGAAGGCACCCGAACGCCGTACATGGCGATGACGCCGACGTTGCAGTGCATCGAGGACGTCGACTCGGCCTACTACAACCGAGTCGTCGATCGAGCGCTCGTGATGCCCGACTGGGACAGCACCGATCTGCTGTTGCGGATGGACGGTCTGTACGAGCTCATCGTGTTCGTGCGCCACAACACGGACCCGATGCCCGTGCCGGGCGCGGGCAGCTGCATCCTGCTCCACGTCGCCTCGATCGGGACGGACGGCGCGGTGGCGCCCACGGCCGGGTGCACCTCGATGGCGTTCCCGGATCTGCAGGCGATCGTGCGCGCGATGGAGCCGGAGGCGAACCTCCTCGTGCAGCTGCCGGACGACGCGTACGCGGAGCTGACCGACGCGTGGGATCTGCCCGCCGCCGGGCCGTGACTCGACGTCGCGGCAGGCTCGCTCTCTCCGAGCGGGAAGTGGGACGACGTGAAAAAAGGCGGCCCGCGCACCGGGCGTGATTCGGCATGCGGTGTACAATCCCCGCTCCGAAGCCGCCGGGGGAGATCGTACGCCGGCATCGGACGTCCCACTGCGTGATGGAGCGCGATGGGGGCGGTGTGGAGGGAGCGTTGGGCTCGGCGAACGATGGGAATGGACTCCGGCCGGAGCGGTGGTGCGCCGGCGCGCGATGCGCCGGAGAGCCCGCGTTCCGTCCTGTCGGCGTCCAAACCGGGTCATGCCGAGGCGCGCACCGGCGCTACGCAGCAGACGAACGGCGCACCGGACCACGAGCTCTTCGAGAGGTTCCGCGATGGTGACGTCGCCGCGTTCGAGACGTTGTTGCGACGCCATCGGCGCACCATCCATGCGTTCATCTCGCGTTACCTGCGCGACCGGCAGCAGGCCGACGACGTCTACCAAGAGGTCCTCTTGCGGGTCGTCGCGCGCGCCGACGACTTCCGCGGATCGAGCAAGTTCACGACCTGGCTCTTCAGCATCGCGCGCAACCTCTGCATCGACGCCGCGCGCCGCGCCGTGCACCGCGACCACGTGTCGCTCGACCAGCCGGGTCAGGGCGGCGCGGCGGCGCTCGTCGAGCGCGTGGCGTCGCAACGACCCGGGGTGGACCGAGACGCGATCGCCCGCGAGCTGCGGCGGCGCGTGCACGATGCGCTCGGCACGCTGCCCGAGGAACAGCTCGAGGTGTTCCTGCTGCGCGAGACCGATTGCCTTTCGTTCGGCGAGATCGCCGTCGTCGTCGGTGCGCCCGAGGCCACGGTCAAGAGCCGCATGCGCTACGCGCTCGGCCGGCTACGAGACGCCCTCGCGGACTTCGAGGACTATGCGCGTGCGCTTCGCTGACGCGCGGTGCGACGTGCGCGAAGCCCGCCGTCCCTTCGCCGGGCCGGCAGAGCGGCGTTAGCGGAGACGACCGTGGACTGCGCGCGTTGCCAGGACGAGCTGACGAGCTTCCTCTACGGGGAGTCGGACGATCTGCGCAGCGCGGCGATGCGGCGTCATCTCGACGGGTGCGCGCGTTGCCGTGCGGAGCTCGACCAGCTCAGGGCCGCACGAGACGCGGTCCGGTCGTCCGCCGAGGCCGATCCCGCGCCCGAGCTCGACGCGCCCGTGCTCGCGGCGGCGGCGCGCTTCGCCAAGGAGCGACGCGCGCAGGCGGCGTCCCCGTCGCTCGGACGTGGAGCGGAGCGAGGGCTTGCGACGGCAGGGGCCGCAGGCGCGAGCTCGTCGATCGCTCCGCCTCCGGCGGGACCGCCGTGGGCACGCGTCGTTTCCTGGCTGGGCAGCATGGCGATGCGACCGCAGGTCGCGATGGCGCTGCTGCTCGTGCTGATGGTGGGCGTCGGGTTGTGGTACCTGCCGCAGGCGCGCCGAGCAGCCGAGTGGATGCGCGCCGAGGTCGCGGCGGATCACGACGACGAGCCGTCGCAGCTCGCGTCGGTGGACGACGACGCCGACGCGGGGAGCGCCGAGTCGCTCGGTGACCCCGGGCTGCCGCGGACCCTGGATCGCGGGCAACGTCGGTGGGGACGTCGCGATCCGGCGACGAAGGCCGCGGGCTCGTTGGCGCCGAGCCGAGGGAGCGTGCCCGGTTCTCCGCGCGCCTCGGAGCCCGACGACGACGAACCAGAGCCGGAGGCTGCGCCGAGCGCACCGGTCGCGGTCGCCGGCGCCGATGCCGGGACGGCCTCGGGGCAGGGCGCGGGAGCGACGGCCGTCGGCGGGACGGTCGTGCCGTCGACCGATCCCGTGGGTGCGTCCGGCAGCGCGCCTCCGGAGCCGGTGGCCGACGACGCGTACGACGAGCCCATCGCCGCCAACCTCTACGCGCGCGCGATGAATCACTACCGCGCGGGCCGTTACGGCGAAGCCATCGACGAGCTCGGGGCCGTCACGCGCCGATCGGACGCGGCGAGCCTCGTGCCGCGCGCCTATCTGAACCTGGCGCGGAGCCATCGTGCGGCGGGCAACCTGCCGACCGCGGCGCGCACGTACGAGACGTTGCTCTCGCGTTACCCGGGCTTCGGTCAACGATCGCAGGCGATGTGGGAGGCGGCGGTGATCTACCGGCGGCTCGGCCAGCTCGGTCGCTCGCGCGCGCTGCTCGAGCGGCTGGTCGATGTGCCGTCGCACTCGGCGCGCGCTCGCCGCGAGCTCGTCATGGTGAACCAGGGCGAGCGTGCGGCCGAAGCGAGCACCGTGGTCGACCCTGCCACGGCGGTGCAGGGCGGTCTGTAGCCGTCCACGCTCGACCGACGCCACGCCGGCCGAGCCCGATGCGCCTGTCTCCCGGGGGCGACACGTGCGGAACGTGCGTCGCTCCGGGTCGGCAGGTGCGCGGGCGCGTCGCCCGATCCGACGCGGACTCCTGCGGCGGCATCCGGCTTGCGTTCGAGCTCTGCTCCGATGACGCGCAGCACGCTTCCCTCACTCGTGCTCCTCGGCTCGACGGCTCTCTGGGGCTGCGCCGCGGAGGCCATCACCGACGAGCCGGACACGCACGCGGAAGCGCCCGACGACGCGACCTTCGACGACCTCGACACGACGAGCGCGAGCCTCGCGCTCTCGGCGCTCGGACGCGGGTGCACGACCGCGGGGACCGAGGGCCTCTCGGCGCAGCTGCTCGACGAGATGCTCTGCCTCTCGGAGGGCGCGGTCGTCGAGGTCTCGCACCCGAACATCGTCGCCACGTCGAGCCGCGTGCACCTGATCCTGAGCCCCGAAGGGCGCGACGCGCTGCTGCGCACGGCCGCGACGAGGCGCATCGAGATCAACAGCGCGTTTCGCACGATCGCCGAGCAGTACGTGCTTTCTCGCGGCTGCTCGGTCGCGGCGTCGCCCGGCCGCAGCAATCACGAGACGGGTCGCGCGATCGACGTCAACAACTACCGCTCCGTCGGCGGCGCGCTCGTGGCGAACGGATTCTCGCATCCGCTGCCGAGCAGCGATCCCGTGCACTACGAAGCTCCGGGCGCCGACCTGCGCTCGGTGTCGGTGCTGGCGTTCCAAAGGTTGTGGAACGCGAACAACCCGACCGACCGCCTGCAGGAGGACGGCGTTCCGGGCGGGCAAACGCTCGCCCGTCTCGCGCGCTCTCCGGCGGGCGGGTTCGCGACCGGACGTACGTGCGAGGCCTCGCCCGAGGACCCCGCGCCTCCTCCTGCTCCTGCTCCCACTCCGGCACCGCCGCCTCCTCCTCCTCCCACGCCGCCGCCGCCGCCTCCTCCTCCCTCCACACGACCGGCGTTCTCCGAGGTCATCGGCACCGGAGTCACCTACCACTGGCGCGCGCGCGCGCGCACCGATCGTGTGCTGGTCGTCTACGGTGGATACGGAGCCTCGGATGCGGCCTCGACGGGGTGGGCGACCGCGCTCGACGGCGCGTGGCTCGCGCCGCGCGACGGGGCGCATCTCTTCTCCGTTCGCGGCCCTGCGGCGGTCGACTACCGCGGTCTCGAGATCGGCAACTCGCGCATCGTGCGGAGGCTCGGCGAGCTCACGACGGCTTCGGCCGGCGCGCCCCTCGAGATCACGATCGTCGCGCACTCGAGCGGCGCCTTCGTGGCGAACGAGCTCTTCGCGCAGCTCGTCGCCGCGCGCGCGTCGGGCTCCGTCGTCGCGTCGATCACCTACTACAACCTCGACGGCGCGCGCATGAACGTCGGTCTCGACGTGCTCGAAGCCTATTGTCCCGTCTACGCGACCTCCGGCTCGCTCCGCTCACCCAACGCCGACTCCGCGATCGCCGACGGCCGCTCGAGCACGACGTCCGGGAAAGGCCACGTGATCGTCGTCGACGCTTCGGCCTCGGGCTGCACGGGCGCCTGGTGCGTGCACGACGCGCTCATCACCTCGCGTCCCCACAACCCCTCCGGTCTCGACGTGGCTCGCGACTACACCGATTGGGTCGGTCGCTCCGTGGTGATCGACTACCTCACCGCCGGATGCTCGGGCGGCAGCTGACGGCATCCATCGTCGCATCGGTCGAGAGTGGCGATGGCCCGGCACGTCGGTCGAGCGCGCGCGGCTCTCGTCAGGCAGTGATCTCTCGTCAGTCCGTCGGGGCGAGCGCAGGCGCGGCGACGGGCGTCGGGTGGTCCTCGCCGTCGCCCGCGCCGAGCTGGCCCTGGCCGTCGTGGCCCCAGCACCAGACCTCGCCGCCGCGGACGAGCGCGCACGAATGATAGAAGCCGACCGAGACTCCGACCGCGTCTGCGATGCCGCCGACCTCGACGGGAGCGGCGCGATCGACGGTGGTGCCGTCGCCGAGCTGTCCGTGCTCGTTGGCTCCCCAGCAGACGACGCGACCGTCGGTGCGCACGGCGCACGCATGGTGGAAGAAGACGTCGAGCGCGCGCGCTTGGCCGGGAGCGAGGATCTCGATGGGCACGCTGCTCGAGGCACGTCCCTCACCGTCACCGAGCTCGCCGCGCTCGTCGCGACCGAAGCAGTGGATCGAGCCGTCCGCGCCGAGACCACACGCGTAGCCGTCTCCCGCGCGGATGGCGTCGAAGGGCGGCGCGCTCTCGATGCGCACGGGGCTCGAGGCTTCGACCACGTCGACGGGCAGGAACAGCTGCAGGCTGTGCCCCCAGCACCAGGTGTCGCGCGCGTCGATCGCGCACCCCATGAAGTAGCCCGCGCCGACCTCGCGTAGGCCGACGAGCGTACCGGCGTTCGCGGGCATCGACTCGGCGAAGCTCGTGGTGCCGCGGCCGAGCTCGCCGCGTCCGTTCTCGCCCCAGCAGAGCGCCGCGCCGTCCAGGTCGGTCGCGCACGAGAGGGAGTTGGCCACGCTCAACGTCGTCGCGGCGACGCGCGCGCGCACCGGCGTCAGGTAGCTCGTCGCTTCCGCTCCGCCTGCGGCGAGCTCGTGGTTGCGTCCCCAGCAACGCGTCGTGTCCGACGCGTCGAGCACGCACGCGTGGTAGCCGCCGACGGAGAGCACCACCACGCGCGACACGTCGGGCACGATCCCGGGCACGGGGTCGCTCGTGACGAAGTCGCCGAGGCACCCGATGGCGCGCGCGCCCGCGGGATCCGGCGCCTCGCGTCCGAGCTGCAGGCACGCGTTGCTGCCGAAGCACCACACGGCGCCGCTCCTGCGCAGCACGCACGTCTGTCGACCGCCCGCCTGGACGTCCACGATCTCGCAGCCCTCGGGCGCGTCGAGCGCGCAGCGCGGGAAGGTTGGTGCGGCATCGGACGCGGGCCCGGAGTCGACCGGCGGCGTGCCCGTGTCGGCCTCGCTCGCGTCGCGCGCGGGTGTGGCGTCGAAGGACCCCGCGTCGTGCGGCGCTGCGTCTCGCGGTGCGTCGCCGTCCGAGCGTGCCGCATCGCCGTCGTCGTGCGCGTCGGGGCTCGAGGTCGCGCCGTCGCGCGCGGTCGCATCCGCGTCGGGACCGCTGTCGACCGACTCGAGCGCGGCGTCCTGGCACGCCGGCAAGAGCGCGAGCGACGCGACGAGCGCCCGCAGCAGCCGCACGAGCGCGCCCCCTCCCACGACCACCCCGCAAGAGCGCGTCCCGTCGTCACCAGCCGAAGCGCTCACGCGATCGGAGTATGGTCGCGTCATGGCCACCAAGCGAGCACGAGGGGGGCGGCGGGTTCGCGCGGACGACGGGAAGAGCTCCGAGCTCGCGAAGACTGCGTCGAAGGCGAGCACGCGCAACGAGGCGAAGGCGAAGGCACTGCTCGCGCGGCTCGTCGAGCTGAAGGGCGGGATCGCCAAGAGCTTCTACGCGATGGGCAAAGTGCTCCGGCAGCTCTCGGCACCCGCGATGTACCGCGCGCTCGGCGCCGACTCGTTCGAGGCGGTGCTGCGCGCGCACCGCATCATGGGCGAAGAGCAGGCGCGCAAGCTGATGCGCATCGTGGAGCAACTCGACGAACGGCGCGCGCTCGGGCTCGGTGGGATCGAGAAGGCGTTCGCCGTCGTGCGCCTCGGCGAGGCGCGGAAGCTGACGCCGCGCGCCCTCGCGGAGCTGGTCGACGCGAACCCCGACGTGGGTGGCAAGCCGCTCGACGCCACGAGCGTCGGGGCCGTCGAGCTCGCGATCGAGGAGGCGGCGCGCAAGACCCCCCTGCGGGGCGCCGCGCGCGAAGCGGCCGCGGCTGCCGCGCACATGGCGTCTCGTCTGCGCGAGCGGATACGTGCGCTCGACCTGCGCGCGACCGTGTCGGTGGTCTCGCGGACGCGCGTCCGCGTGGACGCCGACGCCGCGACCTGGCGCCGCCTGCTCGGCTGAACCGCGCTCTTCGCGCGCCTTCACTGGCGCTCGGGCGTGTTGCGACTTCGCCGTCGCCCGCTGGCCGCGGGCTCGGGCTCACTCGGAATTCCCGATGGATCTTCGCGCCCAGTCGACTGGGCCTCGAGCCCCAGTCGACTGGGCGTGCAAATAGCGCCCGAAAATGGGCTGGTCGCAGGTCGAGCTCTCGGAATCAGTCGCCGTTGCCGAGGTCGTGCGTGTCCGGTGGGTCCTCGACGGCAGGGGCGAAGAGCTCCGCGTAGAGGGCGAGGTCGTCGAGGTCGAACGGCTTGTCGAGGATCGTGGCGCCGAGACGCGAGGCCTGGTCCCTCAGATCCCGATCTCCGAACGCCGTCATGAAGATCACCGGCGTGCCCAATCTCCGCAAGCCGGAGGACAGCTGCATGCCCTCGATGACCTGCAATCCGCTCATGCCGGGCATCCGCACGTCGGACACGATCAGATCGAACTTCCGCCGTCGTACGGCTACGTCGGCCAGACGCGAAAGCATGTCGAGACCGGTGGCGGCCTCGTCGACCACGTATCCGTTCCGTCGCAGCATCCCGGCGACCAGCCGGCGGAACTCGTGGTCGTCTTCGGCGAGCAGGACACGCGCACGACGGGGGTTGCGATGGCTCATCGTTCGTTCCCTCCACGACGGCACTTCGCACTGGCCGTGCCACCCGAGGGTGTGCTGGTCGGGAGCGTGCGGACGGCCGGTCGGGGACTTTTCGCCCCGGCGCGACCGTGAGCCGTGGAGAGGTTCCCCGCTCGTCAGGAAGTGCGGCTCCAGCGGTCGAGCTTGTTGTAGAGGGTCTTGCGATCGAGCCGGAGGATCTGCGCAGCCGTGGTCTTGTTCCCGCCCACCGCGTCCAACACGCGTTGGATGTAACGGCGTTCGACCTCCTCCATGGGGAGCAGCTCGCCGGGATCGTCGCTCTCGACCACGACGTGCGTGCGCTCGAAGCGCCGGATCTTCTCCGGCAGGTCGTCGAGCGTGATGCGGTCGGCTCGCGTCAGCGCCACGGCAGCTTCCATCGCGTTGGCCAGCTCGCGCACGTTGCCGGGCCACGTGTAGACGAGGAGCCGCGCCGCCGCCGCCGCGTCGATGCCCGCCACGCCTTTGGCGGCCGCGGCCGCGAACCGCCGGACGAAATGATCGGCCAGCGTGAGGACGTCGTTACCGCGGGCGCGGAGCGGAGGTAGCGGCACCTCGAGCACCTTGATCCGGTAATAGAGATCCTCGCGGAACGTGCCCTCCGCGAGGGCGTCATCGAGGTCGCGATGGGTGGCGGCCACGAGCCGCGCATCGAAGGGCGTCTCGACGTCGGAGCCGACGGCGCGCACCCGCCGCTCCTGCAGCGCACGCAGCAGCTTGGCCTGCAGGCCCTGAGGCAGCTCGCCGATCTCGTCGAGGAACAACGTGCCGCCGCTCGCTTGCAGGAACAGCCCGCGGCGGGCGGAGCG
Organism: Deltaproteobacteria bacterium; assembly: GCA_020854145.1. Taxonomy (GTDB): domain Bacteria; phylum Myxococcota_A; class Polyangia; order Polyangiales; family JADZFZ01; genus JADZFZ01. The sequence continues at coordinate 3,700 of JADZFZ010000420.1, read as the reverse complement.
TGCGTCGGTGAAGGCTCCTTTGACGTGTCCGAAGAGCTCGCTCTCCAGCAGCGACTCCGGCATCGCCGCGCAGTTGATGGCGACGAAAGGACCCTCGACACGCCGGCTACGTTCGTGGATGGCGCGCGCGACCACCTCCTTGCCCGTACCGGTCTCCCCGGTCAGCAGGACCGATGCCTCGGAGTCGCGGATCCGATCGAGCAGGTCGTAGAGCTTGCGCATCGGCTCGCTCGATCCGATCAGCTCCCCGTAGCGCGACGAACGCGACAGCTCGCTCCTCAGCCGTGCCACCTCCTCGCGCAGACCACGGTGGGCTATCGCGTGCTCGAGCCGCACCGCGAGCTCCTCGACGTCGAACGGCTTGTTGAGGAAGTCGTGCGCGCCGGCTCGCATCGCGGCGATGGCACGGTCGAGCGTTCCGAACGCCGTCACGACCACGACCGGCAAGCTGGGTCGCAGCGCCACGAGGCGGGCGCAGAGCTCGAGACCATCCATGCCCTGCATCTGGATGTCGGTGACGACGGCGTCGAAGTCGCGCTCCTCGGCGCTCGCGAGCGCGTCGGCACCCGACCGGACCGAGGAGACTTCGAAGCCGAGCTTGACAACGTGAAGCGGCTCCCGTGACCGACGCGGCTCTCCACGGCGACCCAGCCATCGTGATCGCGCGCGATGCCGGCAACGAGCGGTAGCCCGAGGCCCGTGCCCTCTCCCGTTGCCTTGGTCGTATAGAAGGGCTCGAAGACGCGCTCGAGATCGGCGGTCGGGATCCCGATGCCCGAATCCTCGACGGCGATGTATCGCCGCGCGCGCGCGGGGCCCGCCTCGTCGGGCGCAGCGGCGGTCGCGGTGCCTACGCGCACACGAACCGTCGCGCCCGCGGGGCTCGCATCGATGGCATTCATCACGAGGTTGGTGAGCGCTTGCTGCACCTGAACGGGATCGGCGAGCGTGATCGTGTCCGCGTCGGCGTCGATCACGAGAGAAACGTCCCGCTTCCTGGCGACGGGCGAGAGCATGGTCGTGACGCTGCGCGAGAGCTCGGCCAGGTCGACGTGCTCGCGCTTCGGCTGACCACGTCGCGCGTAGCTGAGGAGCTGTCGCACGAGCGACGTCATGCGCTTGGCCTGCTCTCCGATGACGCGTGCGCTCTCGGCCGTTTCGTCGGCGGTGCTCTCGCCGGACGCGATGAGCTGCGCGTGGCCCGCCACGACGTTGAGGGGTGTTCCGAGCTCGTGCGCCATGCCGGAGGCGAGCTGCCCTACGGTCCGCAGGCGATCCGAGTGGCGGAGCTGCTCCAGCGTCGCGAGCCGCGCGCCCGTCTCGCGCTCCAGCTCGCGCCGCGATACCTCGAGCTGCTCCGTCATCCGGTTCATCTCGATGGCGAGCTCGCCCACCTCGTCCTTCTGGCTCAACGTGGTGCGCACCGTGAGATCACCGCTGGCGACACGCCGCGAGTGCTGCACGAGCCGACCGAGCGGCCGGCCCACGAAAGACGCGCTCCACGCGAACACCAGCAGCAGGGTGACGACCAGGCTCGCGAGCGTCCCGGCAGCCGTCTGTTGCCAGCTGACGCTCTCGAACTCGGCCAGGTCGGTGAGCGGCTCGTCGATGGTGAGCGCCGCGACCACGTTGCCGTCGCGTCGCAGAGGGATCCACGTCGTCATGCTGGCGTCGTCCGTGCGCGTGGCGTCGCGGCCTCGTCGGACCGACGCACGGCTCTCGGAACCCACCGCCGCGAGCGGCGACAGCCGAACGGTCACCTGCGAGCCGTCGAGGTGAGCCACGAGCGCTCCGTCGTCGTCCTCGTCTCCGCACCGCTCGAGCAACGACGCCAGGATGTGACCAAACCGCTGCTGATCGCTCGCCATCTCGTCGGCGAGGTGCGTTCGCTCCGCACCGAGGCGAAGCACGGCCAGAACGGCCGCCACGATCAGTACCGTCCCGGTGACTGCGAGCGCGAGCTTGCGAGCGAGCTTCATCGTGCGACGACGCGTAGCAGACCGTATGCCCGCGGCCTCGAGACACCTGGCGGGCGAAGAGTCGCGTGGCGTCAGGGCGGCGGGGCGGGGACGAGGAGGACGGGAACCCTCGCGCCGGCGAGCACCGACTGCGCGACGGAGCCCAGGAGGGTGCGCCGAAGAACGGACTGGCCGCGCCCGCCGAGCACGATCAGGTCGGCGCCGACGCGGTCCGACAATGCGAGCAGCTGCTCTGCGGCGTCGCCTTCGAGGACGTAACGCTCGACGGTCACGGCGCGCTCGTCGGGCGTGTCGAGCGCAAGCGCTCTCGAGAGCGCGTGCCACGCCTGCTCGCGTGCTCTAAGCGCGTCCGACATGGAGCCGGGAGTGGGGGAGAGCACGTGCGCGACGTGGACCGTGCCGCCGTGGCAGACCGTGCCCATGGCCTGCGCGAGGGCGTGCTCGGAGACGTCGTCGATGTCGGTCCCGACGACCACGACGCGCGCCGCGCGAAAAGCCGGCCTCGGCGGGCCCACGGGGGGCGGCACGCACGCCACGCTCACGGGCGCTGCGCGCAGCACGCCTCTCGCTACCGAGCCATGCCACAGCTGCTCGAGGAGCGAGAGCCGGCTCTGCCCGACGACGACGAGATCGAAGTCGCCGCGGTCCGCGTGGCTGACGAGGTGCGCGTCGGCGCTGCCCCGAGCGGCGAGCACACGCTGCGCCACCCCCACCTCGCCAGGCGGCGCGGTTCGCGCGATCTCGCGCATGAGCGCGTCCTCGGCCTCGCGCGAAAGCGTGTGCTCGTCGGCCGGCGGCGGGAGCCCCAGGCGCGCGTGCACCTCGGGCGGCGAGACGACTTGCACAACCTCGACGTCGCATTCGCCCACGCTCGACAGACTCGCGGCGAACTCGCGCGCGGCTTGCGACGAGCGTCCCGTGTCGGTCCCGACCAGCACGCGCAGCCGACGGGCGGGTCGCAGCCACGCTTCGAGCCGCGCAGCGTCGCGCAGCGTGAGCACGGGGACGACGCTCTTGCGCGACACGCGCTCCGCGGTCGTACCGAGCAGGACGCGGCCGCCCGCGTCGCCCCCGCCACCGAGGACGAGCAGCTTCGCGAGATCGAACCTCGCGACGGAGACGAGCGCGTTGACGATCGCGCCCGCGGCGAGGTGGACGTGCACGTCGGCGCCGGTGAGCGCGCGCAGGCGCGCGGCCTCGCGCTCGAGCGTCGCGCGCACGGGACCCAGGATGTGCTCCTCGTCGGTGCCGAGCACCACGGGCGCGCGGGGATCCTGCGTCACGTGGACGAGCCGCAGCCGCACGTCCATGCGTCGCGCGAGGAGGGCGGCCACCTCCGCGTCCGGTTCGCGATCCGCCGCGAGCGTGGTCCCGAAGACGATCGACGACGACATCTCACGCCTGCCTTTCGGTCGTTGGGACGAGCTCCGCCCGCACGCGATCGCGGGCCCGATCGAGCTGCTCGCCAGTCGCGCCGAGCTCGGTGAGGATCTGCTCGGTCATCGCGAGCGCGACCTCGGCCTCCGCTGCGACGACCACGTCCGCGCCTGCCGCGCGTGCCGCTGTCGCCTCGCGCGCGTACCCGGAGCGCGCCAAGACTCGGATGCTGGCATCGAGCGACTTCGCAGCGCGCACCACGACGTCGCTCGGCGTGCCGGAGGCGGCGAAGACCAGCGTGCGCGCCGATCGCGCTCCGGCGGCCTCGAGCGTCGCCTCCTGCG
>JADZFZ010000419.1 GCA_020854145.1 Deltaproteobacteria bacterium | reverse complement strand
CCAGGTCGCCGGACGTGCAGGCGACCAACGTGCAGCCGACGAGCGCAGGCCAACCGAACGCGCAGCGTGACCACCTCCGGGACGGCGACATCGTCGCGAGAGAGCGTACGTCACGACCCCGAGTTGAGGTACAAAGCTCACGGATGCCCGATCCGCGCGACGTCGTCGCCGCTTGCGACGCCGACCTCCGTGCCGAGCGCGCGCAGGCTGCCCGGACGCGTCTCGACGAGCTGCCCAGCCTCGCGACGCTCGAGGAGCCCGTCCGCCTCGCGGCGACCTACGCGCGCCTGCGTGCCGACGCCGCGCTCGACGAGCCGCTCGATCGCGTGATCCTCGATTCGCGCGCTGCGCTCGCGACCACCGACCTGCCGCGATGGCGCGCCATCTTCTTGCGCGAGATCGCGACCCACCTCGCCTTCAAACGTTGCCCGTTGCTCGGACAGAAGGAGGCGGAGGCGGCCATCGCCGCCGACCCGACCTCGACGATCGGGCCCGACGCGTTGGCCTGGGTCCACCTCACGTTCGACCGTCGCGACGAGGCGCTCGCCGTCTACGAGCGCGCGCTCGATCTCGACGAGCCGTGGCGCGCGCAGCTCGGGGTCGCGCGGATCGCCTACGTGCTCGGCGACTTCGGTCGTGCGCTGCGCACGCTCGACGAGATGCCCGCGGTCGAGCCGGTCAAGGTGCCCGCGCTCCGTGTCCGCATCTCCACCGCGCAGGTACAGCAGGATCACGAGCAGCTCCTGGGTCTGCTCGACGAGCTGCTCCGCCACACGCAAGGCGGCTATCGGATGCGGCACGACCTGCTGGTGCGCGCGAGCACGTTGTCGGCGCTCGGCCGAATGGACGAAGCCGTCGAGCAGTACCGCGCGGTCTGGCGCGAGAACGAGACGGACGCCCACGGGCGCTTCGCGCGCGAGGTGCTGAACAACCTCGAGCGCAACACCGAAGGCAGGCGCGTCAGCCTCTCGGCGTTCCCGACGGTCAGCCAGAAGCGCAACTACTGCGGGCCCGCGGTGCTCGAGCTCGTGTTGCGGCACCTCGGCGTGGATGCCGACCAGGACTCCATCGCCGAGAGCGTGAAGCTCCCGAGCGGGAGCCCGACCGTGCGGATGACCGGCTACCTCGAGTCGCAGGGGCTCGCGACGCGTCGCTTCGAGGCCACCGCGCCGCGACTCACGGCTTGCCTCGCGCAGGGCCTGCCCGTCGTCGTCGAGGAGGAGTACTCGACCACGACCCACGTGGCGGTCGTCACCGGCGTCGACGAGCGGCTCGGTCTGATCGTGGTCCAGGATCCGATGACGCACGCGCCGTCGGAACGTCTCATCCAGATGCAGACGACGCTCGGGGCGCTGTTCCGGCAGTCGGCGATCGTGGCGTACCGTGCGACCGATACCGCGGTGGGGGCCGCGCTCGACGAGGCCGACGTGCTCGACGCCGAGCACATCCGCATGGTCGACTCGTGCGACGCCGACGACGTGCGCGACAACCCCGAAGAGGTCGTGCGTCGGGCGGGAAAGGCCCTCCGTCGGGAGCCGGACTATCCGCTCGCCTGGCTGCGCGGCACCCGCGCGATGCTGGCGCTCGCGCGGCGCCACCCCTCGCGCGCCAACCTCGACCGGTTCCTCGCCCAGCTCCGTCGCGCGCGCACGAAATACCCGGATCTCGAGTGGACCCACCAGGTCCACGGCGACTACCTCATGTGGGAGGGACGCTGGCACGAGGCGATCATCGAGATCGAGGATGCGCTCAGGTACGACCCCGAGGATGCGAACAACGCGCAGTTCGTCGCCGAGTGCCTGCAGATGCTGCACGAGGTGGATGCCGCGACAGCCGCGTTCTGGAAGGCGCTGACCCTCGATCCCTCACACGTCCGCGCCACCGAGAACTTCGCCGCGCACGCGCTCGATCACGGCAACATCCAGCTCGCCGAGCACCTCTCCGCGTGCGCGCTCGACATGGCGGCCGACAATCCGTTCAACCACATCACGGCCGCGCGGATCGCCGAGCGGCTCGGCCGCGTCGTGGAGGCCACCGAGCACGCCCGACGCGCCGTGGAGGTGGACCCGGATTGGAACGACGCGCGACTGCACCTCGCGACGTTGTTGCGCAGGCGTCCTGACGGCCGCGCCGAAGCGCTCGACATCTTCCGGCAGCTCGCCACCAAGCACGAGCTCTGGTTCTCTCCGCGCCTGTCGGCCGCCGACATGCTGCGCGAGCAAGGCGACGTCGACGAGGCAGTCGCGTTGCTCACCGCGGGGATCGAGCGCGCGACCGACGAGCCGACCGATCTGGTGCGGCTGCTCGTCGAGATCCTCCGCGACGATGGCCGGGTCGACGAGGCGCTCGAGGTCGGCCGTCGCGCAGCAGAGGACCGCCGGACGCTGGCGATGCAGGCGATCCGCCTCGAAGCGCTGCGGCGCGAAGAGCGACAGGACGAGGGCGTGGCGCTCGCGCGCACGCTCCACGCCGACCATCCCGGAAGCGCGGCGACCTGCGCGGAGCTGGGATCGTGGCTGCTCGACACGGACGAGCGCGTCGAAGGCGAGAAGCTCTTGCGGCAGGCGCTCGACCTCGCGCCGACGTACTCGTGGGCGCGGCACGAGCTCTTCTCGCATCTGATGCTCGATCGCGAGGTCGAGGCGCTCGAGCTCACGATGCGCGCAGACCCGGACGACGACGCGTGGCTCTTGCTGGACCGCGCACAGGCGCAGATCGCGCTCGCGCGTTTCGACGACGCCACGGCCACCGTCCGGCGGGCCGTGACGCTGGGCGAGAACCTCGGCACGGCCCACCACGTCGAGCGCGCCCGCGCCTTGCTCGGTTCCCACGTCGCCGCGGACGCGCTTCGCTTCGTCCAAGACGCCGCCAAAGCCGAACGATGGGAGCGGTTGACGCGCCTGGCGCTCGAGCTCGCTCTCGAGCGAACCGACGACGCGCTCGCGACCGCGGAGCTGCTCGGAGGCGACGACGCCGCGATCGAGATGCTCTGTCGCGCGACCGAACGCGACGAGCGCCACCGCGATGCGCTCGAGCGGGCCCTCCGTGCGGCGATCGCGTCGGCCGAGACGACGTTCCAGTCGCGTCGTTACGACGAGGCCGTGCTCGCCGGGAGCCTCGCCGTGCGGGGGGAGCGCAGCGCGCTCGAGGCGTTCCTGCCGCGGTGCAAGCGCGCCACGCACGCCGTCTACGTCTTGCGGAGCCTCGATGACGTGCGCCACGCCGAGCTCGTCGTGGAGCTGCGCGAGCGTGTCTCCGCGATCGAGGAGTCGTCGATCACGGCGGCCCTCGAGCGCGCCAACCTCGCATCGATGCGCGGGGATCACCGCGGCTCCATCGAGCTGCTGCGGGCCGCGGCCGCACGCTTCCCCAAGCACCACACCTTCCACGAGTACCTCGGCGCAGAGCTGCTGCGGCTCGGCGACGACGAGGCGCACGCCTGGGTCGATCGCACCATGTCGCTCACCACGCGGTGCGAGTACAGCCACGAGCTCGCCGCCGTCTCGCATCTCCTTCGCGGAGACCGCGACTCGGCCGCGCGCCACGCGCGTCACGCCCAGTCCGTGGCCACCGCCTACGGCACCCCCGTCTGGGCGCGACCCCACCTCGACGCCGTCCTCGCCGTCCTCTCCTCCGACGCTCCTCGCCTCGGCCGAGCCGCCACCCGCCCCACGCTGCACCTCGATCCCCGGAGCCCCCTCTGGCCCTCCCTCGGGGACAGGATCGACGGTCCTAACCTATCGGAATCACGACGTTCCTAGACGAGCACT
>JADZFZ010000418.1 GCA_020854145.1 Deltaproteobacteria bacterium | reverse complement strand
GAGTAGCCCCGCGGGCACTGATCGTTGCGCCGGCAGCTCTTCGTGCAGATACCGCCCGGCTGCCCCGCGCCCGCCACGCACAGGCCCGATGCACACTCGTCGTCGGCTCCGCACGACTGCCCGAACCGCTTCCGAGGCTCGCCAGGGCAAGCGGCAAAGGCGAGCGCGCAGACCACCGTCGTCGTCCAGGCCAGCACATCCGCGCGCACGCGGCGGACTCTACACCACGTCCCGCGGCGTCGGCGCGCTGCCTGGTAGCATCGACGGGCCGATGTCGGACGCGATGACCCCAGAGACCGGAGTCCGGCTCGGACGATACCGGCTCGTCGAGCGTATCGGCTCCGGAGGGATGGCCGAGGTCTATCGCGCGACCACCGAAGGCGCGCAGGGGTTCGTCCGCGAGGTCTGCATCAAGCGGATCCTCCCCGTCTTCGCGGGTGAGACCGACTTCGTGCGGATGTTCGTGCACGAAGCGCAGATCACGGCGCGCCTGCAGCACGCGAACATCGCGACGGTCTTCGATTTCGCGGAGCACGACGGCGTCCACTTCCTCGTGATGGAGCTCGTCGACGGGCCCGACCTGCGCCGGTTGCTCACCGCGCTGACGGCGCTGCGCGAGCCGATGCCGCTCGACGTGGCGCTCTACGTCACACGCGGCATGCTCGAGGCCCTGCACCACGCGCACGGTCGAACCGACACGGACGGGCGCTCGCTCGACCTCGTGCACCGCGACATCAGCCCCCACAACGTGCTCGTCTCCTACGCGGGCGAGGTGAAGCTGACCGACTTCGGGATCGCGAAGGCCCGCACGCTCGGCCTGCGCACCAGGACCGGACAGATCAAGGGCAAGCTCGCGTACATGGCGCCCGAGCAGGCGCTCGGTCGGGCGCTCGATGCACGGACCGACCTCTGGGCGGTGGGCGTGGTGCTGTTCGAGATGCTCGCTGGCGAGCGGCCGTTCCAGGCGAGCACGGACGTGGAGCTGTCGGCGGCGATCATGACGGGCCGCAGCTTGCCGCTCTCGCGGTTTCGCCCCGACGTGCCCGAACCGATCACGAGCGTCGTCGGATCGCTCCTCACGGTGGACCCGACTCGTCGCGTGCAGAGCGCCGCTCTCGCGATCAACGCGCTGCAACAGGCGATGCGCGACGCCGCCATCGCCCCGGCCTCTTCGCTCGAGCTCGCGGCGTTGGTGGCGCGTGCCGTGCCGCGTACGAGCCGTGCTCCGAGCCTGCCGCCGCCGCGCGACCGGACCGAGCTTCTGCCCAACGCGCCCCAGCGGTCTGCCGCGCCTGCGTTTCGTGTCGCGGGTCCGAGCGATCCCACCGGAACCCACGGTGCCCGCGTCGACCCCTACGACGTGACGGCGGCGGGCCTGAATCTCGGAGTACGACTGAGCGTCGAGCCGCTGCGCGGAAGCCTGACCTCGGTGGATCCTCGTCCCCTCGGCTCGTCGCCGCCACCGAGGTCGGGCGCCCCCGACGACACCGCGCCGGCGCGACCGGGCGCCGTCGTGGCGATGCAGCCCGCGACCACCGCGCCCGCGACGAACTCGTCGGATGCGCGGCCGCCGGCCGCGCCTTCCGCGCCGCAGGTCGCCCCCTCGACTCCGGCGCCCACGTTGGCTGCGGTCATCCCGCCGGCTGCCTTCATCGCTCCGGCAAACACTCCCTCCATGGGCCCGATGCGCCCGAGCGATCGTCCGCGCTCGGCGGCCGGCGAGTCCGTACGGGTCGCAGGGTCGGTCGATGCCGCTGGGTCGGCGGATCGCGCGCCCGAGTCGGCGTGGTCCGCGGGTGGCAACGCCGGCCCGCAACGCAGAGGAAGCTGGGTCGCGGGAGCCGCGCCGAGCCCGTCTCGCCGCCCACCGCCTGCGACGGCCGGGCGAGTCCCTCTGACGCGTCGTCCGGCGTGTCTCGCCCTTGCGTTTTTGGGGTTTCTTCTGATCGGCTTGCTCGGGGGCGCCACCGCTTGGTACCTGCTCCGCGGCCGACGCGTACGACGCGCTCCGCGCCCTGCGGTCGCCACGAGCGTCGAGCTCGATCGGCGCTTCGCGCGACCGCAGCCGACGCGCTGGCGTGTCGTCGTGGCGTCCGCGCGCGGCGCGGCCCCCGTCTGACGCGCTGCTGACCGCGTCGTGCTCGCGCGTTTGGGAAGAGCGGAGGACGCGGCGCGCGTCCACTCGAGCAGCCGCCGAGCCGACGCGCGAAGCGACGGCGCACCCACACTTGGCGACAGAAATGGAAAGATGTCGCGAAAAATATTTGACCCCCATATTTTGAGTGGAATACATTCGCGCGCACTTAGGGGACGAGATCACGCAAGACGATATCACTGACCACGACACGGCGAGATGGGACGATGAGAAGAGCAATTGGGGTGGGCGTCGAGCTGCTCGACGAGAACGACATCGACGGCATCGAGAAACGCCACCCGAGCGGGCTCACGGCGCAGGGCATCGTCGAGGCGTTCGCGACCAAGGGGATCCGGTTCTCCGAAGCCACCTTCCGCAAGTACGTCCAGCTGGGCCTGTTGCCGCGATCGATCCGGGTCGGCACGAAGGGCCGACACCGCGGCTCTCACGGTCTCTACCCCGCGAGCACCATCCGTCGGATCAACGACATCCGTCGTTTGCAATCTTTGAATTTCACCATCGAGGAGATTCAGGAGCAGTTCTTCTTCGCGCGCACCGAGCTCGACGCTCTCGAGCGGCAGATCGCGCGCGTGTTCGATGGGGTGGAGAAGGCGCTGCGGTCTCGTGCCGCAGAAGCCGACTCCCTGAAGACGATCATCCGTGAGGTGGCCGAAGCGCGGGAGCTGGCGGAGCGGCTCGTCGCGAAGCTCGGCGACATCGAGGGGCGGCTATCCGTGCGGGCGCGCATGGCGCGGGCCGCCGTCTGAGCACCGGGAGGCGCGAGCGACATGCACAACATCGACCTGCAGGACATCGAAGAGGCGGAAGAGGAGCTCGAGGTCGAAGATGCCGCCCTCGACGACGAGGATGCTCAGTCGGTGACCGACGTGTCCGCGATGGACGCGGAGGCCGACCCGGGAGAGTCCGACGATGCGCGCAAGGGACGACGTCGCCGTCGCGTGCGCGCCAAGACGATCTCCATCCGGCGCCTCAGCAAGGCAGAGCTGAACCTCGGTCGGATGATGTACCCGGAGACGGACTACGAACGTCCGAAGACGCGCGCGGAATGTGCGAGCGGCGAGCGTCCATGCCCGTTCGTGGCGTGCAAGTACCACCTCTATCTCGACGTCCACCCGGTCCGTGGGGCGATCAAGCTCAACTTCCCGGATCTCGAGGTCTGGGAGATGAACGAGACCTGCGCTCTGGACGTGGCCGACCGCGGCGGCATCACGCTCGAGGAGGTCGGCGAGATCATGAACCTCACGCGCGAGCGCGTGCGACAGGTCGAGACGACCGGCCTCGCGAAGCTTCAAGCGCTCGCCGATGTCGAGCGAATGAAGGACTACATTCGCTGACTGCCGCGCGGACGCGCGAGTCCATGTGCGATGACCGCGATCGGCCGGCCGGTGTCGGCCGTTGACCGCGGCGGTGTTGACCGCGATCGGCCGGCCGGTGTCGGCCGTTGACCGCGGCGGTGTGATCCGATAGCTCCGGGCCCGGGCGAGCGCTCAGCCGCGCTCGCCGCGGAGGAGCCATGTCGATCGCTCGAGCGCTGGTGTCGGTCTCCGACAAGCGCGGGCTCGTCTCGTTCGTGCGCAGGCTGGCCGAGCGTCGTGTCGAGATCCTGTCGACCGGCGGGACGGCGCGTGCGCTGCGCGAAGCCGGTGTCTCCGTGCGCGACGTCGCAGAGCACACGGGCTCACCGGAGATCATGGACGGCAGGGTCAAGACGCTGCACCCCCGCGTGCACGGCGGGATCCTGATGCGCGATCTCGGCCGTGATCGGGAAGAGCTCGCGTCGATTGGCGGAGCTCCGATCGATCTCGTGGTCGTGAACCTCTATCCGTTCGCGGCGACGGCGGCGCGGGCGGACGCGACCCACGAGGACATCGTGGAGCAGATCGACATCGGCGGTCCGTCGATGGTGCGCAGCGCCGCCAAGAACCATGCGCGAGTCGCCGTCGTGGTCGATCCCGACGACTACGACCTCGTCCTCGCGGAGATCGAGAGAGACGGCGTCGTCGGGCACGAGACGCGTGCCGGGCTCGCGGCGAAGGCGTTCGCGCACACCGCCGCCTACGATGCAGCCATCGCGGGATACCTCACGTCGCGGAACGTCGATGGGTCACGGGATGCGTTCGCCGGTGCGCGTGGCGAAGTGCTCGAGCGCGTCAACGTCCTGCGTTACGGGGAGAACCCGCACCAGGGGGCCGCGCTCTATCGTCATCGCGACGCGGGGCCGGGCACGTTGGCGCGCGCTGCGAGCGTCGGGGCTGGTGGCAAGGAGCTGTCTTTCAACAACCTCGTCGATCTCGACGGCGCCATCGAGGCCGTGCTGGATCTCGCTGCGCCGGGAGCCGTCGTGGTCAAGCACGCGAGCCCCTCCGGCGCGTGCTCGGCCCTCACCGCGGCGGAGGCGTACCGGTCGGCGCGCGACGCCGACGGATTGTCCGCGTTCGGCGGTGTGGTGGCGCTCAACTGTCCGGTCGACGACGAGGCAGCGCGGGTGATCGCAGAGACGTTCATCGAGTGCGTCGCCGCGCCGGCCTTCACGGAAGGGGCGTTGGCCACGCTCCGCGCCAAGAAGAACCTTCGCATCGTCGAGCTCGGCGACCGCTCGACTCCAATCGGGCATGTGGTCAAGAGCGTCTCGGGCGGCCTGCTCGTCCAGGACTCGGACAGAACGGGGCCGGGCGAGGTCGCGAGCGGACGTGTGGTCACGAAGCGAACGCCGACGTCGGAGGAGCTCGAAGCGCTCGACTTCGCGTGGCGCGTCTGCAAGCACGTTCGTTCGAACGCCATCGTGCTCGCTCGGGGGACGACGACGGTCGGGATCGGCGGTGGTCAACCTTCGCGCGTCGATGCCGTGAAGATCGCGGTGACCAAGGCGGGTGAGTCGGCGCGTGGCGCGGCGCTCGCGTCGGATGCGTTCTTCCCGTTTCCCGACGGCGTCGAAGCCGCTGCAGCCGCGGGTGTGACGGCGATCGCGCAGCCGGGTGGATCGGTCAAGGACGACGCGGTGATCGCCGCCGCAGATCGGCTCGGGATCGCGATGGTCTTCACCGGCGTCCGCCACTTCAGGCACTGAGCGATGCGCATTCTCGTCGTCGGCGGAGGAGGTCGCGAGCACGCGCTCGTGGATGCGCTCGCACGTTCGCGCTCGAAGCCCGAGATCCTCTGCGCACCCGGCAATGCGGGGATCGCGGACGTCGCGGAGTGTCTGCCCGCGGTGTCGGCGAGCGACGTCGACGGCATCGCCGATCTCGCGCGCGCTCGGCGGGTGGATCTGGTCGTCGTGGGACCCGAGGCTCCGCTCGTGGCGGGCCTCGCGGACGTGCTCGCGGCCCTCGGCGTCGCCGTGTTCGGTCCGACGCGCGAAGCCGCGCGCCTCGAGGGATCGAAGGCCTTCTCGAAGCGCTTCATGAAGCGCTTCGGGATCCCGACTGCTCCGTTCGAGATCTTCGATTCGGCGGTGGACGCCGAGGCGTACCTGCGAAAGCGCGGGACGGGTCTCGTCGTGAAGGCCGATGGGCTCGCGGCGGGCAAGGGCGTGGTCGTGGCCGCGGACGCAGACGAAGGGTTGGCGGCGGTCGCTCGTTTCATGCGGGCACGCGAGCTCGGCGATGCGGGCGCCACCGTCGTGATCGAGGAGAAGCTGTCCGGAGACGAGGCCAGCTTCCACGTGATCTGCGATGGAGAGCGCCGGGTGGTGCTCGCGGCGGCCCGCGATCACAAGCGCCTGCTCGACGGGGATCGCGGCCCGAACACGGGCGGGATGGGAGCCTGCTCGCCGCATCCCGGAGTGACGCCGGAGGTCGAGCGTTTCGTGCTCGATCGCGTGGTCGATCCGACGCTGGCGGGGATGCGAGAGCTCGGCGCGCCGTTTCGGGGTGCGCGGTTCGTGGGCTTGATGCGGACGCCCGAAGGCCCGAGCGTGCTCGAGTACAACGTGCGCTTCGGCGATCCCGAGGCCGAGGTGCTCTTCGCGCGCTATGGAGGCGATGCGTGCGCGCTGCTGACGAGCGCGGCGCGCGGCGAGCTCGCGTCCGCGGCACCCGAATGGGATGCGCCGGCCGCAGTCGCCGTGGTGCTGGCATCGGCCGGGTACCCGAAGACCGCGTCGGCGCGGGTTCCCATCGAAGGGCTCGAGGAGGCGGCACGCGTTGGCGGCTCGCGCGTCTATCACGCAGGCACGGCGCGCGAAGGCGGTCGCGTGGTCGTCGCCGGTGGGCGCGTGCTCGCGGTCACCGCCACCGGACCGAGCCTGGCGGCCGCGCGCGCGACGGCGTACGAGGCTGCGGCGTGTATCCGCTTCGAGGGTATGCAGCGTCGCGCCGACATCGGCGCAACGCTGATCTGAAGGTGACGAGAGACCGTTCGTGCCGAGCTGCACGCAATCACGCCCACGTTGCTCGGGGCGAACGGTTGGGTAGCTCTGTCGCGTACCGAGTGCCTGTTTCTCCAGGAGGAACCGATGGTCGAGATCGCCCCCATCCGTGCGCTGCGTTACACGAGCTCCGAGCTCGCCGACCTCGTCGCGCCCCCGTACGACGTGATCGGACCCGAGCAGCGGGCTCGTCTCGGGGCGCGCTCGCCGCACAACGTCGTGCACCTCGATCTCCCCGAAGGCGACGGTGATGCGCGGTACGCGAACGCGGCGGCCCTGCTCGCGCGATGGCGCTCCGAAGGCGTGATGGCGCGCGACCAGCTGCCGGCGTTGTTCTGCTACGAGCAGACCTTCGAGCCGCCCGGAGGTGGAGCGCCGCGGACGCGTGTCGGGTTCTTCGCCCTCGTGCGCGCAGAGCCTTACGAGCGTCGCGCCGTGCTGCCGCACGAGCGCACGTTGTCGGGCCCGAAGGAGGACCGATATCGCTTGATGTGCACGACGAAGGCCGCGCTGTCGCCGGTCTTCCTCCTGTACCCGGACCCGGACCGTGTCGTCGCGGGCGCGCTCTCGAAGGCGCGTGGCCACGCGACCTTCACGACCGACGACGGCATTCGTCATACGCTGCGCGTGCTCGCCGACGCGGACGCGCTCGCGACGATCCGGGCGCACCTCGCGGGTGTCTCCGCCGTGATCGCGGACGGTCACCACCGCTACGAGACGGCGCTCCGCTACGCCGCGCAGGTCGACGCCGAGCGTGCGGCGGCCGGCCTGGCAGAGGCGTCGCCGCGAGCGGCCCACCGATTCGTGCTCGCGTTCCTCGCAGCCGTCGAGGATCCGGGGCTTGCGGTTTTTCCCACTCACAGGCTGCTGCACTCGCTGCCGTCGTTCGACTGGGAGCGTGCGGCTGCAGGCGCCGCGGAGTGGTTCGAGATCGCCGAGCTCGGCTCCGGGCTCGATGCTCCCGCGCTCGTGGCGCGGCTGGCCGACGCAGGTGCCGAGCGTCCCGCCATCGCCGCGGTGTTGCGCGACGGCCGTGCGTATTCGCTGCGATTACGCGGCGATCGTGACGCGGGCACCCATCCGACGTTGGGAGCGCGCCCCGCGGTGCTGCGGACCAGCGACGTGGTCATCCTCCACGACGTGCTCCTCGAAGGCGTGCTCGGGGTCTCTCGTCAGGCGCAGCTCGAGCAGCGCAACATCACGTACTTGAAGGACGCACGCGATGCGGTCGCGCGCGTGCGGGGAGGGGAGGGCGACGTTCTGTTCTTGCTGAATCCGACGCCCGTTCCCCTCGTGCGCGCGGTGGCCGAGGCGGGCGAGGTGATGCCGCAGAAGAGCACCTACTTCCATCCGAAGGTGCTCACCGGCCTCCTGGTGCACCTGCTCGATCCCGACGAGACCGTGTGAAGGGTCGAGCTGCCCCGATACCCATCCGTTCGCCCCGAGCTCCGTCGAGGGGCGCGACTGAGTGGCTGGGAGGGGGGCGGGCACGCGCCCCCCTGCCACCCTGCGTGAGCAAGGGGCGCTGCGCGCGCCCCCTGCACCCCCGCGGGATCGGTATTCTGCTCGACCCTGTGAGTGCTTCGACGAGCTCGGCACGAACGATCGTCGTCGGGCTCCGAGTCGTCTTCACTCGATCTGCGAAGGGCGCAGACCGCGGAGCGTCACGACCGTGATGGCGTTCGGGAAGATGCGCGCTCGGTACCAGCCGAACGACACGACGCCCACGCCGTCGACGTTGCCGACGGCTGCGATGTCCACGGGGCCCGGCGGGATGTCGAGGGCGGAGTAGAGCCCGAGGAGGCTCGTGCCGTCGCGGCGGCCGACGTCGGGCAGCGGGTTGGCGGGGTTGTCGTTGAAGTACGTGAGCACCTGCGGGCTCGGGCTCGCGGCGACCTGAACGTACGAGAGTCGGACGTCGTCGCAGTCGTGGACCTCGCCGGCGACGGCGCCGTTGCCGATCGTGATGCCCGCCGGAAGGCCCGCCGTGGACGGGATGGACCGGTAGTCGGCGCGCGAAAGGATGCGCGCGCGGAACTCCCAGCGTCCGCCCTCGACCGTCGCGTTGCGGATGAACGTGTTGTACGTGTAGAGGTCCTTCCAGAACTCGAGGTTGCCGCTCGTGTGGACGATCAGCGGTGTCTCGGTGGGGACGTTGGCGATCTCGTAGTAGCCGAGGTTGCGCTCGCCGGTCTGCTCGCCGTCCTCGTAGAGGATCTCGGTCTCGGCCATCGGGTGCGCGGTGTCGGCGGTGGCCGTGCCGACCATCTCGCCGAGGTCGCCGTCGGGGCCTTCGCGGTAGACCGTGACCTCGATGTCGTTCGCGTCGCCGCCGTTGCCGAAGACGTCGACGATCCCGAAGATGGTGACGTTCATCGACGGGCCCGTCTCGAAGTAGGAGCCGGGCATGTAGCAGGACACGTTGACGGGACCGGGAGTGGAGCCGTCGTCGCAGAAGTCGCGCGACGGGGTCGGGCTCGGGTTCTCCTCGTTCTGGAAGGCGCTGCAGCGCGTCCGCGCGACCGTGCTCTCGGGCGGCGGCGGAAGGCACAGGCAGGCCGACTCGAGCTCGCCAGCCGAGCATCGCGGGTTCTCCACGCACTCTCCGGAGAAGGTCTCGTCGAACTGCACGCCGTTGTCCTCCGGGCCTCCGTCGGTGCCTGGTGGCGTGGGCGGCGTGACGACGTCGTTGCCGGGCCCGGAGTCCGACGGCGTGATCGTTCCGTCGTCGTCACCGCACGAAGCCGCGAGCAACGCGAGCACGACCGAACCCGCTCTGAAGAGATCACGCATCGAAACCTCCGGAAAGTGAAGCATCTGCGACGCTATCGCCCGGCGCGCGGGCATGTCAAACGTGCATGGCCTTTGACATGCGCGTCTCTGCGTTCGTAGCATTCGGCGCCATGGGCTTGATCGAGACGGATGAGGCGGCACGTCGCCTCGCGCGCGCCATCGCCAGTGATCTCTCTCTCTACAACGAGGAGAAGATCATCGCGGGGATCAAGGAAGACAACCTCTTCGACTCGCTCGCCTCGGAGATCGAGGAGGGTCGCGCGCTGTTCAAGAGCCGCGTGTCGCCCGAGCTGTACGCGAAGAACTTCTACGACCGCGCGCTCGTGGACATCCTCGTGCGCTCCAAGGGGCACATCAAGTCGCCCGTCTGGTAGCGGCACGAGCGAAGTGGTGATGCGCGTCCGCCTCGAGGACGAGGACGCGGGCGAGCGCATCGACAGGGTGTTGGCGAGGCGCCTGCCGGACGTCTCGCGCGCCACGCTGAAACGCTGGATCGACGAAGGTCGCGTGACCATCGCAGGCCGTGCGGTGCGGCCGTCGACGCCATCGGTGGCGGGATGGGACGTCGAGATCGACCCCGCGCCGCCGCCGCCCTCGACGGCGGAGCCCGAGGACATCCCTCTCGCGGTCGTGTTCGAGGACGACGATGTCCTCGTGATCGACAAGCCCGCCGGTCTCGTCGTGCATCCGGCGGCAGGGCACTGGACGGGGACGCTCGTCAACGCGGTGCTCCATCACGCGCAGGTGGAGGGCGACGACGAGGGCACGCGACCCGGCATCGTGCACCGGCTGGATCGCGACACGTCCGGGGTGATGGTCGTCGCGAAGAGCGAGCGGGCGCGTGCGTCGCTCGTCGCGCAGCTCGGCGAGCACACCGTCGAGCGCGCCTATCGTGCGATAGCCGTCGGTGCGCCGCCCGACGATTGCAGGATCGACACGTCGTACGGCCGGCACCCGCGCGACCGCAAGCGCTTCAGCTCGCGGGTCTCCGACGGCAAACGCGCGGTGACGCACGTTCGCACCCTGGAACGCTTCGCGTGCGGCGCAGCGCTGATCGAGGCCCGGCTCGAGACCGGGCGGACTCACCAGGTGCGCGTGCACCTCGCGGATTGCGGCTGGCCGTTGCTCGGTGACCCGATGTACGGGCGCACCCCATCGAGTCCGCGCTTGCGGTCGGCCGCCGAGGCCCTCGGTCGGCAGGCGCTGCACGCGTTCGTGCTCGCGTTCGATCACCCCGCCACCGGCCGTAGAGTGCGCTTCACCACGGAGCCGCCGGCGGACTTCCAGCGCGCGCTGGCGATCCTCCGCTGATCGTCCCGATTGTGGCCCGAATCGCGGGGCGGTCGTAGAAGACGCTCGTGCGGCTCGCACGCTCGTTCGTCGTGGTTGCTGCGCTCGCGGTCTGGCTGTCGTGTACACCGGAGGGCCGTACGGAGCCCGATCCGGTCGTCGCGCCGGCCCGTGCCGAGCCGCGCCCGACACCCGCGCCGCCGCCGCCCGACGGTCCGAGCCTCCGACCTGGCGCAGTCGGCGCCCCGGCGCTGCGCGTGCGCTGCCTCCGTCCCCATCCCGAGGGCGGGACTCGCCGCATCGCCGTCGTGGAGATCGCCCCGGATGCGGGCGCCGCCGAAGTCCGCGCGCTCGCCGCCGCGGCAGTGAGCCACCTGTCGCGCGAAGCACCGACGTCGGTCGAGATCTGGACCCGTGGCCTGGTGCGGTTCGGTGGCCGGCTCGGAGTGGGTGAGCCATCGCCGTCGGGCCCTCCGCGCATCGAGGTGGGCGCGGGGCTGCTCGGGCCAGGGGATCCCGACCTCGATCGCCCCGGGCCGGCGATGTTGCGCGTCCTCGCGCTGCTCGAGCAGACCAACGCGTCGACCGAGCCGGCGGCGATCGCCCGGGTCGCGTCGAGCGAGAACCTGGCGCCTCAGGCCGTCCGCATGACGCTCCAGGCGGCGCGCAGGCGATTCGGGGAGCCGCAGGTCGACCCCTGTCCGCCGGCGCCGGTGCAGTGACACGGGCAATTCCGGGTGGGGCCGAGCCGGGCGACGGCGGAGTCGCAACACGCCCGAGCGACTCGCGAAGGGCGTGAATCACGCGCTCGGGCGCGGCGTATTTCCTAACCGTGCCCCCGAAAGGATAAGGTTCGGGCGCGGGGTTCTTACGCGCTTGGTGCTACGTCGGTCGCCAGAAGGAAGAAGGCAACGCGCTCGCGGCATCGCTGCTGCGGCGGCGTGTGTGCTCGTCGCCACGATCTGCGCGCCTCTCGCGGCCTCCGCGCAGGATCGACCCATCGACGTGCAGCTCTGGACGCCGCCCGCGTCGCGAGGTGCGACCCTGCTGCACGAGCGCGGTGGGGTCTTGAGCCATCTGACGCTGAGCGCAGGAGTGCTCGCGTCCTACGCGCTCGAGCCGTTCGTCCGCGACGACGACGGAGAGGACGTGGCCGTCGTCTCCGAGCTCGTCAGCGGCGAGGCAGCGATCGCGCTCGGGCTCTTCGAGCTCTTCGAAGTGGCGGTGAGCTGGCCCGTCGTGTTCGGTCGCGTGGCCGACGACGTGTTCGCGGATCAGCTCGAGCGCTCGGCGCGATTCGCGACGGGTGACGTCCGGCTGTCGTTGAAGTGGCGGTTCCTTCGATGGGGCGAGAGCGACGGGCTCGCCGCGCAGATGGTGGTCTCCCTGCCGGTGGGAGGGGACTTCGCAGGGGCGCGGTCGTGGACCTTCGCGCCCGCGCTGATCGCCTCGCGCCGCGTGGGCCGGTTGACGCTGGCAGGCACGCTCGGCTTCCGGCTGAGGCAGCGCGCGACGCTCGGTGCCTTCGAGCAGGACGACGAGCTCTTCGTCGGCGGGGGCGGCGCCTTCGAGATCACGCGCGCGCTCGACGTCACGCTCGATCTGCACACGCGCATCGGCGTCGGTGGGCGATCGCTGAACGTGGAGCAGGTGCCCGCCGAGGCCGACGTCGGCGTGCGCTTTCGTGCGAGCGACGCGGTGACGCTCGAGGCGGGAGCGGGCACGGGGCTGAGCCCCGGGTACGGGACGCCCGCCCTGCGCGCGATGGTCGGCATCCGCTTCACCACGGAGCGCCGCGCGTGCCCCCACGGGCCGGAGGACGACGACGGCTTCGAGGACGCCGACTTCTGCGCGGACCCGGACAACGATCGCGATGGCATCCTCGACGCCGTGGACCAGTGCCCCAACGACGCGGAAGACATCGACGAGTTCGAGGACTCCGACGGGTGCCCCGATCCAGACGACGACGCGGACGGCTTCCTCGACCCGCGCGACACGTGTCCCTCGCAGCCGGAGGACCGCGACGGTCATCAGGACGACGACGGATGTCCCGAGGTCGACAACGACGGCGACGGCGTCCCCGACCTGCACGAAGAGTGCGACATGGAGCCCGAGGATCGCGACGGCTTCGAGGACGACGACGGATGCCCCGAGCCCGGTCCCAACGTCGCGACGGTCACGGTCGTGGACATGCGGATCCTCGTCAGCGAGCGCATCTACTTCGACTACGACAGCGACTCGATTCGGGGAGTGAGCTTGCCGCTGCTCGATCAGGTCGCGGAGGTCATCCAGACGCTGCCCGCGACCCACCGCGTGCGCATCGAGGGGTACACGGACGGCTCGGGCGACGCGGAGTACAACCTCGATCTGTCGTTCCGCCGGTCGCGCTCCGTGCTCGAGTACCTCGTGAGCCGCGGGATCCAGCGCGCGCGCCTCGAGCACGTCGGCTACGGCGAGACGCGTCCGGTGACGGACGATTCGACGCCCGAGGGCCAGGCGCTCAACCGGCGCGTGGAGTTCACCATCCTCGAACCGGACCGTCCCGAGCCCGAGGCGCAACAGCCGCCGAGCGGCGCGCCGCAGGACGATCGCGCCGAGCGCCGCAGGAGACGGCGTGAGCGCCAGCGTGAGCGCGAGCGCGCCCCGTGATCCACGTGCCGTCGCTGGCTGCGACCGGCCGAGACCTCCAGGAGACGTATGGCCAAGACACCGCTCTTCTCGCTTCTTCGCCGCTGTGCAGGCATCGCTCTCGCGTCCGAGCGCACGGGGGTCCCTGCGGACGAGCTTCTCGGCGCGATACGCGAGCGTCACGCGCTGTCGCGTCGCGCGATGTTGGGCGCGTCGGCCGGCACGACTGCCGCGCTGCTGGTCGCGTGCGGCGACGACGATGGACCGAGCTCCCCGTCGGACGCGGGGCCCGACACCGCGCGTCCCGACGCCGGCCCCGATGCGCGTCCCGACGGAGGAGGGGTCACTGCGCGCGTCGCCGTGATCGGCGCCGGGATGGCGGGCCTGCACTGCGCGTATCGCCTCATGCGCGCGGGCGTCGACGCGCAGCTGTTCGAGGCGGGCGATCGCGTCGGCGGACGGATGTTCTCGGCACGCGGGATGTACGAGGACGGTCAGCTCTTCGAGCTCGGCGGCGAGCTCATCGACTCGAACCACGTGACGATGATGGAGATCGCGTCGAGCTTCGAGGTCGAGCTCGACGACCTCTTCGCGGACGAGCCTCCGGGGCTGATTCGCGACAGCTGGTTCTTCGGCAACCGTCTCGTGCCCGACTCGGAGATCGTCGCAGACTTCGGTCCGCTCGCCGCCGTGATGGCCGCCGAGGTCGAGCGCGCGGAGTCGGACGATGCGCACTTCGAGGCCGTCGACGCGATGAGCATCCCCGAGTGGCTCTCCGCGCAGGCGGAGACGACGCCGCTCATCCAGGCCATCCTCGAGGAGGCCTACCGTGGCGAGTACGGTCTCGAGCCGGAGGAGCAGTCGATCTTCAACCTGCTCTACCTCGTCGGCTGGGACGAGCCGGACCCGTTTCGCGTCTTCGGCGACAGCGACGAGCGCTTCCACGTCCACAGCGGCAACGACACGCTGACGACGCGCCTGGCCGAGGCGCTCGGGGAGCGCGTCGAGACGGGCGCCCGCCTCGTCGCGATCCGGCAGACGGCGGGCGGCGCGTACACGCTGAGCTTCGAGCGCGGCAGCTCCACGATGGACATGGAGTTCGATCACGTGGTGCTCGCGCTCCCGTTCACGCTCCTGCGTGGAGTGACTCTCGAGATCGACGGCATGTCCGCCGAGAAGTCGCAGGTGATCGCCGAGCTCGGGTACGGCACCAACGCGAAGCTCATGAGCCAGTACACGTCGCGCGTCTGGGTGGACGCGCACAACCGCGGCGGCGCAGCCATCGCCGACAACGGCGCGCAGTTCACGTGGGAGACGTCGCGAGGGCAGGAGGGCGCCTCGGGCGTGCTCACGAACTTCCTCGGCGGCACCATCGGCGCCGAGAGCGGTGCGGGCACCGCAGAGGATCTGATGGCGCGTCAGCTGCCGCTCATCGACGCCATCTTTCCGGGCACGGCGGCGGCCTATCGCGCGGGCAGCGCGGCGCGCATGCACTGGCCCACGGTGCCGCTCGCGCTCGGAAGCTACGCCTGTTACCGGCCGGGCCAGTGGGCGTTCTACGGGCTCGAGGGCGAGCGCGTGGGCAACGTGCACTTCTGCGGCGAGCACTGCTCCGCCGATTTCCAGGGCTTCATGGAAGGCGCCGCCGAGACCGGCGCGCTCGCGGCGGCCGAGGTGCTCGAAGACCTCGGCATCCGATCGAGCGGCATGATGCTGCGGGTGCTGCGCCGGAAGCTCCGCGTCCCGCAGGGCTCGTACCTCGGAGGCGTTCCGATGCGCTGGATGCGCCGCCGCCGCATCGTGCGGCGCCGCCTCGGGCTCCGACGTTTCTAGCAGCCAGCCCCCGTGCTACAGACGCCCGCTCGGAGGGTCTTCGATGCGTTCGTCTCGTCTTGGTTTCGCCTTCGTTCTCGTGGCTGCCGGAATCGTTCTGTCGGCGTCGTCCGCCTCGGCTCAGGTTCGCGTCTTGATGGGCGTCGAGATGGGTGCCGTCGTCTGCGCCGACGCGGCCGAGGTCCCGGAGGGCGGCGCGGCGTGCTGCGCCTCGGACGCGGACTGCATGGTCGGCGGCGACCTCACGGTCTCGTGCGCCATCGCGGCGGGTGCGACCGAGGGCGTGTGCGTCGTCGTGCGCGCCCAGGAGAACCAGGACTGCACGGAGCAGTTCGGCATGCCCGACATGCTCGGCGCGTGCTTCGGCGCGGGCGGGCTGCCCGACGGCGACTGCGACGAGGACGGCGTGCCCAACATCGAGGACAACTGCCGCTGCACGGCCAACGGCGATCAGCTCGATTGCGACCAGGACGGCGTCGGCGCCACGTGCGAAGCGGCGCCCAACTCGTCGCTCCGCATCCCGCGCGACGCGTGCGACGGCGCGCAGTCGTACGAAGAGGTCGAGTGCATCCGCACCATGTGCGGCTGTTACGAGATCCGCGACCGCGAGAACGTGTGGTGCGAGAGCTCGGCGTGCCGCGCGCTTCCGAGCGTCGCGCGTACCGTCGACGTCTGCCCGCCGATCGCGACCGATGCCGGTCCGCGCGACGCGAGCACGCCTCCCGCCGATGCCGGCACGCCCCCGCGCGACAGCGGAACCACGCCGCGCGACTCCGGCAGCGGCAGCCCCGACACGGGCGCCGCGGACTCGGGCGGCGGCGGCGGCGGCGAAGACGACGGCGGCTGCTCGGCCGTGTCGGGTGCCGATCGCTCGGGCGTCGGGTGGCTGGTGCTCGCGATGGGGGCGCTGGGTCTCGCGCTCGTCCGGCGTCGTCGCCGCGGCTGACGAGCGCATCGCCGATACGCGCGGTCCGGCGGCCGCGGATAGCGCGCATCGCCGACGCGCGCGTGGTAGGACGATCGCGTGCCCCGCGCGAAGACGCTGCCCGCCTGGGTCGTGCCCGAGGCGGAGTCCGTTCGTCGCGAGGCGGCGCCCTACGTCGAGATGAGCCCCGAAGAGCGCGCGCGTGTGCTCGCGTCGGTGTGCCGCTCGGCGGCGCGTCTGCTCGCGAGCCGGCCCGACCGCGAGCGCGTGCTGCAGATGCAGGACGCCTTGCCCGAGAGCGCTATCGTCGCCCTCGCCCGCCTTCGCGCCGCGGCTCGCGGCGCCGAGGGGCGAGACACGCGCTCGGACTCGGCCGGGGATCGCGGGGCACCGTGCCCCCCACCCGAGCACGGCCGTGACCGCGCCTGAGCCGGATGCGCTCGACATCGGGCTCGAGCTCGCAGGCGTGCTCGAGGAGCGAGGGATCCCGTACGCGCTCGGCGGTGCGCTCGCGCTCGGTGTCTGGGGCATTCCGCGAGGTACGCACGACGTCGACGTCAACGTATTCGTGAGCGACGCAGAGCTGCCGACGCTGCTCGAGGCGTTGCGCGATCTCGGGATCGAGATCGACGAGGACGCGGCTCGGATGGCGTCCCGCGAGCGCGGGCTCATCGTGGTGCGCCACCGCGGCATGCGAGTGGACCTCTTCACGCCGAGCATCGACTTCTCGTGGGAAGCCGAGCGGACGCGAAAGCGCCACACCGTCGAAGGGCGCGGCGTGTGGTTCCTGTCCGCCGAGGCGCTCGCCGTATTCAAGCTGCTCTTCTTTCGCGCCAAGGACCTCGTCGACCTCGAGCGGTTGATCGCCGTGCAAGGCAGCCGTTTCGACGCTGCGTACGTCCGCCGGCATCTGGTCGAGATGATGGGCGACGACGACCCGCGCGTCGTCAGGCTGGACGAGCTCGTGTCGCGCTACGTCGAGCCGCCCTGACGCCGAGCCGCCGAGCGGACCTTCGCGGATGCGAGCACGAGCTGGCGTCGTCTAGAGCGGCGTCTCCGCGAGCACGTCGCTCGGCTTGCCGTCCCTCACGACCTTGCCCGACTCGAGCGCGACCGAGCGCGTGCAGACCGCGCGCGCGAAGTCGTAGTCGTGCGTCACGATCACGAGCGTCAGGCCTTCCTTCGCGAGACGGCCGAGCAGCGCGACGAGGTCGCCCACGCGCGACGGATCGAGCGCGGAGGTGGGTTCGTCCATCAAGAGCGCGTCGGGCTCCATCGCGAGGGCGCGCGCGATGGCCACGCGCTGCTGCTCGCCGCCGGAGAGCTCGCGCGGGTAGGCGTGCTCTCTATGCGACATCTCGACCTTCGCGAGCAGCGCCTTGGCCTTCTCGATGGCCGTGGCGCGCGCGACCTTCTTCACGTGGATGGGCGCCTCGATCACGTTCTCGAGCGCCGTCTGGTGCGCGAAGAGGTGCCACTGCTGGAAGACGAAGCCGACGCGCTGGCGGATGCGCGCGATGGCGGCGTGGCTCAGGCCGCCGGCCTCGAGCTTGTCGGGCCCGATCTGCACGCTGCCCAGGTCGAACGTCTCGAGCCCGTTCAAGCAGCGCAAGAACGTGCTCTTTCCGCCGCCCGAAGGACCGACCACCGAAGCGACCTCGCCGTTGTCGAAGTGGAGCGTCAGGTCGTCGAGCACCGTGCGATCCCCGAAGCGCTTGGTGAGGTGCACGACGTCGATCATCGGCTCTCTCCGTGCAGGCGCGCCTCGAGCTTGCGCGCGAGGATGGAGAGCGGGTAGCTCATCGAGAAGTAGAGCAACGCGCACAGCAATCCGGGCACGAGCCAGCTGCGCACGTCGACCGCCGTGATCGTCATCCGCTTCGTCAGCTCGACCACGGTGATCACCGACACGAGCGAGCTGTCCTTCAGGAGCGCGATGTAGTCGTTCGTCACGCCGGGAAGCGCGATGCGGAACGCCTGCGGCAGGATCACGCGACGCACCGCGAGCGGCGTCGACATGCCCAGCGACCACGCCGCCTCGAGCTGCCCCTTGGGCACGGCCAGGATCCCGCCCCGATAGATCTCGGCCTCGTAGGCCGCGTAGTTGAGCCCCAGCCCGACGATGGCCGCCGTCCACGCGTCGAGCTTCAGGCCCTCCCAGAGGCCGGGTAGGCCGTAGTAGAGCAGGTAGAGCTGCAGCAGCACGGGAGTGCCGCGGAACACCTCGACGTACGCGCCCGCGATCCACGCGAAGGGCGTGCGCGGCAGGTAGAGGCGCGCGAGCGCGAGCAGGATGCCGAGCGGGATCGCCAGCGCCATCGCCGCGGTCGAGACGACCAACGTCACGAGCGCGCCCTGCAGGAACAGCATGAAGTGGTGCCACGTGAACGGCTTCTTCACGTCGGCTTGCGTACCGCCGGCTGCGCGCTGCGCCGCAGCGCGCTCGGAGATCATGCGCGTCGTGTCGGTGTCGCTCCAGGTCGCGAGACGCGCCTGCGCCGCATCGTCGATCCCGTGCTTGCGCAGGATCCGACGCAACGCGCCTCGTTTCGAGATGGCTTCGAGCGCGCGGTCGAGCGCGGTGCGTAGCCCATCGTCGCCGCGGCGGACGGCGATGGAGTAGTAGCCCTCGCCGAGGTCGCCCACGACGCGCAGCTTCGTGTGCGGCACGCCGTATCGGTCGGCGATGATGTGATCGAGCAGCACCGCATCGGTGCGCGACACCTCGAGGTCGATGTACGGCTCCTCGACTCCCTCGTACGGGAGCACCTCGGCGCCGGTGTCCTGCAGCGCCTCCCACGACTGCGAGTTGGCCAGCGTGCCCACGCGGAGACCGCGCAACGAGCGCAGGCTCGGGCGCACGCGCGCGTCGCCGTGCCGCGCCATCAGGCGCATCTGGAAGATGTAGTAGGGGCGCGTGAACAGGACGCGCCCGACGCGCGCCTTCGTGACCTCGAGCCCGTTCATCGCGATGTCGAACGTGCCGCGCTCGAGCGACGGCACGAGGTTGGACCAGTCGTTCTGCACGAACTCGGCGCGCACGCCCATCTCGCGCGCGATGGCCTCGGCCAGGTCGACCTCGAAACCGACGAGCTTCCCGGGCCGGTTCGGGTCTTCCGACACGTACGGCTCGCCGCCCTGCATGTCGCCGCCCCATCGGAGCTTCCCGGATGCGCGGATGCGATCGAGCGTCCCGCCCGACGGCTCGCTGCTGCACGACGACGACCCGACGGCGAGCAGACCGATGACGATCGACCCGAGCGCCAGCGCGCACGTCGCAGCGGAGCGCTTCAATCCGGGTCCTCGATGCGCCACACGCCGTCCTCGCGCACGAACTGCACCGCGAAGCGCTCGGCGTAGTGCATCGTCGCCCGGTCACCGACGACCTCGATGGGGTCGTCCAGGTGCGCACGCAGGTTCGTCATCAGCCGCTCGACGTCCTCGCGCTCCTCGCCTTCCATCCAGCGACGGATGGTCTCTGCGTTCATGCCCTCGCGATCCGCGTTCGGCACGAAGCGGAGCACGACATCGTAGCGCCGCCTCGAGAGCGCCTCGACGAAGGATCGCAGCGCCGCGCGCGGGCTGTCCTGTCGATAGAAGTCGACGACGGGATCGTCGACGCGCCAGCTGCCGTCCTCCTCGATCAGCCGCAGCGGCTCGTCGGCCCCGTGGGGAACGAGCGCCGTGATCT
>JADZFZ010000417.1 GCA_020854145.1 Deltaproteobacteria bacterium | reverse complement strand
GATCGCGGATGGACTCCTGACGATGCTCGAGCGCGGTGGAGCCGGGCGCGAACCGATGCGACGCGGCCGCCGACTGCTGCTGCGCCTGCGCGAGCACCGCGAGGATCTGCTGCTGGAAGGTCTGCGGGAAGGCGCCGAGGTCGGCGGGGACGTTGCCGAGGAAGGGCGCGAGCGCGGCGGGATCGAGGCCACGTGCCGCGGCGAGCGCAGCCACGGGATCGAGCGAGGGAGCGGCGGGTGCGGGTGCGGGCGCTGCCGCGGCGGGAAGCGCCGCACCGAGCAGCGGCGCGACGGCGGGCACGAGCGCGGGCGCCGCGAGCAACGGCGAAACCGGCGCGGGCGCTGCGACGGGGGCCGCACGGCCGAGGAGCTGCGTCGCTTGCTGGCCGAGCGCGCCGAGGAGCTGCGTCGGATCCGTGTCGCCGGTCTCGACGAAGTCGCCGTCCTCCGGATCGTCGGCTTCCATGGTCGGCGCGAGCGCGTCGAGGAACGGGACCTGCGCGAGCGCGGGCAGCGGCAGGATGCCGGTCAACAGCGCGACACCTCCGGCTGCGAGGCCGTTACGGAGCTTCAGGAGGGAGGTGAGATGCGTTCGGTCCATGGTGGCTGTCCTCTCTGCGCGGCGACGCGCTGACCCCGAGCAATTCAGCTCTCGGGCCAACTCCCGAAGTCCCTGCAGAATAGGGATTTGCGCGCTGGACTGGGTGAACGCACCGGGAGGACGACGCCCACGCCGGTTCACACCACCCACCTCGAACGGGCCGCCGTTCACACCCCGTCGAGTCGAGCGCTGGCGCCAGACACCGCGCTCACGGTGCGCGCGATGGGCACGCGCCCGCGCTCACGGTGCGCGCGGTGGGCACGCGCCCCCGCGCGCGCCGTCCGTCAGGGCGTCGGGGCGGGCGGGCAGACCGGTGTGGCCATCGGGCACGTGCCGGTGGCGCATCGGTTCATGACGCCCATCGGGTCGCACGCGGCGCCCGCGGCGAGCACCGGACGGAGGCGCACGTCGAGGCCGTACATCGTCATCATGCCGTCGGCGGTCCTGCCGAAGCGCTCTTGGAAGATCGTGTAGTCGCCGGGCATGGCGTCCTGCACGACGACGAGCGCTCTCGAGTCGCCGCCCGCATCGTCGGCGCACGCGCCCATCGACTCCGCGTCCGCACAAGTGCGACGCACGTAGAGCACGGTGTCGGTGCCCATCGGAGTGCCCGCCACCTGATTGCTCGCGACGAGGTCCCACGCGCCGGCGGGCACCGTCACGCGATAGAGCGCTTCGGTCCCGTCGGTCGTGGTGCAGGGCGCGTTGAACAGTCCGTCCCCGGGGAGCAGCGCGCCGGTCGCCGATCCCGTGGCAGGTGTGCCCGTGAGGGGGATCGCCATGGCCGCACCGCACGCTGCCGTGACCGCAGCCGATGCCTGGCACGTGCCCGCCGTACAGGCGAGCGGCGAGCGACAGACGTTCATCGCGTCGCAGGCCGCACCGAAGCCCACCGTCGTGACGAAGGCGATGTCCACCGTCAGCGGAGCGCTGACCACGCCGGTCGCGTCCACGAGCGTGACACGCGCGCGCGTGGCCATCGCACCGCGAATCTGGCCGTCGAGGAAGGCGCCGAACTCCACGATGGTCGTGGTGAACGACGTCATCGCCGTGACCTCGGTGGGCAGCACCCGAAAGACGTCGTCGAACCCGTCGATCACCATGTCGCCGTTGAGGTCGACGGGCATGCCCGCTGCGTCCAGGAACGTGACCCGCACCGTCGCCGCGTCGCCGTCCGGATCGCCGCCCACCAGCGTGAAGGTCGTCTCCTCGGAGCTCGACTGCACGGTCGCCATCGTGAGCGTCGGCGGCCGCAGCTCCGCCCCGACGGTCACGTCGAGGCGACCCATCCCGCGATCGGTCCGGTCCATCGGGGGCATGCCCCCGTACGCGAAGCCCGTGATCACGAGGAACACGGTGTCGCCCCCTCGCGCAGCGAACCTTCCCGAGCTGCGGAAGTCGGTCATCCCCGTCATCGGGTCCGGCGTGTCGTCGTAACAGCCGGGGGCGGGCATCCCCGGCACCCCCGTCCCCGAGCCGACTGGCGGCGTCATGCAGTCCTCGCGAAGCTGCACGACCGTGTCGAACTCCACGTCGGTGCCGTCGTTGATCATGGTGAAGTCGATGCCGTAGGTCGACGTGGCCGAGCCCGGGACGGTCAGCGCCACCACGATTTGAGGCGGGCGCATCGCCGGGTCGAGACCGTCCGCACCGCCGCAGCCGAGGCCGAGATCGAGCGGACCCGCCGGCCCCGTGGCGGTGTCGAGGTCGATCGACACCGTCTCGCCCATGCGACCTGCGAGCGGCAGCGGATCGGTGCAGAGCGGCAGCGGGCACACGACCATCTCGTCGAGGGGAGCCCAGAGGCACTCGTCGGTGCAACGCGCGTCGACCATCATGTCGCCGCACTCGATCGAGCCCGTGTCCCCTGCGTTGCACTCGCCGTGCTCGTCCTCGCAGGCGCCGTACTCCCACGTCATGTCGCTCGTGCAGAAGCGCGTCTGGGCGCCGCACATCCCGCAGGGGAGCTGTTCGGTCTCGCCGGCACGATCGCACGGCTCGTCCGGCATCCCCATGTCCGCGGGGCCGGTGTCGGCCGGGCCGGTGTCCTCGCGCATCCCCATGTCGCGAGGCCCGGTGTCCTCGCGCATCCCCATGTCGCGAGGCGGCGGAGGCACGGGGGTGCCGCCATCCACGGGCGTTCCCGTATCCGGCGTCGTCGAGCCCCCGTCGTCGTCTCCGCAAGCCCACAGTCCGCACACGCACACGAGACACCCCAACCACGCGCCAAGCTGCTTCATGACCACGCTCCGAACCGAGACCGATAGCCCATTCCGGGCTCCGCCGTCGACGTCTTTTCGGCGGCCTCAGGAACACTCCGGCCTCGATGGCGGGCGCCAGCGCCGCGACGTCGACGGCCTCGGACGACGCAGACCGACGAGGACCGATCGGCCGAGCGACGGCTCCGCGAGCTGACACGTGGCGCCGGGCTCCGGCGCGCGCGACGCACCGGCCCAACCCCGATCCCCGGCCGCGAGCTCGCGAGCCTCGGTGTCGGAGCGCACCGAGTGGAGCAGCAGCGCTCCAACGGATGCGTGGTCGGCCAGGAAGATGGGCGTCTCCGCGTGCGGCCCGTCCCTTGCGCGATGGGCCCACGGAGG
>JADZFZ010000416.1 GCA_020854145.1 Deltaproteobacteria bacterium | reverse complement strand
TGCCGCGCATCGTGCTCGAGCACCGCACCCTCGCGAAGCTGAAGTCGACGTATCTCGACGCGCTGCCGCAGGCGATCGATCCCGCGACGGGGCGCATCCACACGCGCTTTCACGCGATGGGCGCGGCCACGGGGCGTCTGTCGTCGAGCGACCCGAACCTGCAGAACATCCCGATCCGCACGGCGCTCGGGCGCAAGATCCGCGCGGCGTTCGTGGCGCCTCCGGGCTGCCGCATCGTGTCGGCGGACTACTCGCAGATCGAGCTGCGCGTGCTCGCGCACCTGAGCGGCGACCCGGTGCTCTGCGCCGCGTTCCGCAACGGCGAGGACATCCACGTGCGAACCGCGAAGCTCGTGTTCGGCGTCGACGACGAGGGCGTGACCTCCGAGCTGCGGCGGCGCGCGAAGGCGATCAACTTCGGGGTCGTCTACGGCCAAGGCGACTTCGGGCTCGCGCAGGTGCTCGACATCTCGCGGCGCGAAGCGGGCGCGTTCATCGAGGCGTACTTCGAGCGTTACGCGGGCGTCGCGCGGTACATGTCCGAGGCCGTCGAGAGCGCGCGCAGGCTCGGCTTCTCGAAGACGATCCTGGGGCGCAAGCGGTGGGTGCCCGATCTGCGGTCGAACAACCGGCAAGCGCGCATGGCGGCCGAGCGCGTGGCGCGCAACACGCCGATCCAGGGCACGGCCGCCGACATCCTGAAGGTCGCGATGGTGCGCCTCGCGGAGCGCATGGACGCGCGTGCCCTGCGTTCGCGCATGATCCTGACCGTGCACGACGAGCTCGTGCTCGAGTGCCCCAAGGACGAGGTGAGCGAGGCCAAGGCGTTGCTCCGCGAGACGATGGAGTCCGCCGCCGAGCTGTCGGTGCCGCTGGTCGTCGACGTCGGCGAAGGCGACACGTGGGGCGAGGCGAAGTAGCTCGAGCCGAGGTCTTCGGCGCGGCAGGCCGTCGAGCGTCGACGAGAACGAGGGAGACGCCAGGTCGAGCCCCGCGCGGAGCTAGCTCCGCGCCTCGAAGTCCGCCCGCCGATCTTCGAGCGAGCCGCGCAACGCGGGATCGAGGTCGGGCACTCGCAAGAGCAGATGCACCCCGGGCTCGATCAGGCACATGACCACGATGGGGCTCGTCGGACGGATCGTGATGGCGTCGGCCACGATCTGCTGCGCATCGCGACGATGATCCGGTTCACGGATCGCAATCTCCGCGAGCGCGACGAGCGCAGCAGTCGAGACCCAATCCACCGGACCGAAGACGAGGGCTCGAAGGGCCTCGCGTCGCCTGCCGGGCCACGGGTCGGCCATTCGGGCGAGCACGAAGGCGGCAGCGATCTGGACGCGGAACATCCAGTCCCAGGGAGTGCGGAGCTCTGGCGCGGGTGGTGGATGGAGCATCGCGCCGAACACGGGCTCGAGGCCGTCCTGCGTGATCGCGGGCGCGAGCTCTCCCGCTCGTCGCCACCATTCCGATGGCTCGAAGGGCGAATCGGCGAGCTCACCCAACGCGCTCCACACGTCGACGGTCGGCGGTCCGAAGCATGGCGTTCCCTCGATGGGTCGCGATCCGAACAGCCTGTTCCAGAGACCCTTCTTGCCGAACTGCCAAAGGGTGAATGGCACGCTCTCGATGGGATCACGCGGGTCGGGGGTAGGAATCTCGTTGACGGTGAGCGCGACGGACTTGCCGATTGTCTTTCTGAGAGACGCGAACGCGCTCGGTGCCTCGATCGAGCTGATCGCGATCTCCGTGACCTGCGCGCTGCCGCGAAGCCGACCGAAACCGAGGCACGCCTCGGGACGCCGCGGGATCTCGACGTCGAAGGGCAACGCGCGCGTCGCGAGATCGATGGCACGCTCGGCGTCTCGGCGGCTCCTCGCGTGGCGAGCGAGCTCCTGTCGGGCAGCGTCGTCTCGCTCGATCGCCCGCACGTACAACATCGACGGCAGCGCCCACTCGTGGTCCGGCACGCGCGACAGGACCTCCGCGTACGCGCGTCGCGCCGCGTCGAGCGCCCCCATCTCGAGGTTGAGGTCGCCGATGTCCAGCAGTGCGGAGATGTCGCCCGGGCGATGCTCGATCGCCTTGCGGAAGGCGAAGAGGGCCTCGAGCGGGTCGCCGCGGTCTCGGTGCCAGCCCGCGAACGCGATCCAGGCCTCGAAGCTGGGTCGCTCCTCGACTCGTTGCTCCACCAGCGACCGAGCGCGTTCCTCTTCACCGTGGTCTCGGTGCGCCACGGCCAGCAGAAGAAACACCACGTCGTCGTCCGGATGTGCCTCGTGCGCATGCTCCAGGATCTCCAGGACGAGCTGCACGTCGCGCGGGTCGTCCATCGGCAGGAGCGCGGCGGCGGCACCCGCGAGCGCGACGCAATCGGTGCTCTGGTAGTCCGCATCATCGACCCACTCGCGTGCGAGCCGGAGATAACGAGACGACGGCACGGCAGCCTGCGCCTTCAGGAGCAAGAGCAGCGCGTCGGCAGTCGCACCCGAGCGCGCGACGAACCAGGCGCGTAGTGCGGCCGCTCCGGCGAACATCCCTTGCTCGAGCGCGACCACCTCGAGCCACTCCTCACCCTCACGTTCCCACGCGTCGACGAGCGCGGCGCGCAGCGCGGAGCTGTCGGGCTCGATTGCCATCGCGCCCGCCCAGTGGTGGGCCGCGTGCTCGAGGTCGTGCTCCTGCCACGCCCTCCGAGCGAGAGACAGCTCCTCGTGGATGGATGACTTTCGCTCCACCAATGCGTGCCTCGCTCCCCCGGTGCGAAGTGTAAGCGACTTGGTTTTCAGCGGTTCGTCCGGGGTGGAGGCTCGCGCGCGCAACCC
>JADZFZ010000415.1 GCA_020854145.1 Deltaproteobacteria bacterium | reverse complement strand
TCGGCGCGCTCCTCTTCCTCGCGTCGCCTGCGCTCCTCTTCCTCGGCGCGTCGCAGCGCCTCGCGCTCGCTCTCCGTGAGCTCGTCGTCTCCCGAGCCGTCACCGGTCGGCGGGGGCGTCGTCGTCTGACCGCCGGGGGGCGTCGATGGCGTGCCCGCGACCACGGCATCGGGATCCTCGAGGAACCCGACCGGTGCGCTCTCGATGCCCGCCTCGGAGCACACGATCCGCAGGATCGACTCGAGCCTGCGGGCTTGCGTGGCGTCGTTGACGTCGAACTCGGCCTCTTCGAGCCGGCCCGACATGATGGTCACGATGCGGAGCGACAGTGTGTAGCCCGTTCGACCGCGCGCGCGTGCAGTGCCGCCGACGAGATAGTCGGCTTGCAGCTCGGCGCCCATGGCGGTCAGCTCGCGCAAGACGGTCGGCTCGCGGCCGCCGCGCGCGGTGAGCGACTCGGAGATACGCGCCGCTTCGACGGGTCGATGGCCCGCGCCGGTGGTGGCCTCGCGCAGCGCAGTGGTGACCGCGGCACCGCGCTCGCCGGTGCCGATGGGCAACACGGCGACGTCCGAGGCGCGCGCGTTCGACGCCATCCAGAGGCACGCGAGCGCGCCGCACGCGGCCGACGCGATCGCGATCGATCGTGACCGCGCGGACACGGAAGGCGAACAAGGCTTCACGAAAGTGCGCTCCAAAGGCGTCACGGCACGCGTTGTAGCAATGCGCGGGCCTCCAGAATAGAGCGACCGGTTCGAGTCGGTCGCTCGGTCTCGGCGTCTTCGCGCGTGGACACGACCACGGGCGCCGCCGATACTCCGACGCTCGGGGCACGCCGTGGGATCACAGGCTCAGCTACGTCCGGGTCGCATCGTGGGTGGCGACTTCCGCATCGTCTCGCCGTTGGCCGAAGGCGGGATGGGCGCCGTGTACCTCGCAGAGCAGCAGTCCACCGGCAAGCGGCGCGCGCTCAAGGTGATGCACCTCGCGATCGCCGACGACCAGGCGTCGATCCAGCGGTTCGTGCGCGAGGCCCAGGTCGGTTCGCGCATCGAGAGCGAGCACGTCGTCGAGGTCATCGCGGCGGGGCTCGACGCGGAGTCGGGTCTGCCGTGGCTCGCGATGGAGCTGCTCGAGGGCGGGTCGCTGGCGTCGATCGTCGAGCAACGCGGCCGGATGCCGCCGGCCGATCTCCTGCGCGTCTACCAGCAGATCGCGCACGCGTTGTCGGCGGCGCACCGCGCAGGGATCGTGCACCGCGACCTCAAGCCGGAGAACGTCTTCGTCGCGGCATCGCGGCGGAGCGACGCGCCGTTCACGGTGAAGCTGCTCGACTTCGGGATCGCGAAGCTCGTCGCGAGCGCCACCTCCGCGCACAACTCGCAGCTCATCGGGTCGCCGCTGTGGATGGCGCCGGAGCAGCTGCAGCCGAACGCGCCCATCGGGCCTGCGACCGACGTCTGGGCGCTCGGGCTGATCGCGTTCTACCTGCTGACCGGGCGTTTCTACTGGGTCGCGGCGAACCAGCAGGACGTCGGCCTCCAGATGCTGATCGCCGAGATGGTCGTCTCGCCCATCGTGCCTGCATCGGAGCGCGCGGCGGCGCTCGGCGTGGGTGGCGTGTTGCCGGGCGGCTTCGACGCGTGGTTCGCGCGCACCGTGGTGCGCGATGCCGCCGGACGCTTCGCGTCGGTCGACGAGCTGATGGCGGCGTTGCCGGCAGCGCTCGAGGGCGTTGCGCGATCGGTTGCCGCGTCGCCTGCGGGCTCTGCGCCCGCGCCGTGGGTCGCCACCGTCGCCGCTCAGCAGCCACCGCAGCAGCAGCCACCCCAGCCGCAGATCGTGTCGCGTCCGCAGCTCGCAGCGACGCAAGCTGGGCCTGGCCTCGCGACCGGACCCGCCGCATCGCCGTTGCCGCACACGGTGTTGAGCGCACCCGCGTCGCTCGCGCGCACGCCGCCGCCCGTGTCCGCGACCCAGCCCGTGGCCGAGCCCAGACGAGGCTCGGCGCTTCGGGTGCTCGGCGGAGGCGTCGCGTTGCTCGGCGTCGTCGCGGTCGCCGCCGTCGGCTACGTCGGCACGCGCGACCACGACGACGGTGCCTCGGTCGGGGTCGATGCACCCAGCCGAGCGCCCGTCGCGACGCAGACCTCCGGAGCGATCACGTCGGGTGCGCTGGCGCGCGCCGCGGCTCCCGAGGTCGCGCCGCAGCCTGCGACGACAGTGCCGCCCTCGCCCGGAGCGGTCGCGCCGAGCGCTGCAGACGATGGGGGTCTCGCGGCGCGCGAGGAGACCACGCCTGCGCCTGGGTCGAGCGCGCCGCCAACCGAGCCCTCGGCGCGGGAGCGTCCGCGCGACTCGTCGTCGAGCCGCGGCACGAGCTCGCCCGGAGGCGGCACCACCGGCGGCGGCGTCTCGGGCGCCCCGACGCGCACGGACTTGCCCGAGACGCCGTCCTCCGCCGACGTGAACCGCGCGGTCGCGTCGGTCACGCCGTCGATGCGCGCGTGCGTGACCGGCGGAGAGGGCTCGATCCGCATGACCGTCACGTTCGGCAGCGACGGACGGGTGCTGGCGAGCCAGAGCTCGCTCTCGGGATCGCTCGTCGCGAGCGGCGCTTGTATCCAGGCGGCAGCGGCGCGGATGCGCGTCCCGCCGTTCTCACGTCCCCGCTTCTCCGTGACCTACCCGATCCGCATCTACACGTCGCCGGCGACCTCGTCGTCCGGCGGCGGCTCGACGTCGACGTCGGCGCCCGCTGGAGGGTCGTGCGCGGCGGGAGATTGCGCGTGCATCGTGCGTCAGCCCGCCCAGAGCCAGCGCGCCCTCGAGATGCGCATCGCGTGCTTCAGACAGCAGGGCAATCACTCGCGGGCGCAGGCCGACATGCGGACGTACCTCGCGCGCTACCCGACCGGGCCGCGTGCGAACGCGTTCCGCCAGATCCTCGGTCAGCAGGGGGGTGGAAGCAGCGGCGGCGGCGCTCGATCGACCGGCGTGCCGAACAACCCGTTCTGATGGACGACGCGTAGCGCGTGGTGGCGCACGAGCTCGTCGATCACGTGGAGCGCGACGTCACGCTCCACCTCGGGCTCGTGCCCCGCGCGGCGATGCGTCACGAGCGCCACCGCCTGCGCGACGGTGAGCGGCTCGCCCATCGCGATGCGCGCGAGCAATCGTGCGAGACCCGGCATCGGGGGGTAACGAAAGACCTCGCCCCCGACCGACCACACGACCTCGCCGCCGGCGGTCTCGCTCCACGCGACCGCTCCGGACGCCGTGGGCACGAGCGTCGCGCCGCGGGGCAGGGCCTCTCGGGGCTCCTCGTCCTCGGCCGGCGCGATCGGCTGCGGCGTCGCGAGGAACCCGAACGCGGTGCCCCATCCCATCAGCAGCTCGACGGCCTTCTCGCGCACCTCGGGTCGCGCGAGCCACACGAGCATCGCGTCCCACGAGCGCTCGGCGTCGCCTCGGGCGTCGCCCGACCATCGCGCGGTCGGGAGCACCGGGGCTCGCACGCCGTCTCGTCGCGCGGCGCGCGCGACGTCCGAGACGAGCTTGCTGGGGTCCACGTCGCGGAACAGGCCGAGCGCGAGCGTCGTGGCGACACGCGGCTCGCCTTCGACGGCCTCGGCGCAGTGCCACCACTCGGCGGGCCAGTAGAGGACGTCTCCCGGCTCGCCTTCGAGCACGATGGCCTGCGCACGCAGCGTCGCGTCGATCCCACCGGCTAGGATCTTCGGCTCGAGGCGCGTTCGCTCGGTGACGCCTTCCGCGTCCGCGAGCGCCTCGAAGGGCCACACGAGGAATCGCTTGCGGCCCTCGACCACGAACGTGAAGACGTCCTGATCGTCCTTGTGCAGCCCGAAGAGACCGCGGCGGTAGCGGCCGCAGAAGAGGTCGAGCGCCGCTCCGCCCGGGGGCATCCCGGTGCGCGCATAGAGCTCGGACAGGAAGGGCAGGATGCGGCTCCACGGGCCCGCGCCGGCAGCCTGCAGGTCGTTGACGACGAGCCCCGCGTCGGCATGGTGCGCTTCCACGCGATCGAGCCAACCCGTCGTGTCGCCGTCGGAGGCGCGCGGCGCGAGGTCGTGATCGAAGTCCCCGAGGTCGTCGCCCGACGCGAACATGCGGAAGCGCGATGCACGCGATCCGGCACGGAGCGCGTCGGCTGCCGCGCAGAGCCAGCGGAACGTCTCCTCCGCGGTCGCGATCGGAGCGCCGAAGGGCCGGCGGAACACGTGTGGCCGACGCAGATGAGCGTCCGTCAGCAGCGTTCTCCAGAAGGCGGCTCGAGGTTCCATGCGCTCCTCCGAACGTGACGAGGCCCGCACCGCGCGGGGGTGGGTGCGGGCCCGGAGAGGGCTCGAAGAGTCGTGTGGATCAGTACTTGGCGAACTTTGCGTATTTGCCAGCCTCGGAGAGGCCGGCGCGCAGGTTCGTGCGGACGGCGAGCGCCTCCGTCTTCGGCTC
>JADZFZ010000414.1 GCA_020854145.1 Deltaproteobacteria bacterium | reverse complement strand
GCGGTACAACGCCTCATGCGTCGCGTCGGTCGCGCCCTCTTCGTCGCCTTCGTGTGTGCAGCGACCGCCGCCGGGTCGCTGCTCGTCGAGCGCGCACCCGCGCGCGCGGAGATGTGGTGCGCGTACCCGCTGTGGGTCCACGAGTGGGGCGTGCAGTCGTTCGCGGCCGATGGCAGCGCCCTGGCTCCGCCCGTCGCGTTGCCTTCGTACTTCCATGGGCCGCGCTCGCGGCCGCGACCGGGTCCGGCCGCGGGCACCGTCGTTCGCGATCTGGCCCCGGACTCGGGGATTCGCGCGCTGCCCGTCCTGCACTTCTACTCGGCGGGGTCGATGTCGGACCCGGTCCCGGTGGCGATCGAGGTCGGCTTCACCCACGGCGAAGCGACGCGCTGGTTCCCGCAGGTCGATCGACGGACGCCCGCCGCCGCAGCGCGATCCGACGCTGCGCGCGCCGCGCGCGAACGACTCCGCACCGCACGTGGGCGCCAGACCGTGATGGGCCCGCGCCAGCCGCTCGGCCCCGACCCGACGAGCCAGCTCGAGTGGTCGCGCCTCGAGCTGACCGCCGAGCCGCGTCATACACGCGCGCGCACCGACGCCGCGTGGGTCGAGCGTCTGCGGGCGTTCGGCGCGCGCTGGGTCAACACGCCCGACGAGAGCGAGCGTTTCGTCTTCTACGAAGCCACCACGTCCGAGCGCGTCGCGTTGTCGATCGCGCGCGGGCCGCAGCATCGCCCCGGGCACCGACACTACGTGCTCCGTAATCGCGGCCAGCACGCCGTGCACGACGTGCAGCTCGTGCATCGCGAGCGCGGCGCGACCTTCGTGTTCGCGGCACCGTCGATCCCGGCGGGGGCGACGGCGGGCTTCGTTCTCGAGCAGCATCGCGTCGCACCTGCGCGCATCGCCGACGCGACGCGCGGTCGCCTCCGCAACCAGCTCCTCGACGACCGAGAGCCTGCTCCTCCGCGCGAGTACCGCTGGGACCGTTCGGACTGCCGGATGCAACGCGATCCCGCGGTGCCGGTCGAACGCGCGGAAGGCCACCGGCTCTACGCGCACGAGGTCGACGCGATCCTCGACGTCTGGGGCGCGCGCTTCTTCGATCGGCCCGGCACGAGCGTCGTCTACCGCGAGGACACGGCGTACCTCGAGGCCGCCGTGCCGCTCGCCGTCTACACGGACATGTACAACTTCCCGCTCTTGCGTCGCACGGGGTTGGCCTCGTGGACGGGTGTCGTGCTGCCCTGAGGAGCGATCCCCGCGCGCGGGCCGACGCCGTCGACAACCCGGGAGCGGTCGGCGATCCTCGTCGACAGGTACCGTGAGGTCCGCCCGCTCGGCGCTCGGGTTGTCCGCGCTGCTCGTCGTCGCGAGCGGCTGCACGCTCGATTTCTCGCAGGTCCCACCGCGCGACGCGGGGCTCGACGCACGCCGTGCCGACGCCGGCAGCGCCGATGGTGCGACGACCGACCTCGACGTGCCGGCGCCCGACGTCGGCCCGCGGCTCGACGTGGGGCCTTCGGACTCGTCTCGGCCCGACGCGGCGAGTCCCGACGCGACCGTCGACACGGGCACCGACGGCGGAAGAGACGCGGCCGCCGGCGGGTGCGACGCCGCCGCCGACTGCGACGACGGCGAGGCGTGCACCGAGGACGTTTGCAGCGCGGGCGCCTGCGTGAACCGACCGGTGGTCTGCGACGATGGCGACCCCTGCACGATGGACGGCTGCAGCCCCACGACCGGAACGTGCACCGTCGTGGGCGCTCCCGACGACACGCCGTGCGGCTCGCTCCGCGTGTGCTGCGCGGGTGCGTGCATCGACGTCGGCAGCGACGACACGTCGTGCGGCGCGTGCGGCCGTTCCTGCGGCGCCAACGCCGACTGCACCGGCGGCACGTGCGCGTGCACGGGCGGTTTCCTCGATTGCGACGGCGCGCCGGGATGCGAGGCCGACCCGCGCGTCGATCCGCGCCACTGCGGGACGTGCGCGACCGCGTGCGCGGTTCCGACGCCGTCCTGCATCTCGGGCGTCTGCCGCGGCTGCACGACCGCCGCGGATTGCCCGTCCGACTCGCTCTTCTGCACGCAGTCGCCGATGTGCACCGCCGGCGCGTGCGTCTATCCGATCCGCAGTGGATCGTGCGTGATCGACGGCGAGTGCGAGTCGCGCTTCGAGCCGAGCAGTGCAGACGATTGCCTCGGATGCGACCCCGACGTGAGCCAGACCGAGTGGACCGTGTTGGTCGGCGAGCCCTGCTCCGGCCTCTACTGCATGACCGGCGAGACCTGCAGCGCGTCGGGCGCGTGCGTCGGCGGCTCACCACGCTCGTGCGACGACGGCGACGCTTGCACGACCGACTCGTGCGACGAGATGGGCCGCACGTGTCGGCACGTGCCCATCGCCGGCTGGTGCCACATCAGCGGGACGTGCCGCACCGACGGCACGGTCAACCCTTCGAACGAATGCCAGGTCTGCGACCCGGCGAGGAGCCAGACGGCGTGGTCTCCCGTCGCCGCAGGGACGTCCTGCGACGACAGCAATGCGTGCACCCACGACGACCGATGTGACGGCGCCGGCCAATGCGCCGACTCGACACCGAACGGAGCAGGGGATCCGTGCAACGACGGGTCGGTGTGCACGCGGGAGGACGCGTGCGACGGTGCGGGCTCCTGCAGCGGTGTGGCCATCGGCTGCAACGACGGGCTCCCGTGCACCGACGACGTCTGCAGCGAGGCCGCCGGCGGGTGCACGTTCCCGATCATCTCGGGCTGCTTGATCGGTGGCGCGTGCGTCGCCGCCGGCGCCACCGGTCCCAGCTCGTGCGTCGCGTGCGTGCCGACCACGAGCACGACGACGTGGTCACCGGTGGCCGACTGCACCTCGTGCGAGATGACAGGCTTCTGCTGCGGCGGAGCCTGTCAGGTCGACCCGGTGTGCGCCGGCGCGGCCTGCATCTAGCAACCGTCGGGGCGTGCGCGCGACGCACCCGTGAGCGTGCACGACACCGGGACGCTGGTCGCGCCGCGCCGCTGCTGGCCGACGAAACGACCCGACCCATCCGCCGCGAGCCGCCCGTCCCAGTGGATGGCGCGGATGCACACGCGCTCGGTCCCGAGCTCGATCTCCACGCCACGCGGGCGTCTCGCGACGGTGCCGGCGACCTCGAGCCCGACGGCCGGCACCACGGCGATCGGCCCCGCCGGCGCGGCAGCGCGGCACGCGGTCGGCAGCGGTCCGCCGAGCACGCCGTAGGTCCGCGGCAGCTCCGATCGATCGAGCGCGAAGGCGCGCCACGCCGACGGTGAGTCGCCGATGGGTGCGACTGCGAGGTACGTGTCGCCGTCGCGCGCCACCCCGACGTGCGAAGCCGCACCCGCTGGAACACCGGGCAACCTCGCGAGCACGAAGCTGCGGTTGCGCTCGGGACCACCGTCGGCGGCGAACGACGTGACCTCGACCGAGCCGCGTTCCTCGCGGACCGTCGCGAAGCGTGCGTCCGACGCCGGCAACGACACGATGCTCGGCACGGCGACCGTGACCTCCGACCGCAACACGAGCGCCGCGTCCCGATCCCCGACGCGCGCGAAGCGCAGCCTGATCTGCTCGCCGTGCTCTTCGGTCAACAGCACGCCGCGGCGGCTCACCGCCTCGGGACCGAGCCGGCCGAAACCGTCTTCGCCGAGGTCTCGCCACGCCGGGAACGGCCCTGCGGCGCCCTCGAAGTCGCCCGCGTCGTCCTGGCCCCACCACCGCAGGCGCGCGGTCTGACGCCCGGGTGCCCCGGCCTGCGCGACCTCCACCCAGCCGCCGACCACCGCAGTCCGACCCACGCCGCGCGACGTCGCTTCCGGCGCGGCCCCCGCGCCAGCAGGCTCGCACGCGATCGTCCCGAACCACGTCGGCTCGGTGTCGCAATCGGCAGCGGGCGGAGGCGGCGGCGCGGGCTGCGCTTGGGGCCCTTCGTCGGCGACCACCAGCCGATGTGTTCGCGAGACCCGAACGGGTCCCCAGCCCCGGATCGAGACGTGCGCGGTCCACGAGCCGAGGTCGGGCGCAGCCACGTTGATGCCGCACCGCGCCGGGGTGCAGAACACACGCACCCGCGAACCGTCGACGGCCAAGGGGACGCGCGTGGCCTCTCCATCGATCGGTAGAGCGACGTGCTCCCACGTGCGGCCGCCGTCGAGCGTCCGGTAGAGCCTCGTGGCGTCGCTGCCCACTGCGATGCCGCGGGCGGCGTCGGCGAAGGCCACGTGCCGCGACACGCCGGGCGGCAACGTCCTGCGATCGAGCGCGCGTCCGGGGCTTCCCACGAGCAACGCCGCGCTCGCCGCCGATCCACGCGTCGCACGCGCCACGACGACCAACGTCGCGTCGCCCGTGAGCGCAGCGCTCTCGATCGTGAAGCCGCTCGGGACGCGTGGCACGGGTCGCGTCACGGCGCGCGCACGACCGTCCGGGCCACGGACGCGTTCGACGAGGACGCGCTCGACGGGCAACGGAGGATGGTGCTCGACACCCCAGAAGGGGCCATCGTCGACCTCGCCGTCGTCTTCGTCGTCGCCTCCCGACGGGAGCGCGCCCGGGAGCCGCGAGACCCGCTGCTCCACCACCAGCCAGTTGCCCGCACCGCTCGACACGCGTCCCGAGACGGCGACGACGAGCGGTGATGGCGCGCGCACGTCGGGCACCCAACACAGGCGCGTGCGGTCGCGCTCCCCTGCTTCTTCCGGCGCGCAGCCGCCGGCCCACGCGACGCCCAGGCCGTCGTCGAGCAACCGGAACGCCGTGGTCGGGAGCACGACGTCGGTCCGCTCGGAGTCACCGCTCGGCACGACGCGATGAAGCGCCCAACCGGGCTCGGCGGTGTCGCCGTCCGCGGGCTCGGCGCACCACGCCGCAGCGCCGGCGCCCCAGGATGCGCGATGGCACGTGCTCGTCGTGCCGCCCCACTCCAGCGGCTCGAACGCTCGCTGGAGCGTCTCGGACAGTCGCGGTCCGAAGAACGCCGCGCCCTGCGTGGAAGGCAACGATGCACGTGGCCCCGGCAAGCGCCCGTTCGGCAGGATGAAGACGCTCGCGTCCGAGGGCGCGCTGCGCAGGCGTTCTACGACCGCGATGGGCGCGCCGACGAGGCCGGCAGTCGCGTGACCGCTCGCCGGCAGCTCGAGATCGGCCACGACGCGAAGCGCGTCGAAGGGCGACATCGTGTCCGTGCGCGCCAGCTCGCGATCGAGGTCGTGGGTCGTGCCGTCGTGCGCGAGGCGAAGCCGCCGCGTGTCGCCGCGGAAGAGCACCCGATACGAGTCGCCGATCGCGTGCACGCCGACGACCTCGTCGCGGATGCGCAGAGGCGCCCACGTCGCGCCGCCGTCGTCGGTGCGCGCGAGCACGCCTCCGTCGAGCACGGCCACCCCGCGCCGTGCGTCGAGGAACGCACCGCCGACGACTCCACCTTGAGGTAGACCGCCGATCCGCCGCGCGACGCCGGCGCGCACTCGGTAGAGGTCGCCGACGGGCGCGGGGTGCACGACGAGGATGCCTTCGTTCGACGTTCCCGCCGGCACCGCGCCGCGCAGCTCGATCCGACCGGCGCGTTGGGGCCGCCCCAGGAAGCTCGGTGCGCGCCACAACGTCCCGTCCGACCCGAGGAACCACCAGACTCCGTCTTGGCGAGACGCCGCCACGACGGTCCCGACGAACACGTCGTCGGCGACCTCGGAGCGCCCGTCGCGCATCGTCACGCGCAGGCCCTGGTGCACGAACGCATCGCCCTCGTCGGAACGCGCCATGAACGCGAGCTCGGGGCCACCCCGCCAGAACATCTCGACCGTCGCCGGCGACGGCTGCGCGTCGCTGCGCTCGGATCCCGTCGAGACCGCGCGCGACGCAGACGAGCCGCAGGCTGCGACACATGCGCAACACGAGACGAGCCACGGCGTCGCCGAGCGCGCGATCCGCATCGCAGCGAGCATCGCACGGCCCAGGTGCGCGACGGGCGCCGTCGCTCGGACGGCGGCATGATGGGCCCATGGCTCGATGGGCGCTGGTGACGAAAGACAAGAGCGCATCACGCGATGGCCTGCTGCCGAGCATGGCCGAGGTCGTCGAGGTGCTGCAATCGCGGGCGCTCTCGGTCGGTGGGCTCGTTCAGCGACCGGTCGAGGTGGCCGGTGAGCGGGTCGGTTACGAGATCGTGCGGGTCCGCGGCGCCGAGCGTCCGGAAGGTGCGATCCGCGCCGCGCGACGCGCGGGAGCCGCTCCGCGCGCGAGCGAAGAGTCGTTCTGCTCGCTGGTGTTCGACAACGACGCCTTCGCGGCGGCCCTCGAGTGGGTTCGCGCCGACGCGGGTGACTCCGAGGTGCTCGTCGTCGACGAGGTCAGCAAGCTGGAGGTCGCCGGACGAGGGCACGCGGCGTCGGTCACGCGTGCCCTCGCGTCGGGTCGCGTCGTCGTCCTGGGCGTGCGGGCGGACCAGCTGTTCGCCGTGATGGAGCGCTTCGGGCTGCCCGAGCCGTTGGCGACGCTGGACGCGCAGAGCCGCTCGGCCGAAGCGTTCGCGGAGGCGATCGCGCGAGCTGTCGGATCGGCCGTGTCCGTGGGCGGGATCGACTGGCAAGCGCGCTGGACCGAGATGGTGCAAGCGCACTGCGCGAGCTTCGAGCGCGACGGCCCCCAGTCCTGGG
This sequence comes from Deltaproteobacteria bacterium, assembly GCA_020854145.1. Classification (GTDB taxonomy): domain Bacteria; phylum Myxococcota_A; class Polyangia; order Polyangiales; family JADZFZ01; genus JADZFZ01. The sequence continues at coordinate 4,399 of JADZFZ010000414.1, read as the reverse complement.
ACCGCCGTGCGCATCGCTTCGCCAGGCTGGGAGCCGAGCTCCCGAGCGAGCCGCTCATGTCTCTGCTCGGGCCGATGTTGCGACCCTCCGACGTCGTGGTCGACGTCGGAGCGGGCGCAGGACGACACGTGGTGCAGCTCGCGCGACGAGTCGAGCACGTCATCGCCGTGGAGCCGTCGGCGGGCATGCGTGCGCGGCTCGAGGAGGCCGTGCGCTCGCGCGAGATCCGCAACGTGACCGTCGTCTCCGACGCCTGGCCCACGCGCCTCGAGCGCGCCGCCGACGTCGTCTTCTCCAGCCACGTCGTGTACCCGGTCGAGGACGGCGCCGCCTTCTTCGATGCGATGACGCGGAGCGCACGCCGCCTCGTGGCCGTGTACCTGGCCGCGCGACCGCCCATGACCGCGCTCGATCGGCTGTGGCACGCGATCCACGGCTTCACGCGCCCTCGACTGCCGGCGGCGTTCGAAGCGGTGTCGCTGCTGTGGCAGCTCGGTCACCCGGCGGAGCTGAGAGTCGTGAACGAGCCGGCCCGGCGGATGCGCTTCACGACGAGCGACGAGGACGTGCGCGAGCTCTGTCACCGCGTCGGCCTGGCGCCGGACGACGCAGGCGCGGCGCGGGTGCGTGCCGCGCTCGAGCGCGTGGGCGAGCGTGACGGCGACAACGGGTACCAGCTCGGGTCCGTCGGACCGCAGCTGCTGCTGACCTGGCCGGGCCGCGCGCCCGTCGACATACTCGAGCCTTAGACATGGGCTGCATCGTCTTCCTCGCAGCGCTCGCGTTCCCGCGCATCACCCTCGCGGTCGTGTGGCTGACCGACGCCGGGTGGCTCGCGCAGGCCTACGGCGGCAGGTGGATCTGGCCCGTGCTGGGCTTCGTGTTCCTCCCGCTGACGACGCTCGCGTACGCCTACGGCATGGTCTCGATGGGCCGCCCCGACGAGATGGAGCCGCTCGCGTGGCTCCTCGTCGCGCTCGCGTTGCTGATCGATCTCGGCGCGCTCGGCGGCGGCGGCCGGCACGCCGCGCGTCGGCGCCGCGACGACCGCGACGACCGCTGAGAACCCCCGCGCTCGATCAGGGCGCGGGGATCTCGCCGACTCCGTCGGCGTTCAGCGTCTCGAGGAAGTGGCCCCAGCGCGCGCGGGCGACCTCGTCGGTCAACGCGGGGTAGTGCCCTTGATCCGGGTACTGCAGGAGGCCGGCGGTCGCTGCGCCGGAGGCGACGTTGCCGCGCACGGGGCTGGACTCGTCGCCGATCCCGCGGAGCGCGAGCGCGGGGATGGCACGACCCACGGGGTCGAGCAGCGGGATGCCCGCCGAGACGGCGAGCGCCTCGATGCCGAGCGGCGGCGCGAACTCGTCCTCGAAGCCCTCCGTCTGGAAGATGCTCTTCGGAAGGAAGCCCTCGCGCGGCGTTCGGAAGAAGAAGGGCGCGTAGTTCACGGGGTCGCTCGGCTCCACCCAGATCTGGATGAGGCTCACCAGCGGATGCTCGTAGACGAGCCCTTCGCGCTCGGCGGGTGACACGCCGGCTCCGCCCTGCAGGCCGAGCGCGGTGATGATGACCGCCGGGATGCTGACGGGCTCGGTCTTCTCGATGAGCGCGATGGGCAAGGTCGAGCCCGCGCCCGAGAGCACGCCGCCGCGCGTCTGCGCGCTCGCGGCGAGGAAGAGGGCGCCGTTGAGGCCGCCCTGCGAATGGCCGAAGAAATAGACGCGCGATGGGTCGAGGCGCTGGCGCGTGCGCGCGGGCGTCCGGTTCGCGGGCACCTCGACGTGCGCGACCAGGCGTGCGAGCTGAACGAGATCGAGCGCGCTCTGGCGGTTGTTGTCGCGAGCGGCGTACGGGTTCGCGAAGTTGAAGAAGAGCAGCTCCGGCGAGAAGGACGTCGGGTTGCGGTCGCCGTGGTGGATCTGGTCGACCGAGAGCACGGCGAAGCCGCGACTGCAGATGTCGGTGGCGGTCGGGTCGGAGAACACGCTGAGATAGTCGCCGCCGGTGCCGTGCGCGTAGAGCACGACGGGCCAGCCGTCCGCGGGCGGCTCGCCCGACGGCATCCCGAGCGCGAAACGCGTGGTGAACTCGCCCGCGACGATCGGCGTTCCGTCCTCGGCGAAGCGGATGTCGCCTCCGTCCGTCGCGCTCACGTGCGGGACGGCTCCGTGCTGGAACAAGGGTGACGGCCCGAACTGGCCCTCGAGGATCCAGTGCGTCGACTCGCGCGAGCGCAGGATGTAGCGGAGGTCGACCACGGTGGGCTCGGGGTAGTTGGCGATGAGCCAATCGGTCGCCGCGAAGAGCTCGCTCACGGGATCGTCGGTGGTGAAGACGGTCAACGACAGGACGTCGTCGCGCGCGACGCCGAGCGCGTCGAGCGCGTCGAGCGCGGGCTGCGCGACGTCGCGGGCCGCGGAGGCGACGGGGTCGGCGCCCGCGAGCATCGCGTCGAAGTCGGCGTCGCGGCCGAGCTCCTCGCCGCCGGTCGCGCGCACGCGACGCGTGACCACCGCCGCGTAACGAGACGCGGGCGCGAGCGGGAAGCCGTACACCGGTCGGATCGCGAGCGTGCGACCGGGCCAGTAGCGTGTGGTCTCGTCGCGATAGACGGCCACGGCGGGCCAGCGCTCCGGACGGTCGCCGTCGAGCGCCACGAGGAACACCGACGCGTCGTCGGCCATCGACTCCTCGGGCGTCTTCGGCAGCGTGGAGTCGTCGAGGGTGCGCGAGAAGCGGAAGTAGACCGCGCCGTTGGTCGCGTACCCGGGACGCGCGTCGATGACGCTCTTGTACTGCTGCACGAAGGTGTTGCCCGTGGGGTCCGGGAAGGCTTTGACGTCGATGGTGCCGTCGTCGTCGCGGCGGATGTCGGTCGGCCACGGCAGATCGAAGAACGGCTCGTCGCCCGCGCGGGGCAGCACGAAGATGGCGCGCGGCGGCCCCAGATCGACGGCGGCGTCGGACGCCGGCGTGCCCCCGTCGTCACCCGGCTTCGCCGCATCGTCGCCGCACGCGACGAGCGCGAAGAGAAGGAAGGCGAACGCACGGACGAATGGGTTCCTTCGCGACACGCGCGCATCCTAGCCGCGAGCGGCTGCGCCCGCCCATCGATCCAATCCGGCGCAGCGCGATCCGAATCGGAGCACGCTCGAAACCGCGACGGACCGGACCCAGGCTAGGAGGTGCGTGGGGGGACACGCTGGCGTGATCCGTGTTTTTCACCTTCCGACCGGTGTGCGGGTGGTTTTGGGCCGTCGGAGGCTCGGAGGGTGAATAGGGACACGGGGAACGGAGGCTCCATGGAAGATCGCCGACCGCGCGAGCGCGAGCTGGTGCTGGCACCGAACGAGTACGCCTACGTGCTGGATGTGACGAAGGGCCACGTGAACTGTTACGTGGGGCCCAACAAGACGAGCCTGGCGCAGACCGATCAGCCGGTGCTGTTCGATGCGGAGACGCGAAGGTTCGTGCCCGTGGAGAGCCGGGAAGCGGTGTCGCTCTTCGCGACCGCGCCGGCGAACTGGTACCTGGTGCTCGAGAGCCCGGCGAAGGACGGGAGCCACCCGCCCGCAGGTGTGGCGAGCCATCTGGTGGAGCTGTCGATCGGGCGGCGCGTGAACGTGGAGGGACCCGCGTCGTTCGCGTTGTGGCCGGGCCAGATCGCACGCGTGATCGAGGGCCATCGGCTGCGGTCGAACGAGTACCTCTACGCGCAGATCCACGACGCCGCCGCCGCGACCGCCGCAGGCGCGCGCACGCTGGGCTTCGCGGAAGGGACGCGCGAGACGGCCGCGTTCGTGACCGGACAGAAGCTCCTGATCCGCGGGACCGACGTGGCGTTCTACGTGCCTCCGACGGGCGTCGAGGTGATCCCGGACGAGGACGGGCGGCACGTGCGCGAGGCCGTGACGCTGCAGCGCCTCGAGTACTGCGTGCTCGTCGGCGAGGACGGTCGCAAGCGCTTCGTGCGCGGCGAGGCCGTCGTGTTCCCCGAGCCGAGCGAGCGTTTCCTCGAGCAGAACGGGCGCCGCACGCTCTGCGCGATCGAGCTTTCCGAGACGACGGGCATCCACGTGAAGGTGATCGCGCCGTACGTGGACGAGGAAGGCGTGGCGCACGTCGAGGGCGACGAACTGTTCCTCGGCGGCAAGGACGGGCTCTACTTCCCGCGCGAAGAGCACGCGTTCATCGTGCACGGCACCGAAGAGGTCCATCACGCCGTGGCGATCCCCGCGGGCGAAGGACGCTACGTGCTCGACCGACGCACCGGCGACATCCGGCTCGCGAAGGGGCCGACCATGTTGCTGCCCGATCCACGGCGCGAGGTGCTGACCCGCCGCGTGCTGAGCGAGCGCGAGTGCGAGCTGCTCTACCCGGGCAACGCCGAGGTGCTCGC
>JADZFZ010000413.1 GCA_020854145.1 Deltaproteobacteria bacterium | reverse complement strand
TAGCGATAGCCGCCTCCCGGCGCGACCACGACCGTGGGCGGATCGTAGACGCGACCCGGGCGCGGCGGCTCGCACCAGTTGCCTTCGACCCAGACCCATCGGCCCCCACGCCAATCGTGGTAGCCGGCGCACCAGGTCAAGCCGGTGCGCGGAGCCGCGGGCCGCACCTCGACGCGAGGCGGAGGCGGGGCGACCATGACGGTCACGGGCCGGGGCGGCACGTAGGCGACCGCACGCGCGTCGACGACGGCGCTTTCCTCGACGTAGCAGCCCGCGAAGGAAGGAGCGACGACCGCAGCGGCCAGCAGGACGAGAGTTCGGAGCGTTCGTGCCTCGGTCGTCATCTGATCCCTCCATCGCACGTGCGAGCAGTCGCGACGCGCGTGTGTTCGTCGTCGAGAGGTACTGCCGAGCGCGCCCGATTATTCACCTTTTGGCCGGTGTGACCAGTGGCTCGGTGGCACGTGCACGTGCGCGGGTTGCGTTCGCGCAGTACGACGCGGCCATGGATCGAGACCGAGAGCCCGTGATCGTGAGCGCCGTTCGCACGGCGATTGGCAAGCACCGGGGCGCGCTCGCGAACGTGCGTACGGACGACCTCGCGGCGTGTGTGGTGTCGGCGGCGCTCGATCGGGTGCCGTCGGCACGAGACCACGTCAGCGAGGTCGTGCTGGGCTCGACGAACCAGGCCGGCGAGGACAACCGGAACGTCGCGCGCATGGCGGCGCTCCTGGCGGGCCTGCCGTACGAGGTGACGGGCGTGACCGTCAATCGCCTGTGCGGCAGCGGGCTCGAGGCCATCGTGTACGCGGCTCGCGCGGTCGCGATGGGCGATCACGACGTCGTGGTCGCCGGCGGGGTGGAGTCGATGACGCGCGCTCCGTACGTGATGGCCAAGAGCGAGCAGAGCTTCGCGCGCGGCGCGCCCAAGATGTGGGACACGTCGATCGGCTGGCGCTTCGAGAACCCCAAGATGGCCGAACGGTTCCCGCTCGAGCAGATGGGCGAGACCGCCGAGAACGTGGCGGAGCGCTACGGCGTGACGCGGGCGATGCAGGACGCGTTCGCGCTCGAGAGCCATCGACGCGCGGTCGCGGCCTGGGAGGCAGGGCGGTTTCGAGACGAGGTCGTGCCGGTGATGGTGCCGCAGCCGAAGGGTCAGGCGGTGGCGTTCGAGCGCGACGAGTGTCCGCGCCCCGACGCGTCGCTCGAAGGGCTCGCGAAGCTGCCGGCGATCTTCCGCAAGGGCGGCACGGTGACGGCGGGCAGCTCGTCGCCCATCAACGACGGCGCGGCGGCGGTCGTGGTCGCGTCGCGTGGGTGGGCGCGTCGCAACGGGGTTGCGGTGCTCGCGGGCGTGAAGGCGACGGGCGTGTGCGGAGTGGAGCCGGGCTTCATGGGCATCGGGCCGGTGGGCGCCGTGCGGCGCGTCCTCGACCGCACCGGCTGGACGATCGGAGAGGTCGATCTGGTCGAGCTCAACGAGGCGTTCGCGGCGCAAGCCGTCGCGTGCGTGCGCGAGCTGGGGCTCGACGACGCGCGCGTCAACGTGCACGGCGGTGCCATCGCGATCGGGCACCCGATCGGCGCCAGCGGGACGCGCATCGTGGCGACGCTCGTGCACGAGATGCAGCGGCGCGACGCGCGGCGCGGGATCGCCTCGTTGTGCATCGGAGTGGGTCAGGGGATCGCGGTCGCCTTCGAGCGCGGCTGACTCTGCACCGAGACCGGCTGCAAGCGACGGGGTGCAGGAGGGCCGGCTCGTTGCCCTCGTCGCGGCGAGCCTCTATGATGGCCGACGTGAGACCGGTCGCCGCCGCCTCCGACGCGCGCTCACCCCTGCTCGCCTCCGCGTGGGGGTCCGGGATGGCCGTCGCCATGGCGGCGCTCGTCGGCTGCACCGCGGAAAGCGGCCCGGGTCCCGCCGGCCTCTCGGAGGGCAGCCTCGGCGTTCTCGTGATCGAGCGACGTTCACCGGCTTCCGGGGAGGCGGCCGAGCTACCGGCTGCGCTCGGCGCGTCGTTCGCACGCTATCGGGGCGTCGGCGCGGAGGCGGTGCTCGACATCGTAGGCTCGCCGGTGCTGACCGAGGGTTGCGTGGACCTCGGTGCGCGCACCGACGGACCGGACGTCGCCGAGGCCGAGATCGAGCTCCTCGACGTCGGGCCCATTCGCGTCGCCGCCGCTTCTTCGTCGATCGAGCTCTCGCCCCGCACGTTCCCGGCGGTGGGCGATCTGCTCGCGGGCGTCTTCTACGCGGGCGAAGCCGAGCTCCCACCCGCCGACGCGGTTCCGACCTACGACATCTCCGCGCCCGGCAACGCCGAGGTCGGTGCCCTCGAAGCCACGCTCCCCGCAGCCGCGCCGCCTGCTGGCCTGCGCGTGGACGGCGCGATCGACGGTGAGCGCGTGCCGCGCGGGCGCGACCTCGTCCTGAGCTGGACGGACGGCGGCCGAGCCGAGGCGTTCGTCGAGGTCGTGGTCTCGCGTGCCGACGGCGTCGCCGGCGCCGCGTGCACGAGCGTCGACGACGGCTCCATCTCCGTGCCGGCCTCCATGCTCGCGCGCGTGCGAGGCTCGGGTGCCCACGTGCGCGTGCGGCGCGTGCTCGTTCGGCAGCTGGAGATCGCCGGGCTCGATCGCGCCGAGGCGCGCATCGTCGCGGGCGCGAGCCTCGACGTCGACCTCGAGTAGCCGGCGCTGCGACCCTCGACGTGCGTCCCCTCTGCCCGCACCGCGGGGAGAGGCAGGATGAGGGGCTGGGCACCGAGGCAGGCGACGGCTACTTGTCTTTTTTTCCGAACAGCTTGCCGAAGAACTCCTGCACCGTCTCGCCGGCGGACGGCTGAGGGGGCTTCGTTCGCGGGCCGGACGACGGCTTGCCGCCCGCCGCCTTCTCGACGACCTTCTCCGCAGCCATGGCGCCCTTCTTGGGGTCTTTTGCGTTTCTCATCGAGACCACGCGCAGCTCGCGGACCGCATCCAGGTTCTTCTCGTTGAGCTCGACGGCGCGTCGGAAGTGCGTCTCGGCGCCGAAGGTGTCGCCGAGCTTCTTGAGGAACATTCCCTTGGCGTAGTAGGCGCGCTCGCAGCGCTTGTTCTTCTCGAGCGCCTTGTCGACGAGCTTGTTGGCGAGCGCGAAGTCGTCGTCGGTCATCGTGTCGCGCGAGAACAGCAGCCATCCCTTGAACGCGTTGTAGTCGGCGTCGTCGGGATCGGCCGCGAGCGCCTTGTCGATGAGCCGCATCGCTTCGGCGAAGTCCCGTCGCCTCAGACAGACCTCCGCCTTCTGGAGGTCGATGGCAGCATCGACGAGCTCCTGCACGCGGCGCGTGGTCGACGGCGTTCCGCCGCCGTCACCGAGCTGCTTCATGTAGTGCTTGCGCTTCTCTTCTTCGGACAGGGTCTTGCTCGCGTCGGTCAGCATCGCGAAGACCTGATCGAACGCAGGCTTGACGTCGGCGAGCTCCGGCGGCTGGCGATCCGGGTGGTAGAGCTTGGCGAGCTCGAGGTACCGGTCGCGCACGTCGTTGAGCGACGCGGTGCGCGGCACGCCGAGCATCTGGAAGAAGTCCTCGTCGTCCATCTCCTTGAGGCGCGTCAGGATGAACGCCTTGCGTTTCGGGAAGTCCTGCTTCGGGAACTCGCCGATGGGGTCGCGCATGCCGCCCGGCTTCTTGGGCTCGATCGTCGGAAGCGACGCCAGCTGAACGGCGGTGGCCGCATCCGCCCGTGCGCTCGCGTTGGCCGCTGCCTGGGTCGCATGGCCTTTGGACGCGGCCGGCGGGCCCATCTCGGGCATCGGCAGATCGCCTGCGGGCGACGATGCCGGGCTCGCGATCGCGCCGCCGGACGAAGGTGCCGGCGGTGCGCCCGGTGACGATGGCCGCGATCCCGTCGAGCCGAGCACGCGCTCGATGACCTGCGCCTCGACGACCTCGAGCGCTTTGACGATCGCGAGCAGGTAGAGGACACGTTTGGCCTGCGCCTCGGGCAATACGTTGGCCGCGAGCAGCGTGCTCACCGGCGCGGGCGAGGCCCTGACGTAATCCACGAACGACGCACCCTGTCGCGAGAGCTGGAAGCGCGCGATGTCGTAGCCTGGCTTGATTCGGACGGGACGGCTCGCGAACCGCCGCAGCGTCGCGTCCACGATCTCGTCACGCGCGTACGCCACCGTCCCCGCCCCGAGCACCATCAGCGGGTCGAGCGGCGAGCGCGGAGCGGGCGAGCCCGTCAGCTCCGTCAGGTCGGTT
>JADZFZ010000412.1 GCA_020854145.1 Deltaproteobacteria bacterium | reverse complement strand
TAGAAGCGGCGGCCGCTCTTCGCGAGCGCCACGAGGAGCGGCGCGGGCGCGAAGCGATCTCCGTGCGACGCAGCGAGCCCTTCGAGCCAATCGACCACCGTCGCGGCGCCGGACTCGTCGACCCAGCGGAACGGGCCACCGAGCCCACGCGGGAACCCGAGACCCAGCACGGCGCCGAGGTCGCCGTCCTGCGCGTCGCGCAACACACCTTCTCCCAAGGCGCGCGCCGCCTCGTTGACCACCGCGAGCACGCACCGTTGCGTGATCGTCCCGCGCGACACGGCGCCCGGCCGCAACGCGCCGAGCCATCTCCCCAGACGGTCGTCGTTGGCGGCGCGCGTTCTCGCCGCGTGCTCCTGCACGATCAACGCGGCGCGCGTCGCGACGTCCAGATCGACCGCGTCGAGCATCGCGATGGGCCCGAGCGCGAACCCGATCTGCTCGAGCGCGTCGTCGATCTCGTGCGCGCGCGCGCCGTCGGCGAGCAGGTACGCCGCTTCGTCGACGTACGGCGCGACGATGCGCCGGACGTACGAGCGACTTCCGTCGCGCACCACGATCGGTGCGAAGCCCAACCGCCGCACGAGATCGAGGCAGGTCGCGACGGCCACGGGATCCGTCGTGCCAGTCGCATCGACCTCGACGAGGCGTCCGCCGGTCGTCCACGCGGGACGCAAGCCGACGATGCGCTCGGGCCGCGCGCAGTCGCTCGCGAGCAGATCGAGCGCCACGCTCGCCGTCGTCGTCGCGATGATCGTCTCGTCGCGCACCACCGACTCGATCGCGCGAAGCGCCTCGCTCTTGGCGGCGCGATCGTCGAAGACGCACTCGATCGCCACGTCGCAGCCGCGCATGCCACGGCCATCGACGGTCGCGCCGATACGCGCCATCGCTGCGTCCTTCTCGCGTGCCGACAGCCGCCGCCCGCTCATCTCGTCCATGCGCCGTCGCGCATCGGCGAGCCCAGCACCGATCCGTACGTCGTCGCGATCCCACAGACGCACCGGCAACCGCGCGACGCCCGCCGCGGCCGCCGCGATCGCGCATCCCGCGCGCGTGGCGCCGAGCACCCCGACGCGCTCGACACGACGCGCAGCGACCTCTGGACGATCCGGCAGACCTCGTTCGCTCTCCGCACGTCGCCTCGCCAGCGCGATCCCCGAGGCCCCGCGGACCTCCGTGGCTCCGGACAGCTCGATCACCGCGGCTCGCTCGAGCGCGCGTGCGCGATCGTCGCCGTGCGCGACGGCAGCCTCGAGCACGTCGAGCCCGCGCGCGTGGGCACGACCGATCTCGTCGAGCGCGCTCGACTGCGCCTTGGCGCGAGCGCGCCGCGCGACCACGCGACGACCGAGCGCCGTCCCCTCCATCCATGCCCTCGGCCATCCTCGCTCGGCGCGACCTCGCTCGTTCGTTCCCGACGCGAGCGACAGAGCGCGAGCCTCCGCTTCCAGCCGCGCCGCGCTCCGAGGCACCACGACGTCGAGCAACCCGAGCTTGCGCGATCGCTCGGCGCCGAGAGCACGGCTTGCCCCGAGCACCTCGGAAGCCGCCGTCGCGCCCGCGACCTCGAGCAGCCGCGCGCACGACCCGAACAGCGGGACCATCGCCAGGCCCGGCTCGTACGCAGCGAGCGTCGTGCGTCGGTCGCGCGTGCCGACGCGCGCGCGGCAGGCCAACGCGATCGCGAGCCCCGCGCCCGCGCACACGCCATCGATCAGCGCGACGACCGGCACGCGCGAACGCGCGATTCGCGCACAGAGAGCGTGCCCGTCGTCGACCATCGCCCCGATCTCGTCCACCGAGCGGATGCGAAGCCACATCGCCGGATCGAGCCCCGCGCAGAAGGCTCCCTTCTTGGCGCTTCCGAGCACGATGGCGTGAACGGCGTCGTCGCTCGACAGCGCCTCGATCGCGGATGCGAGCTCTTCGATCGTGCCCGCGTCGAGCGCGTTGTCCGCGACGCCCGGCACGTCGAGCACGACGTGGACGACGCCGTGCGCCGACGTCTCGGTGCGCACCGAACGCATGTTCGCCACCCGCGCTGCGACGACGGCCGCAGCGGGATCGATCGGCGTCCGAGACGTCTCCATGGCCTCGGTCACGACGCAGCCTCCAGCACGACCGCCGCGCCGAGCCCACCCTGCGCACACGTGGTGCAGAGGGCGATCGACTTGCCGCGACGCCGGAGCTCGGTCAGCGCACCCAGCACGAGCCGCGCTCCGGTCGCCGCGAACGGATGGCCGAACGCGAGCGATCCCCCGTTCGGGTTGAGCTGATCGTCGGACACCTGCCCGACGGCGGACGACCGGCCGAGCCGATCGCGAGCGAACGCCTCCGATCCCAGCGCCTCGACGTTGCAGAGCACCTGCGCCGCGAAGGCCTCGTGCATCTCCACCAAATCGACGTCCGCGAACGCAACACCTGCGCGCTCGAGCGCCAATGGCGTCGCGTAGGCCGGGCCCATCAGCATGTGCTCGCGTGGATCCAGGGCCGCGAACGCGTAGCTCCGCAGAAAGCCGAGCGGGCTCAGCCCGAGCTCCTTCGCGCGGTCCTCGCGCATGAGAAGGAGCACCGCCGCGCCGTCGGTCAGCGGAGCGCTCGTCGCCGCGGTGATCGTGCCGTGTCGACCATCGAACGCCGGCGGCAGCGCGCCGTAAGCGGCCAGCTCGTCGTCGCGAACGGCGTTGTCGGTCGTCACCGCCTCGTAGCGGGGCGGCACGTAGAGACGCATCACGTCGTCGTCGAAGCGTCCTTCGTTCCACGCGGCGCGGGCCCGGCCGTGCGATCGGTGGGCGTACGCGTCCTGGCGCTCGCGCGTGATCCCGAAGTCGCGCGCCATCGTCTCGGCGTGCTCGCCCATCGTCATGCCCGTGGACGGCTCGCGCGGCGCCGGTGCGCTCGGCACGAGGTCCCGCGGCCGCACGTCGCGAAACGCCGTGACGCGCTCTCGCCAGTTGCGCGCGCGGCTCGACGCCATCAGCGCGTCCGCCAGGCGTCGGGGCACCGGGATGGGCACGTCGCTCGCGCTGTCGGCTCCGCCGGCGATGCCGCAGCGCACGAGCCCTCCCTCGATCGATTGCGCGACCGACACGAGCGCCTGCAACGAGGTCGCACACGCGCGCGAGACGCTGTACGCGTCGGTCGATCGCGGCAGGCCGGACGCGAGCACGACCTCGCGTGCGACGTTCGAGGCCGTCACGTTCGGCACCACTTGCCCGAAGACGACCTGCTCGACGACGTCGGGCTCCAAGGAGGTGCGCGCCACCAGCTCGCCGACCACCAACCGCCCGAGATCGAGCGCGCTCAGGTCGCGCAGCTCGGTGGAGCGTCGGGCGAAGGGAGTTCGCAACCCCGCCACGATCGCGACGCGCCGAGCGGGAGTCCGGACCACGATCGGGAGCGCTTCGCGCCCGCCGCCGTTCGTCCCTTTCTCGTGCTGGTCGTGCTGCAGCGGCTCGTCGGCTGCCGGCGTCGCGGTGGCCGGAGCCTCGCTCGCCGGGGTGGCCGCCCGTACATCGACCCGGCTGGGCCTCGCCGCCAATGTGCGCGATCCGCGCGACGTCTTGGTCTTCGAGCTCGCCATGATCTCTCCTCACGAGCCCACGGTTCACGCAACGCACGCGCTCGTGCGCTCGTTCGAGCGCCCGCGACGGCGTCCCTCGGGCACCTCGAGCGCGGCGCATCCCATGGGTCGCGCGTATGCCCGCTGGTACCACCTCGTCGATGGGCTCGTCCGTCCTCTACGGTCGATGACGCGGTGTGTCAAGCGACGCGCCTCGACGCCGCCGGCCGCCGAATGCCCTGGCGCGTGGGGACGCCGCGAGAACTCGTGTGTTCACCTGCACATCGGGCTTGCGCTCGCGTGCCCCGATGACGCACCTTCCCGGTCGGAGTCTCGGTGAGCGACGACCCGGCCCGATCACTGAGCGGCTTGCGCATCCTGGTGCTCGACCAGGACCGTTCCCGAGGCGACGCGCTGTCCGCGCTCCTGCGCGAAGCGGGCGCGGAGGCGGGCACCGTTCCGGAAGGCGTGGAGCCCGCGGTGGTGATCGCCGAGGCCGTTCCCGACGGGATCGTGATCGACCGCGCGTCACCCGCGCTCGACCCCATCAAGCTCCGCGCGACGCTCGAGTCCGACACGTTCCTCCGCAGCATCGTCATCGTGCCGGGTGTGCTCGGCGAGGCGATGCGCGACGGCGCGATGGCGCTCAAGCGGCTCGTGACGGTTCGCCTGGCCGCGCGTCTCGCGCTCGCCAAGAACCTCGAAAGTGGCAACGAGGCCGAGGGCTCCGTCACCGACGTCGGGCCGAGCGCGATCGTGCGGCTGGCCGCGCGCGCCCCGTACCCGGCGCGCGTCGAGGTCACCGTCGGGCCGCGTCAGATCACGGTGAGCACGGCCGATGGGCTGCTGCTCGGGGTGACCGAGGCCGCCGGCGGGAAGGTGACCCAGCGTGGGCTCGATGCTCTGGCCGCCCTGCTCGCGTCCGATGGCGGCAAGTTCCGCATAAGCAAAGAGACCAAAGGGCCCATCGGCAACCTCGTCGGCGAGCCGGACGAGCACCTCCGCAACGCCGCCGCGATGTCGCGCCGCACGACGACCCGGCCGCCCCCGGCGGGTGCGCCGATCACGGTCCCCAAGGTCGGAGGCGCGCGGCTGCCGGAGCCGACTCGCCCGACCGCCCCCGGACCCGCGGTCCCCGGCCCGAGCCCCGGCGGTGCCGTGCCCAGGCCGGCGAGCTCCCCCGTCGCGCCGCCCGCGTCGCCCCGCGCGGTCGTCGCGCTCTCGGACAACCCACGCCCGCTCGGGCGCACGCTGCTGGGCGTTCCCGCCCAGGGCTCCGACGCGCCACCTGCTCCAGGACGTTCGGCGTCCGCTCCGGCCGGCCCGATCACGATCCCGCGTCCGCCCGAGCCCGCACCGCAGACGGCGGCAGAGCCTTCGGACGGGCTTCCGGTCCCGCGTGAGCCGTTGCCCGTGGCGGCTCGCCCCGGCGGTCCCGTGCGCAGCAAGACGTTGCTCGGGATCGCGGCACCCACGTTGCCCGGGCGAGCCACGGTCGGCGGACCACCCGCGCCGACCGCGACGCCGGCGCTCGACCCGATCACCTCGAAGGTCGAGACCCCAGCGGAGGTCCTGGTCCGCAGCAAGCCGGCCGAGCTCGACGACGACGTCGCGACCGATCGTCTCGAGAAGCGCGCCCCGCGCGCGCCGTTGCCCGGGCCCTCGGCGACCGAGCTCGAGGAGAGCGAGACCCTGCTCGCGGATCGTTCGGCGCTCTCCGATTCCGGCAGCGACATGCCCACGGCCATCGGGCCGCGGCCGGACGTCGTCGCGATGATGGCGGAGGCGCTCGAGCCGAGCGCTGCGGCCGCGGCCGGCGCCGAGCCTCGCGCAGCGAGCCCTTCGGTCGTGCCGGTTCGCAACATCGTGATCGACGAGGCCGTGACCGTCCCCCGGAGCCGCGCGTTGCCCGAGACGGAGCCGGCGGCACCGAAGGTCGTCCCCGGCTTCGATGCCGAGGCGCCGACCGTCCCGCGCGCGGCCAGACAGCCGGAGAGCGAATCGGCGGCGAGCATCCG
>JADZFZ010000411.1 GCA_020854145.1 Deltaproteobacteria bacterium | reverse complement strand
GGCGCCGGTGGAGCGCCGCCGGCGTCCATGCGCATGTGGCAATACGCGCACTCGACGAGGCCCACGGCACCGGCCGGCGGTGGGGCTCCACACCGCGGGCATCGCGTCGCTGCGTCCGTCATCGCTCGATTGAAGCACGTTCCGACACGAGGGCGAAGCGCCCTCGCGTCATCACTCCCGCCGCAGGCAACGGTGCCGCTCGTCGCTCGCGACGAACCCGTGCCGGCGTCCCATCCAATAGGCGATCAGGTAGTCGACTCCCGGGTACGTTTGCCCCTCGCGCCCTTCGTCCACGAGCGTCCACGGGTGCGCCTGCCAGACGAACCCCTGAATGATCCGGTCTCGGATGCGAACGGCCTGATCGTGTGCGAGCTCGTCCCGACAGCCCGATTCCCGCGCCGTGTAGCGCGAGCGGAGATCGGTCCTGCCGCGACGAATGACCGGTGAGCGGAAGCCGGCGAGCTCGTCGCCCATCCGCCGCATCTCGTCCTCGAGCCCGACCGCGGCCGAGCCGTAGATGAACGAGAAGAGGGCGTTCTCGTGGGTGCGCACACGGGGCCAGATGCGGGCTCCGACCACCTCGTCCACCATCGCCGAGCGCAACGCCGGATCGGTCTCGAACCGGGCAAACCCATAGACGGGCAGAAGGGCGATGTTGGTACCGAAGTAGCGCGGGTCACAGCCACCGTCGTCCGTCGGGTAGCTCCTCGCGAGGTCGAGCCACGTGTGGACGTTCCCCCACTCGTCTCCGTTGAAGTAGTAGAAGTCCGACAGCTCGCGATGAACGGCCTCGTAGTCCGGCACGCCTTCGGTGACGCGCATCGCGAAGCGCACGAAAGAGGCGACCATCATCGCGCTCGAGGAGCGCGGGATGCGCTCCGGGATCAGCCCACCGACGAGCGGGAGCGAGAGCTTTCGGAAGAAGGTCGCTGGATTCGGCAGGAACTCCTGCGCACCGCGGATGGCACCTCCATCCATGATGTCGCCGGTGTCGGCCGTAAGGACGATGGCGCCATCCTCCATGAGCCGCGGCTCGGGGATCACGAATCGCGTCTCGACGTCCTGCGTGCCGAGGTCGAGCCCGTTGATCACGATGCGCACGCGGACCGTCCGCAACCTCACGATCTCCTGCACGATCTCCACGACGTTGCGCCGGATGACGGCGCGGGTCTCCTCGTCTCGCGACGTGAGCGCGTCGTACGCGAGCGCGTAGCCGAGGAGCGGTCCGACGTATTGATCGCGGCTGGGGTCGGCGATGACGTCCCAGCTTCTTCCATCGTGCGAGACGTCGCAGAGATGGCTGCGATCGGGACCCCCGCAGTCGAAGGCGTCCACCATCCGGCGGAATCGCGAGTCGCCGGCGGGCGCGACGTAACGGGCGATGACGCCCGGCTCGCCGACGACGTGACCCGCGCGATCGAGCGCATCCACGATGGCCTCGATGCGCGCGCGCGACTCGCTCGAGCGCGTGACCGAGTGCTCGAGCGCCTCGGCCGCGAGCCAGACACCCGTCCAGATGGAGGAGTCGCCGACGTACCAGCTCTCCTGCTCCCGGAGCGAGTCGTCGCTGAATCGCACCCACGCCAACATCCCGTTCGGTGCTGACTCGTCGCGGATGAACTGCTCGAACCCTCGAGCCTTGTCGTTCATGGAGTCGTCCGGATCGGGCGACACGAACTCGCCTGCTCGGGAGTCCCAGAGCGCGCATCCGTCCTCTCCGAGCGTACATGCGTCGCTGCACGATCCCGCTTCGCAGGCTCCCGCATAGCAGCCGGCGCCTCCGGCACACGGCTCCTCCACCCACCGCCCAGCGGCACACGCCGCGGCGCGATCCCAGCCGAGACACGTCCTCTCGCCCTCCGCGCACTCGGCGCCCGGCGGCGGGACGGCGGGTGGCGAAGGGGGCGTGGGAGACGCCGGCGGCGCCCCCGGCGATCCGTCCGGTGGCGGCGCGGCGGGAGCCCCCGAGTCGGCCCCGGGCGCGGAAGGCGTCGGCGGCGCCGCGGGAGGTGAGCCGGGCGGGCTCATTGGAACGCCCGGCGGCGCCACGGGAGTCGAGCTCTCCTTCGGCACGCCGACGCATCCGGCGAGACACGTCGCGCAACAAGCTATGAGCTTCTTCCATCGTTTCATCGGTTCTTTTCCTCCAGCGGTCGTGTCGGCGGTTCGTCGATTGGGGCGCGAGGTGTCTCTCGTCATCGGCACTCGGGGGGCACGGTCAGATCCTCGGCGCAGGCGAAGGCGCTCTCGTCCAGCCGGAAGTGCACGGAGTTCATCGCGTCTCGACAGTCCGCTTGCACGAAGCCGCCTGCCCGTCCCTCGCTCTGCCAGACCGGGCACCAATGATGGAGACAGAGCCGGTTGGGCTCTCCCGCGCGCAGCAGGAACGTGCCCATGAAGACGGGCTCCGCAGGAGTGCAGCAGGTGCCTGCGCCGTGCCGCGGCGCGAGGCATGCCAGCCCCGCCCCACACTCGGAGTCGCTGCTGCAGGCTCGATTGTCGAGGTCCGCTCTGACGAACCGATCTCCTGCATTGTGCTCGAGCGGCAGACCGTCCGGACGGCAGGAGCTCGTGACGGTGAGGAAGGCAGTCTCGTCTCGCTGGGAGCCGCAGCTCTCGGCGAGCGACCGATCGTGGATGCGATACCAGCCCGTCCGCTCGACGGTCACCGTCGCGCAGGAGACCTCCGGGCTTCGATCCGAGAACACGACGATCTCGCCGTCGTCACTGCCGTCCTGGTCGTCGCGGAACCTGGCGCTCGACCGCTCGCCCGGAGCGCATGACGCGGCCTCGCACTCGGGGTCGTCCCCGCTGCAGTCTCGCGGCGCCGGCGGCGTGGACGGCGGTGGCCCGGATGGCGTCGACGGGCTCGATCCGGGGGGAGATCCCGGAGCGCTCGGGGGCGTCGAGTCGGAGGGCGGCTCGCCCGCGCCCGGGCGTGGGGTGTCGCTCTCGCAGGACCGGATCCCTGCCTCGTCGTAGCGGCACTCCCAAGCTCCGCTGCCGCCCGCATCTGGATAATCGGGATGGGAGTCGGTGCAGGTCTCGTGTCCTCGATCCTCGGCACACGACCAGTCGTCTCCGCGATCGCCGCTCGGCTCGCCGGCAGGCTCGGACCTCCCGGTGCAGGCCACCGTGCCCGCCAGCTCGTAGCAGGTCCACGACGCCGATCCGTCGGGAGTCCCGGGGCTCGATTGCGTGCAACGTGTTCCGCCGGTCGCTGCCGTGGTGCACGACCACGTGCCCCCGCCGGCGGCGCCGTCGGGTGCTCCTTCGAGAGAGCGCGAGCAGACGCGCAGCCCTTCGTCGAACCCACACGCCCAGGTGCCCGAGCCCGCCGCGTCACCGGCATCGGGCGGATGGCTCGGCGTGGGATCGCGACAGACGATCTCGCCACCCATCGTGCGCTCGCAGCTCCAGCCGTCGCCGCCCCCCGGTGCCGGGTAGTCGCCCTCCGTGCGCCGACACACCGTCGAGCCCGACTCGTCGCGACAGGACCACCCGCCGCCGTCGTCCGGATAGTCGGGACCGGGATTGGCACATTGCACCGTCGCGCCCGTGCTCCGGCATTGCCAATGATCGGGGCACTCGTATTCGGAGCAGCTTCCCGTGGTGCCGCAATCGGGGTCCACCGGGCAAGCGGGCACCGCTCCTTCCCATCGGTGCCCGGACGATGCGGGCGACAATCCCGCCATGGTCCCTTCGCACGCAGCGGGGGCTGCGCCGATCATCAGCAGCAGCGCAACGGTCACGCGTCTCGGCATCGCCGGCCTCCTGTCGCGTGTGGGCGACGGCGACAGGCATGCGCAACGCCCGTGCCCTCCCGGGATTCGCGGCTTCCAGGCGGCTTCTCACGTCACCGGCGGAGGAGCGTCAGCTCGAGCCGACGCGCGGCGCGTACGACGCTCCGAGCCCTCGGCTCCGGTGCGCCGGAGCCCGACGGGCGCCGCCGCGTCAGCTCCAGCCGACACGCCGTTGCTCCTCGACCGCGCCCCATACGTGGTACGCGAGATGGCGATTCGGCACGCGGTTCGCTCGGCTCCTCGACATGTCGCGCCCTTCCCTCCTCGCCCCGGTGCTGGGTCTCGTCGTCGTCCACGCCGCCTGCGCCGTCGCGGCTCCGACCGAGCAAGGGACGGAGCCGCGCGTTCAGCGCGGGCCCGATTCGCGCGACTCGCACGACGACCCCGAGCCGGACGACGGCGCGGACCGTGGCTCGGCCCCGATCGCCCCACCCGACGCGCCGACGGAGACGACACCCGCCGCACCGCCGGACGGAGCACCCGCCGGCTCACCTCCAGCGAGCCCGCGCGCCGATCCAGTCGTCGCGCGACCGGTGGTGCTCGTGCACGGCATCTCCGGCGGCGCGACCGACTTCGCCGCGATGATCGAGCGCCTCGTCGCCGACGGGTGGCCGCGCGATCACGTGGTCGCGGTCCAGTACTCCGACCCGTCGTGGGGCTGCAACGTCGACAACGCGGCCGAGCTCGCGCGCGTGGTCGACGAGCTCCGCGCACGCACCGGCGCCGCGGAGGTCGACATCGTGGCGCACAGCATGGGCTCGTTGTCGTCGCGTCACTACGTCAAGCACCTCGGAGGCGCCTCCGTCGTCGCCACCTACGTGAGCCTCGGCGGGATGCACCTCGGGCTCTTCACGCCGTGCCTCTCGCCTCTCCCCGTCTGCGTGTGGCAGGAGCTCTGCGAGACGGGCGAGCTCGTCGGTTTGCTCAACGCGGCCCCCGCGACGCCCGACGGGCCGCGATGGACGTCCATCGCGAGCACCGGCGACGAGACGGTCCCGCCCGAGCGCGCGTGGCTCGACGGCGCCGACAACGTGGTCGTCGACGGCGTCTCGCACGAGGGATTGCTCGAGGACGGCGCCGTCTACGCGCTCATGCGTGCGGCGTTGTCGGCACCTTGAAGGGTCAGTCCTCGCGATCGAACACGAGGAACGCTTCGCCTTGGTCGACGAACCCGGCGAGCTCGGCACGTTGCTCGGCGCGCACGAATCGATGGGCGCCCGCGTGACGCGAGGCATCGACCATCCAGTGCAGCGGAACGACGTCGGCGGCCGGCGCGACGGGCACGCACGCGAACGGCGGCACCTCGACGTAGCCTGCGCCGTCCGACCACGGCGCCGTCGCGTAGTAGGTCTGACGCGGATCGGTGGCCGACGGGCTCGCGTACGCGAGCAGCGGCGTCGTTCCCGTCGGACACGTGCTGCCGTCGGGGCTCGTCGGCGCGAGCGCCCAGAAGTCGATGGCCGCGCCTCCGCCGGAGGGGGCACCCGGCGCACCCGGCTCGGCCGTGAAGGCGACGCGATCTTGCGCGGGCATCGGCTCCATCGTGTAGAGCTTCGTGACCCGGTAGATCGGGATCCGCGCCGACGGCACGCCTCCATCGATCGGTGGGGTCGCGCCCTCGCAGCGCCCGTCGACGCAGCGCTCCGCCGGCCCGCACGCCGAGGGCCTCGAGCCGATCGCCGTGAGGAGCAGCTCGACGCGTCCCTCGTGCGGCACGGTGACCTCGCTGCAGGCTTGGGCGACGACGACGCACGCGCCGTCGGTCGCGCGAGCGTCGAACGCGTGCCGCCCGGGCTCGAGCTCGGAGGGACGGCGCGAGGGCTCGGACCCGAAGCTCGCGTGCTCTTCGTAGAGCACCTCGTCGGATCCGCAGCCGCCCCGAAGGACGCGTGTCCGGATGGACCAGCCGGGCTCGGGCCGGAGCCCGGCGCCGAGGGCGATGCGCCAATCGATCGACGTGCCGGCCGAGTCGCACCCGACGAGCAAGAGAAGCACGCAGCCGACGAGCGGTCCGAAGCGGCTCATGGGGCGTCGGCGACTCCTTCGATCGTCGCCGAGACGCCCTCCACCGCGAATCCCATCGTCAGCCCTTCGCAGCCGAAGCGGTCGGTCAGATCGATGTCAGCCTCCGGCTCGACCAGGCTGCGGCGCAGCGTCTCCTCGGTGATGCCCTCAACCGCGGGGATGCGGAGTCGATTGCGCACGTTGTCGACGATCTCGTCCACGACGAGGTACCCACCGAGGACGCCGAGCGTCAGCGTCTCGTCCGCCACGTCGGCCTCGATCCGTGCGTCGCGCACGTCGAGCACCAGCGTTCCGGCGTCGCGGATCGGGATCTCGAGATGCAACGTCGAGGGCGCGGTACGCAGGCGGCCATCGCGGATCTCGCCGCTCCACTCGTACCGTGCGCGTTCGAGATCGTTGCCCTCCACGGAGTGCGGAGCGACGTCGAACCGCTGACCGGGACGCAGCGACAGGAGCGTCTCGCCGTCGTGCGCAACGGGCTCGAGCGCGGGTGCGCCGCCGTCCGCCATGACGCCGAGATACACGCGCACCGTCACGCGCCCATCGTCGCGCAGCGCCTCACCGTCCGCGACGTGGAGGATCCGCACGAGCATCAGGAGCGTGCCCGTCTCGATGTTCGAAGCGATCTCGGCGTCTGCGTCCAGCGTCGCGCCGATGTTCTCGACTTGCTGCAGGAGTGGACCGAGCCGGTTGTCGACGCCGGGCGTGGCGCCGTACCGATCGGGCGCCACGAAGTCGACGTGGCCGCACCCGACGGGGTCGTCCTCGCGCGCCGTCACGTGTCCGTCCACGTCGAGCCCGACCGCGACGCGGCTGCCCGGTGCCGGCTCTTCGGCACCCACGCGGACGATGCGAAGCACGTAATCGAGCGTTCGGTCGCCCGGCGGATCCGGCAGCGGAGGCATCGAGCGCGCGTCGGGTGCCGCATCGACGCCGGCTGCGTCGGGCCCGTTCGTGCCGCCCGGAAGGCTCGAGCTGGGGCTGCACGCGAAGCCCGTGATCGCGCAGCCGAGCACCGATGCGACCGCGCGAGCGCATCGCCTCATGCACGCGAGACTAGCATCGCGCCCTCGGGCAGCAGGTCGCTGCCGCGGCTCTCGCCACACGCGAGCAGGGCGTCGGGTGAGGGGCGCGGACTGCGCCGCTCGAGCAGGCTCGACGGGCGGCGTACTACGATGAGCTCGCGTGCAGCCCGCTCCGATGCGCATCGCCGCGTATACGATCGAGCACCGAATCGCGGCCGGCGGGATGGGCACGGTGTACGCCGCGCGTGCGCCCGACGGTTCGCGCGTGGCGATCAAGCGTCTTCACCCGCACCTCGTCTCGCGCGAGCAGGAGGTCGAGGCGTTCCTCGACGAGGCGCGCGTGGCGTCGCGCATCGTGCACCCGAACGTCTGTCCCGTCGTCGATGCGGGGATCGACGACGGCGCGCCCTATCTCGTCATGCCGCTGCTCCACGGCGCGACCCTCTCGGCGCTCGTGCGAGCCGCGACCGAGTCGTCGGGCGGAGGCGCCGCGGCGTTGCCTCCCACGCTCGCGGCGCACCTGGCGGCCGAAGCCTGTCGGGGCCTGCACGCGGCGCACGAGCTTCGCAACGAGCACGGCGCGCTCCTCGACGTCGTCCATCGCGACGTCACCGCGCGCAACGTCCTGGTGGGCTACGACGGTGGCGTCCGCGTGCTCGATTTCGGCATCGCGCGATTCGCCGATCAGGAGCACCGCACGCGTACCGGGGTGATCAAGGGAACGCTGTACTACATGGCGCCCGAGCAGCTCCAGAGGACCGGCGTCGATCGGCGGAGCGACGTCTGGTCGATCGGGGTCGTGCTGTGGGAGATGCTCGCGCAGAGGTCTTTGTTCCGACGCAAGACGGATCTCGACGCGGTCGTGGCCATCGCGCGCGGACCCATCCCGGCGCCGTCGCAGATCGCGCCGCACGTGGCGGACGTGCTCGACGCGGTGGTGCTGCGCGCGCTCGAGCGCGATCCCGCGCGGCGTTGGCCCACGGCAGCGGCGATGGCCGACGCGCTGGACGCGTTCGTGGACGCGTTCGATGGCCCACCCGCCGCGCGGAGCATCGGCGCCTGGGCTCGAGGGCTCGTGCCTCGGGCAACGGTGAGCCCGCCGGCTCGGGCGTCGTCGCTCGTTTCCACCGGAGCCACTGGCGACACGACCTCCGAGAGCGCGGTGACGGAGCCGGACCGGGAGACCGACGATCGGCCCGAGCTCATCGACGAGCTCCTGCCGGCGTGGCAGCTCGAGCCTGCGAGAAGGGCGCGCGGGGTGGAGCGTGTCGCGACCGCCTCGGCCGACGATCTCGGCGCTCTCGCCGACGAGCGGGCCGCCACGCGCACCGTCGTGCTCGAGCCCGAGGACGAGGCCCATGGCGCGCTCGCGGTGGCGACGGCGACGCGTATCGCAGCGGTGCGTGCGGAGCCGGAAGCGGCGAGAGGTCGCCGCGTCCGAACGACGCTGCTCGTCGCCGGTGGCGTCGCCGTGGCCGCGGTCGCCTTCGCGTCGGGCGCCTACCTCGCGACCCCGGCGCGTCTCGAGCCGACGCCGACCGACGCGCGCGCGAGGCCACGCGCCGAGGTCGAGCCGGCGACGGCGGCCTCCGGCGACGGAGCACGCGAGCCTTCGTCGGCCGTGCCCGACGACGACGACCCACCCGCCGCGTCGGCGCCGAGCCCGGGACCGACTGCGGCGCCCACGGGAGACGCACCGACGAGCCGCATGGACACGGCGACCGAGGACGCCCACGACGCGAGCGCACCGGAACGTCCCGTCTCACCGACCGCGCGCGCTTCCGTCGCCGCGGGCTTCGGGACGCTCAACATCCCGCCCAGCCGCCCACCCGCGGGTCTGTACATCGATGGCCGCTGGGCGTCGTACACGCCCTTGTGGCGCAGGCTCCCCGCAGGGCGTCACACCGTGACGTTCGTGCGAGCCGGCGCACCGCGCACGAGCCGCGTCGTCCGGATCCGCGCAGGCGCCACCGTGACGTTGCACGTGCCCTGAGCACGGCCCGACATCCTCGATCGTCGTCCGGTGACGCTCGACCCGACGGTGCCGAGCCGAGGCGCACGAGCACACCAGGCCCGGCCGACTCGCTGCGCCCGTGTAAGCGAGGCGCCTCCGCGGCGTTCGTCGCCGCGGAGGTTCCGATGTCCGAACGCCCTTCGCTTCTCCCTCTCCCCGTCGTGGCCGTAGCCGCCCTCGTGGCGTGCGGCGGGACGTCGGTGTACCGGCCGGCGAGCGCCGCCAACTTCCAGCTCGAAGACCCACGCGACATCGATGACGAGCAGATCCGCGCGGCGTTCGACGCACGCCCACGGGTCGCGGGTCCGGTCCGCGTCGCGTTCTACGCGTTCGGCGACGATCGGTCGGACGAGATCGAGTCGATGCTGCGGGCGCTTCCGGGCGTGAGCGGCACGTACCGAATCCCGTCCCTGCTCGCGACGGGCCTGCGTCGCGAGGACGGCGCCCGGCCGCACGCGTCGCCCGCAGGTCGGCACGACGCCCAGAGCGCACCTCCGCTCAGCCTGCGGCAGCTCCGCCTGAGCGCCGCACGGGCGCGTTGCGACATCTTGCTCGTCTTCGACTACGGTTATCGCATCGAGTGGTCGGTCAACGGGCTGGTCGCCCTGAACGCGCTGATCGTCCCGGTCTTCTTCGTCCCGTTCTTCGACGCGGAGGTCCGGAGCCATCTCGACGCCTACGTCATCGACACGCGAAACGGCTACCTGTACGCGCAGATCGAGTCGCAGGAGGAGACGGAGCTCCGGCGGCTGGGCGCGTTCTCGGAGCGGGATCGCGAGCGCGTCGACCGGCAGTGGACCGAGCTTCTCGGTCGCACGCGCACACGACTCGGTCGCACGCTCCCCGCCGCGCCGCAGCAGGCGGTGGTCCGGCCTGCTCCACCGGAGCCCGAGCCGCAGTAGGCCGAGCGTTCGCGCTCCGAGGCTCCCACGAGCGGTGCGCCCAGGTCGGAAGGCGAAAATCGCATCGCCGCAATCCTCTATCCTCGGGCGTGATGACCATCACGGCCGAGTGGCTGGCGAGCTCGTGCGCGCACGAGACCACCGAGGTCGAGGTGTCGCGTCTGGAGATCACCGCTGGCCCCGACCGCGGCGTCACGCACGAGATCGCGCGCTCGCCCTTCGTGGTCGGCACGTCGGAAGCCGCCGACGTGCGTCTGAGCGATCCGAGCGTCTCGCGGCTGCACTGCGAGCTCTCGCGCGCGGGCTCGAAGCACCGCGTCGTCGACCTCGGCAGCCGCAACGGTGCGTGGGCCGGAACCGTCCGCCTGCACGACGGCGAGGTCGCGGAGGGCACCCACCTTCGTCTGGGCAACACGACGCTCGTGGTGCAGCCCGCGTTCTTCCGACTGCCGCGCACCGTGTGGCGCGCTGGGGACTCCTTCGGGCCGCTCGTGGGACGGTCGCGCGTCATGCAGGAGCTCTTCGCGCTGCTCGCGCGCATCGGAGCGAGCCGCGAGCCGGTGCTCGTGCGCGGAGAGACGGGCACCGGCAAAGAGCTGGTCGCGCGCGCGCTGCACGACGCGCTCGACCGACCCCGCGCACCCTTCGTCGTCGTCGACGGCGGCGCGCTCGCGCGGTCGCTCGCGGAGGCCGAGCTCTTCGGGCACGCGAAGGGCGCGTTCACCGGAGCGGGCTCGGACCGCGAAGGCGCGTTCGAGCGGGCGAGAGGCGGGACGTTGTTCCTCGACGAGATCGGCGACGTGCCCATCGAGGTGCAGCCGAAGCTGCTCCGCGCGCTCGAGGACGGCACGGTGCAGCGCCTCGGAGAAGGGCAACGGCGCAAGGTTTCGGTGCGCGTGGTGGCCGCGACCCACAGGCCGCTCCATCGCATGGTCAACGAAGGCAGCTTCCGGGAAGACCTGTATTACAGGCTCTCCGTGCTCGAGGTGACGCTGCCTCCGCTGCGCGATCGCACGGGCGACGTCGAGCTCCTCGCGTCGCGCTTCCTCGACGAGATCGCGCCGTCGGATGCGGAGCTCCGCGGACGGCTGCTCGCGGCGATGTCGCAGGCCGCGACCTATCGGTGGCCCGGCAACGTGCGCGAGCTGCGCAACTTCGTGCGCCGCTTCGCGCTGCTCGGAGGCGTGCCGCTCCCGCAAGGCGCGGACGGCGGAGCGCTCGAGGATGCGCCTACCGATCTCTCGTTCCACGACGCCAAGCGTCACGTGGTCGAGGCGTTCGAGCGCCGGTATCTCCGACGTCTGCTCGACGAGTGCGGCGGAAGCGTGAAGGACAGCGCGGCGCGCGCAGGGCTCAGCCGGCCGCACCTGAGCGAGCTGCTCGGGCGGCTGGGCATGAGAGCGCGGTGAGGCCGCGAGCCGTGCCCGCGGCGTCGCGTGTCGCGCTGACGGCCGCGGTCGTGCTCGGCATCGTCGGGAGCCACGCGGTCGCGGCCGCACACGACGAGGTGGAGCGAGGGTGCACGCTCGTGTCCCGAGGCGAGTTCGCCCAGGCGCTCGTCGCGCTCGAACGTGCGGAGGCGTCTTCGACGATGGAGCGCGCCGACGTCGTGCGCGCCCTCGAGTGTCGCGCGCTCGTTCGGTTCGCTTCGCGCGACATGGAGGCGCTCGCAGGCGATCTGCGGCGCATCGCGTCGCTCGATCCCGAGCACCGGCTCTCGGAGGACTTTCCGCCCGACGTCGCCGCGACTTTCGCGGAGCTCGCGCGCGGCCGATCGGCGCTCGCGGTGCGCGTGACGATCGAACGGGCCGACGGTCGAGCGCGCGTCGCGGCCGTGACGACGGGGGACGACGACGACCTGGTGCGGCGCGTGCGGGTGCGTGCCCGCGTCGGTCGCGCTCGCTGGAGCGAAGGCACCGACGTCGTCGAGCTCGCGGCGTCACCGGAGGACGCCGTCGCGTACGAGGTGACCGCGATCGGTCCCGGCGGCGCGACGCTGGCGCGTTCGAGCGACGTGTCTCGAGGCCGCATCGCGCGCCTCGCGACGTCGAGACGCGCACGGCCCGAGGCGTCGGCCGTTCGTCGTGCCCGAGCCGACGGCCCGACCGCGTGGCCGTGGGTGCTCGCCGTCGCGGCGGGTGTGGTCGCCACCGGCGTCGTCGTCGGGATCGTGGTCGCGACGTCGGAGGACGGCTCGCAGCCGAGCGCGCCGCAGATCGACTGGATGCCGCGCAGCCCGTGACGGTTGCGCGCGTGCGACGGCGGGTCTCGGCGCACCTGCTACACCCGCACCCCGTGACCCCGACATCCACGGCTTTCACCCGCGCTCTCGGCATCGAGGTCCCGCTCATCGGCGGCGCGATGTACCCGTGCTCCAACCCGGAGCTCGTCGCCGCGGTCTCGGCCGCAGGCGGCATCGGCATCGTGCAGCCGATCTCGATGTCGTTCGTGCACGGCCACGACCTGCGCGAAGGCCTCCGCCTGGTGCGCCGGCTGACCGACAAGCCGATCGGCTTCAACGCGATCGTGGAGAAGAGCTCGCGCATCTACGAGGAGCGCATGAAGCGCTGGGTGGACGTCGCGATCGAGGAGGGCGTGCGCTTCTTCGTCACGGCGCTCGGCAACCCGCGCTGGGTGGTCGATCGCGTGCACGCGGTCGGCGGGCTCGTCTATCACGACGTCACCACGCGCGCGTGGGCCGAGCGCGCGCTCGCGCATCGGGTCGACGGGCTCGTGTGCGTCAACCGCGACGCGGGCGGGCACGCGGGACAGCTCGGTGCCGCGGAGCTCCACGCGTCGCTCGTCGATCTCGGTGTCCCGCTCGTCTGCGCCGGAGGGGTCGGCGACGAGCGCGCTTTCGTGAACGCGCTGTCGATCGGCTACGCCGCGGTGCAGATGGGCACCCGCTTCATCGCGACCACCGAGTGCAAGGCGCACGACGACTACAAGCGCGCCATCCTGCGCGCGCGCGCGGCAGACATCGTGCTGACCGAGAAGATCAGCGGCGTTCCCGTGTCCGTCATCCGCACGCCCTACATCGATCGGATCGGCACGCGCGCCGGCTGGCTGGCCAAGCGCCTGCTCCGCCACCCGCGCGCCAAGCACTGGATGCGCGGCTTCTACTCGTTGCGCAGCGTGCTGCAGCTCAAGAAGGCTTCGCTGCAGGGAGCGACCTACCGCGACTACTTCCAGGCGGGAAAGAGCGTCGAGGGCATCGATCGCATCGAGCCCGTAGCCGACGTGGTCGCGCGCTTCGCTGCTGCAGCGCGAGGGGCGTCCGACCAGGACACGGCGCCCCGGTCGGCCTGAAGGCCCGACGAGAGACACCATCCGTTCGCCCCGCGCTCCGTCGAGGAGCGCGACTGCGTGCTTCGTCGAGCTCGGCACGGACGTCACTCCGCGAAACGCGCGACTCGCCCGTGCGTTGGCGCAATCATGCGTCGCGCGTTCGCGCGCTTGTCGCGCGCCGATTGCGTGCGACGACGGCGAGGCGCCGAATCGCCTGCGCAGTCACGGGCCGCGGGGCTCCCGAGTCACGACGGCGATCCTCCGGGGCAGAGCCGATGCATGCGGCTCGGCGCAGGACCCGAAGGGAGGTGCGCGATGCAGAGGTGCTCTGGGAGGCTCGTGCTGATGGGTGTGTGGCTGGCGATCGGAGCGACCGCTGCGTGCGGCGACGACGACGACGACGTCACCGATACCGGGCCGATCGACACCGGGGCGACCGACCTCGGGATCGACTCCGGCCCGCCTCCGGCCGACACCGGACCCCGCGACGCGTCGGAGCCCGACGACTCGGGCCCCCCGTCGCTCTGGTACTGCGTGGGCGACGTCGAGTGGCCCACCGCGACCGCGACGAGCGCGACCTTCACGATCTCGTTCATCGAGATCCTGTTCGGCGTGTCCGACGCACCGCCCGTCGATGGGCTCAGCGTCTCGGCGTGCGAAGGCGATTCGGCCTGCGCAGAGCCGCTGGCAACCGGGACCACCGACGCGATGGGTGAGGTGGAGCTGACGATCCCGCTCACGCCGCAGGGCTTCCGCGGCTTCTTCCGCCTGACCAAAGACGGCTTCGTCAGCGGATCGCTCTTCCTGCTGCCGCCGATCGTGCGCTCGTTCGTCTGGTGGCACGGCCCGTGGGCCGTGTTCCGGTCGACGTCCTTCGCCGAGATGGCGTCGGCCGACGGGCGTCCGCTCGATCCGACGAAAGGCAGCGTCGTCGTGCTGTCGTCCGACTGCAACTACCTCGGAGGCACGACGAGCGCGATCACGACCGAGCTCGACATGACGCTCGACGGCGCAGAGCCCGACGCGGTGCTCGAGCACGCGAGCATCTTCTACGTGGTCGACCCTGGCACGGTGACGCTCGTCGCGACGCGACGCGCGACCGGCGAGGTCGTCGGCACGACCGAGTGGGTCGTCGTCGCCGGCGAGATCAGCCAGGGGGTGCTGGGACCGACCCCGATGGAGTGATCCGCTCCACGAGCCACCCGTGATGGCCCTCGAGGTCCTCGGCTTCGGACGCCGCGCTCGACCCAGTCGCCGTCTCCGCGATCGTGCGTCTCGGGCTCGGCGAGGACCTCGGCGCCGGCCGCGCGCGCCCTCTCGCCGTGCGCATCGGCATCGTCGACGGACACGCACAGCCTCCGCTTCCTGCTCAGATGGGCATGATGCCTTCGCGCGGTTGGTCCGTCCCGTGGGTCTCGGGCCAGAGCGGCGCGCCGATCTGCGCGAGCGCTTCGCGGTGGCGGAGCGGCGGCGTCCGCATGCACACGCGCTCGAAGGGCCACAGCGTCTCGAACGGGGAGGTGGCCCACGTGCGCTCGACCCAACCCGCCGTCTTGGGCCAGCGCGCGGCGTCGATGGAGACCTTCACGAACGCGGCGTTGCGAAAGAAGGCCGCGACCGACACGTCGGCGATGGAGAGCGCGCCGCCGAACGCGAAGCCGTCCGCGGGCGCGAACGTCTCCAGATAGTCGAGGACCTCGGGGAGATCGACCGAGAGGGTCCGCTCGACGACCTTCTCGTCGACGGGATGCCCCCACACGAAGGGCCGGATCGCACGCTGGTTGAAGAGCCGCCAGATGAGCACGTCGCCGAGGCGCGTGTCGGCGTACTCCTCGATCCAGCGGGCACGGGCGCGATCGCGCACGTCGGCCGGGAAGAGGCCAGGCTCGGGATGGACGTCCTCGAGGTACTGACAGATCACCGACGAGTCGCAGAGCGTCAGGTCGCCGTCGAAGAGCACGGGGATGCGCCGCAGGGGGCTCGCGGCGCTGAACCGATCGTCACCGTGGAACGCGACGATGGGATCGATCTCGTAGGCGATGCCCTTGAGCTCGAGCGCGACGAGGACCTTGCGCACGTACGGAGACAGATAGCTGCCGATGATCTGGACCTTGCGCGACATCGCCGGACGATACCTCGGCGCTCCTGCCGCGG
>JADZFZ010000410.1 GCA_020854145.1 Deltaproteobacteria bacterium | reverse complement strand
CCTTGCCGGCTTCCCACGTCGAGGACGCCGGCTTCGCCGCCCCGCCATTCGAGCCCGCAGGCGACGACGAGCAAGCGGCCAGCGCGGCCGCGAGGAGCACGAGGGAGAGGGAGCGTGCACGCATGGCCCTGCTCCGAGCGAGGGACGTGCCACGCGGAGGAGGCAAGAAACGCCGAGAATGTTGGGCATTTCACATCGACCGACGTTCGCGAGAGCCGGCCAACGCACTTGCCGGTGGCGGCCAGTGAGGCCAACCGTCCCCAGACAATCCACGACGAAATCTCTGGCCTTCGAGACGTGGGGCCGGTAAACACCGGAGTATGCGCACGTCAAGGGGTCACGTGAGCTTGGCCGTGGCGCTGGTCGCGGTCGCAGTGCTGGGAGCCTGCAGCCCTTCCACGACGAGCGGGTCGAACGGCCCCGCGCGCGACACCGGACCGGGAGGCGGAGGCGACGCCGGCATGGACGCGATGGCACTGCCACCGCCGCCGCTCGACGGAGGGTTCCCGACCGACTCGGGCGGGTTCCCCGATCGACGCCCGCCCGCGCCGAACCCCGATGCGTTCTTCGCCGAGGATCCGCCGCCCGCCTACTGCGGTCCCGACGGCGGCGCGCCCGACGTGGTCGTGCCGGGCGGAACGCCCGAGTGCCCCGACGACAAGAATCGCGAAGGCTGCGCGTGCAGCCCCGTCGGCTCGACGGCTCCGTGCTGGCCGGGCCTGCGCGCGAATCGCGACCGCGGCATCTGCCGGGACGGCACGACGACGTGCTTGCCGTTCGACGAGTTCACCGGCGCGTGGGGCCCGTGCGAAGGCGCCATCCTCCCGGTGCCCGGCGTCACGCGCGGCGCCCAGGCGTGCAACTGCTTCTCGCGCGGTCGCTGGGAGATCGACAACACGTCGCCCTGCTTCGTGACCTATTCGCCAGGCGGGACGTACGCGGTCTCGACGGATCCCACGTCGGGCCGGTGCCCGATGATCCCGGACACCCCGCCGCCACCCGCACCGGCAATCTGGTCGGCGAATCGATTGGTGGTCGATTGTGCCGGGCAATTCCGGCTCTGTTACACGGTGAAAGCCGGCAATCCCATGGCGCCGTCGCCGACGGATTGTGTCGTCGGCCAAGCATGCACGGAGGGTTATTACCCGACTCCGTACACCGAGCAGGAGCTGCCCGCGTTGCCCGGATGGGCGTCTCCGGACGGGACGTGCGCGACGACGTTCCTCGCGGTCGGCGGGTACGGGGAGATGACGGTCGAAGGGCTCAGCATCGAGTGCGAGGCCATCGACGACGGCATGATGGAGCCATTCGTCTTCAATCGCGTGCCCTATTGCCCGGTGCATTGCGCCGACATGCCGGACACCGAGGAATGCCGAATGTGCCGAATGGGCGGTAGCGGCGATTTCTGAGCGCGGCCGGCGTTCTCCCGTCCCGACGACCCGCTCCCCTCGGGGGAAAGGGAGAGTCGACACGAGCCACGCCGACGGGACGAACCGCCCGCCCACGCTCGCGAAGGTCGTACGCGAGCAGCTGACGGTCCCGTGGATCGAAGCGCGCGAGCTGGTCACGACCGGCCGCGTGAAAGTCGCCGGTCGAGTGGAGACCGACGCGGCGCTGCGCATCGTCGACCCGTCGAGCGTCGTCGTCGATCGCGCCGCGCCTCGCCTACGTCGCGGGACGTTGCCGGCCGAGGCCATCGTGTACGTCGACCGTCACGTCGTCGTCGTCGACAAGCCGTCCGGCGTCTCGACGGTGCCCTTCGAGGAAGGCGAGAAGGACACGCTCGTGGACCTCGTTCGCGCGGCGTTGCGACGCACGGGCGGCGGCTTCGACCCGATGCTCGGCGTGGTCCACCGCCTCGACAAGGAGACGACCGGGTTGCTCGTCTTCGCGCGTACGCTCGCCGCCAAGCGGCATCTCGAAGCGCAGATGCGCGCCCACACGGCCGAGCGCGTCTACGTCGCGCTCGCGCACGGCGTCGTTCCGCGCGCCACGCACCGCACGTGGCTGCTCGAGGATCGCGGAGACGGGCTACGCGGCTCGTGGGGAGTCTTTCGGACCGCGCGCGGCCCTCGCCCCGCCGACGCACGCGAAGCCATCACGCACGTCACGCCGCTCGAGGTACGCGGCGACGTGACGCTCTGCGAGTGCCGTCTCGAGACGGGCCGGCAGCACCAGATCCGCATCCACATGAGCGAGTCGGGCCACATGCTCGTCGGCGAGCGCGTCTACGTGCGCGAGCACCGCGGCCCTCGCGTCGCCGCCCCCCACCTCATGCTCCACTCCCGCCGCCTCACCTTCGTCCATCCCGACACCGACGCCCCCGTCACCTTCGAGCGCCCTCCCCCGTGGGGACAGGATCGACCTACCTAACCCCGCGAGAT
The DNA here is from genome assembly GCA_020854145.1 of Deltaproteobacteria bacterium. Lineage (GTDB taxonomy): Bacteria > Myxococcota_A > Polyangia > Polyangiales > JADZFZ01 > JADZFZ01. The sequence continues at coordinate 9,663 of JADZFZ010000410.1, read as the reverse complement.
CCCTTCGCTCCCAGACGAGCAGTTCCAATCCGTGCGCGCCCCCGGAAAAGCCGCCGTCCGCAGGATGCTCAGGCGCGTTCGACCGAAAGCTCGTCGAGCTCGATCCCGCGCGCCCGCAGCGCCTCGCTCGCCGCGTGCGCGACCCGACGCGCCGCCTCGACGCGATGGCCGGGTGCGCGCAGCACGCCGCAGAGGCGGCCGTCCACGAGCGTCAGCTCGACGTTCACCTCGTCGAGCGCGCGCCCCCCGAAGCCGAAGCGCGCCGCGTGACCTCGACCTGCCGTCCCGACCCTCATCGCCACCACGATGCGCTCGACGATGGCGGCGACGTCCGCGCGGTCGGCGAGGACCGACGGCGACACCGCGGGCGACGGCGGCACGAGCACCGGCGACGGACGAAAAGGCGACAGATCGACACCTGGCGCCCCCTCGTCGCGTCGATCACGGTCCGCGTCGCGCCCGAACGCACGGATGCGCAGCTCGCGGTCGCTCTCCGGCGACCGACACGATCGCTCGCGCGCGTGACCCGCACGAAGGGTCACGGCGGCTCCGCTCTCCGGTCCGACGCCCGACACGACAGCGCGGGGCCCGCGCTCCTCGCGGCCCGCCGCCCCGAACGCGTTCGCGCCTCCGCCCGGCGTCTCGCCTCCCCGATGCGTCTCGAGCGCGTGGACGAAACGCACGCGCGCCACGGGCGACGACGACCTCGGCGCGCCGCCGGGAATCGAGCGCGGATCGGGCTTGCGCGGTGGGCACGCGGCGACTGGAACGGACGGCGACGGGGCGCTCTTGCTCATGACGGCGGGCTTGTCGCAGACCTCGCGCCTCAGTTGCCTCCGCGATATGGTCCGCGTCCCGTCGCTGGAGTAGAGGAGTCAGCCATGGCCGATCAGGTTCGCGCGTCGCACATCCTTCTCATGTACCAGGGCTCCGCGCGGTCGCGCGCCACGCGCTCGAAGGACGAAGCTTCGCAGAGCATCGCGGGGCTCGCAGGACAGCTCCAGTCGGGCGCCGACTTCGCGGAGCTCGCGCGTGCGCACTCGGATTGCCCCTCCGCATCCAAGGGCGGCGACCTCGGGACGTTCGGGCGCGGGCAGATGGTCAAGCCGTTCGAGGACGCGGCGTTCGGGCTCCCGGTCGGCGGAACCAGCGGCGTCGTCGAGACGCAGTTCGGGTTCCACATCATCAAGCGCACCGGCTGACCCGGACGAGACATGACGCGCGAGCAGCTCGTCACGGCCGTCGCGGGCTACCTCCGCGGATTGTTCGGCAGCGCCGTCGAGCTGCGTGACGTTCGCCTCGAGCGGCGCGTCGCCGGGAGCACGTGGGTGGTCACCGCGGTCATCGCCGCGTCCTCCGGCGACATCACCGTCGCCGACCTCGAGGTCGACGAGCAGGGCATCCTCACGCCCGCGCTGTCGACCGACGACCTCGTCGACGCCGTGCGGCGCTGGACGCTCGAGTCGTCGCGCGCCGGCGACACGCGCCCCTCGGCGGTGCTCGCGACGGTCGACTTGTTCCGCGAGTCGTTGCTCGGCGAGCCTCGCAAGGTCGAGGCGGAGATCGCGTCGGCCTCCGACGACGAGCTCCGCGCGCACACGAAGGGCCTGCTCGCGCGCGGCGACGAGCAGTCGCTCCGGGATGCGCGCGACCTCATGCCGAGATTGCTGGTCGATCCGGAGCTCCGCGCCGAGACGCTGCTCACGATGGCCGAGCTCGAGCGACGCCTCGGCGAGCGCAAGCTCGCGCTCGGGTACCTCGAGGCCGCGGCGCGGGAGTTCGCGGATCGTTTCGACCTCGACATGCTCGAGCGCTGTGCGGCCGCGTGCCTCGAGCTCGTCGGCAAGCAGGCTTACCCCGAGACCTCCGTCCACGGGCTGCTCGAGCGGAGCCTGGCGCGCCTGCGGCCGCTCCCGACCTTGTGGGACGCGCCGAGCCTGGCCGCCGTCACGGTCGAGCAACGCACCTGGCTCGATGCGGCTGCGGTGCGCCGCACGCTCGCACCCGGCGAGATCCTCGTGCGCGAAGGGGATCCGTCGCGCTCCGTCTACATCATCCGCAGCGGCGTGCTCGCGGTGGTCCTCGAGACGCCCGGGGGCGCACCACGACGCGTCCGCTGCTGCTTCCCGGGAGGGCTGCTCGGCGAGTCGAGCGTGCTGTCCACGGAGGATCCGCGCTGCACGGCGACTCTCCGCGCCGAGCGCCTGAGCGAGGTCTGGGTCATCGACGCCGGCGTGCTCGGCGCGATCATGAGCCACAACGAGGCCGTTCGTGATCGCATCGCCGCGACCAAGCAGATCCATCGCATCGACTCGTTCTTCTCGATGCACGAGACCATGGGCCAGCTCGACGTGCAGGTGCGCGACGAGATGCTCGGGTGCATCAAGCGCATCCTGACGTTCGACGAGGACACGGTCGTCGTGCCCGCGGGCGAGGTGCCCGCCGTCGCGTGCCTGGTCGCGCGCGGCGAGCTCGCGCTGCACTCGGGTTGGGACCTCTCGGCAACCCCCGCAGCGACCATCGGCCCCGACACCTTCTTCGGTGTGCGCGACGCGCTTCACCAGATCCCGTCCGGCCTCACGGCCGTCGCGACGAAGGACTCCACCGTCGCGCTCTTCGACGCGGGCCGCCTGCGCGCGCTCGGCGAACGCAGCCCCGACCACGTCGTCGCCGTCCTCGAGCGTCTCGGCTGATCGTCACTCGGGGCGCTCTCCTCCTGGGGGCTGGGTCGCTCCTCGCATGCCTCGGGTGATGCGTCGGATGCTGCGCGCCACGTCCGGGTCTCCGGGCGCGAGGCTCCGGGCGCGGGCGATCCGGCGACGCGCCTCGTCGAGATCGCCGCGCACCACCGCCGACTCCGCGACGCGCGTCTCCCACAACGCGGGTGAGCGCAGCTCGTAGCGCCACGACCTCGCCGCGAATCCGCCGACGATCAGCGCGACGACGACCATGGCGCCGATTCGTGCGCGCACGTCGCGCAGCCGCAGCGTCGAAGCGACGCCGAAAGCCGCGACGAGCACCAGCGGAACGACCATCGGCAATCGATAGCGACTGCTCGGATGGAACAGCGTCGTGAGCAACGAGGTGCCCACCACGAGCGGCAGCCACGGCACGAGCGCCCAGGGCCCGCGCCTGCGGACGATCCACGCGGCACCGAGCAAGGCGAGCAACGCGATCGCGCCGAAGGACAAGGACAGAGCGCGGAGCACCGGAACCTCCGAGCGCTCGCCATAGAAGCCGTACTCCGACGTCGTCTCGATGTCGGCGAACGTCTCCACGATCTTCCGGGGCGCACCGCGAGCCCAGCCGATCCAGTCGATGCCCGCGAGCGGCGAGGCGTCCGATCCTCCGCTGCGCGAAACCGCGACCCGCCTCTCGGCTTCGCGCACGACGTCGTACGGAGAGACGTCGCGCGTACCCTCGTGACGCAACACCGCGAGGTCACCCGTCCATCGGTCCGACGTGGAGGTCGCCCGCGCAGCCGTCGACGAGGCGAGCGTCACCGGAACGAAGAGCCCGAAGCGCGCATGGCTCCACGCTCCGTGCAGCGCGAGCGGCACGAGCAGCCCGACGAGCAGCAGACCCGCGCGAACCAGGCGTCCTCTGGCATCGAGCGTGGGCGCACCACGCCACGGCATCGCCGCTGCGACCACGAAGCACGGAATCGACGGCAACAGGCTCGAACGAGTCAACACCGCGACCGCCAGCAACGACCCGATCGCGATCGAGACGATGCGATCCCCCCGGTCGAAGCGCGGCGACACCCACAACCTCATCGCCACGAGCAGCCACGTGAGCGCGACCGTCTCGGTCATGAGCTTCGTCTCGTGGAAGACGAAGAGCCCGTAGGCGGAGTACGCCAACCCTGCGAGCAACCCCGTCGTGCGGCCTCCGAGCACCAGACCGATCTGGTGGACCAGCACGACGTTCACGACGCCCAGGAGCAGCTGCACGTGGATCGGCTGCTCGAACGGCCGCGCGCCGAACATCGCGAGAAACCATCCGTAGAGGGGCGAGAACGCGATCGAAGCGGGATCGTCCAGCCTTCCGCCGAGGATCGAGGCCGCCTGTCGCAGGTACACGCGCGAGTCGAAGAGCGGCCCCCACAGAAACGGCAGCTGCGAGTAGTCGATCAGGTACGCCACGCGAAGCGCGATCGACGCGCCGACCAACGCGATGAGGCCGTGCTGGTCGCTCCGCGTCGGACGTCGCATGCCCGCCCATCGTGCCCGATCCCGCTCCCGACCTCGCGTCACTCGTTGGCGTCTTCTCGTGACGTCCGATTACACTGGCCGGCGCGATGACGAGTGGCTGGCAGCCTCCGCCCGGCGGCGGCCCGGGCGCGTGGGCTCCGGGGGGCACGCCGACACCGCCGCCCTTCGGCGGTGGAACGCCGCCGCCTCCGGGGACCACGCCGCCGCCGCAGCAGCCCCGCGTGATCGAGCTGCCGGCGGCCCCGCCGAAGAGCCGAGCCGGCACCGTCGTGACCTACGGATGCCTCGGCCTGCTGTTCTTGTGCTGCATGGCGGGAGGGCTCGCCTACTACGCGTACTGGAAGACGAGACCTCCGGTCGACAGCGCGCACGCGTTCCTCGGCCACGTCCGCAACGGCAACCTGCAGGACGCGTGGCGATGGACCACACCCCAGTACCAAGCCGTCGTCCCGTACGCATCGTTCCCGATCGCGATCGATCAGGTGCCCGCGCTTCGTCAGAGCACCGACGCCCGCTTCGACAAGCGACGCATCGACGAGTCCGGAACGACCGCATGCCTCGAAGGCGTGCTCCACCTCTCGAGCGGCACGGTGCCCATCTTCGTGCTGCTCGCGAAGGAGTCGGGCTACTGGCGCGTCCACGGGTTCAGCAGCTCACCGATGCAGGGCTGCCCCGCATCCCCTTGATCGCGCTGCTCCCCGAGGATCCGTTCTCGCTCGCGGTCGACGCTCCACCCGAGAGCGTCCTCGAACGTCTGAACCGCGCGCTCGAGGTTGCACGCGCGGAGCGCCACACACCGAAGCTGGCGGGCCGCATCGAAGGCAATCGCGGCATCCTGTGGCTCGACGGCCCGTTCGGCGGCAACGCCTTTCGCCGCCGATTGCGCCTGCGCGTCGAGCGAGGCGCCGCAGGCGGCACGTCGATCTCCGGGTCGCTCGCGGTCCACCCCCGCGTCCGGACGCTCTTCGGCGCGCTGATGATCGGTTCGAGCGCGTTCTTCGTCGCCGGGCTCTACGTCGCGGTGAACGAGCGCACGTACATGCCGTTTCCGTTTCTGCTGATGCCCTTCGCTCTGTGGGGGCTCCGCGTGATCGGGCTCGCGCTCAGCCGCGCCGAAGAGAAGCGTCTGTGCGCGCTCGTGGAGAATGCGGCACGTTTGGAGGCGCGATGAACGAAGGCGACGGGCACGGCGCGACGGCCGCGCGATCGGGAACCGCGGCGCTCGGTGGAACGGGGATCCTCCGCACCGACGCCGGCGGCAACCTGCACACGCGGAGCTTCCGAGTCCTCGTCCGTCGCGGCGGCTCGTCCGGCACCGAGGCCGCGCTCGAGGCGGGCACGTTGCTCGTCGGCTCGCACCCGGACAACGACGTCGTCCTGCGCGACACGACCGTCTCGCGTTACCACCTCGAGCTGCAGCTCGTGGCCGACGGCGTGCGCGTCCGCGACGTCGGGAGCAAGAACGGCACGCGCTTTCTCGGCACGAAGATCGCCGACATCGTGCTGCCCGAAGGCGGCCTCGTGGAGCCCGGCGACGCGGCCATCGAGATCGTCCCGGTCGACGTCGAGCTTCCCGCCGAGGAGCGTGCGTCGTTCGGCCATCTCGTCGGCGTCGCACCGCCGACGCGGCGGCTCTTCGGCATGTTGCACCGGCTCGCGCAGACCGACGCGACGGTTCTGCTGCTGGGCGAGACCGGCACCGGCAAAGAGGAGATCGCGCGCGCGCTCCACGCCGAGAGCGCCCGACGCGACCATCCCTTCGTCGTCGTCGACTGCGGCGCCTTGCCGCGAAACCTCCTGCAGTCGGAGCTGTTCGGCCACGTTCGCGGCGCGTTCAGCGGCGCCGAGAGCGACCGCGCAGGTCTGCTCGAGGTCGCCGACGGCGGCACGGTGTTCCTCGACGAGATCGGCGAGATGCCGCTCGACCTGCAGCCGCTGCTCTTGCGCGCCCTCGAGCAGCGCGAGGTGCGCCGTCTGGGCGAGAGCGGCCACCGTCGCATCGACATCCGCGTGCTCGCCGCCACCCACCGCGATCTCGAAGCGTGGGCGGCCGACGGCAAGTTCCGCCGCGACCTCTACTACCGGCTCGCGGTCTGCATCGTGAAGGTCCCGCCGCTGCGCGATCGCCGGCAAGACATCCCCCCCTTGGTGCAGCGGTTCCTCGCAGACGCCGCGAAGCGTGCGCGCGGCACCGCGACGCGGCCGTTCGTACCGGACGCCGCGTTGCTGGAGCGACTGATGGGCTACGACTGGCCAGGCAACGTACGCGAGCTCAAGAACGCCGTGGCGCGTGCGGTCCTGCTGTCCGGGGACGACGCGTTCGCGGACGTGCCCGAAGCACCGCCGCTCGGACCGGGCGGCTTGTCACCCGAGCTCTTGATGCGACCCTACAAGGAGGCGCGCGAGGCGCTCGATCTCGCGTTCGAGCGCGCATACGTCGAAGCGCTCCTCGATCGTCACGCCGGCAACGTGTCTGCGGCGGCACGCGAGGCCGGCATCGAGCGCGCGTACCTCCATCGCCTGCGCGACAAGCACGGCCTCAAGAAGAGCCGCTGACTCAGCTGCTCGGACGAACGGTGACCAGCAGCGCGCCGCTGCCGCCGATGGCGGCCGGTGCGGTCCGCACGGCGAGCACGAGCCACGAGATCGGGCCCTGCGTGAGCGCTTCGACGACGGCGTCACGGATGACCGGTGCGCCTTCCGAGTGGAGCCCCTTGCCGGTCACGATGCGGACCGTGCGAAGGCCGCGGCGCGCTTGCTCGCGCGCGAAACGCTCGACCGCGACCACCGCGGGACCCGTGCCGCGTCCGTGCAGATCCAGCTCCGCCGACACGCGCACGTCGTCGCGGCCGAGCGCGGCGACGAGGTCTTCGGGCTCTCCCTCGCGCAACACCTCGACCCAGTCGTCGTCGCGCGTCACGCGAAATCGAGGCGCTTCGGCGCTGTTCCGCGGCGCGACGGCCCTCGGCGCGCGGGGCGCCACGCGGCCCGCCTTGGCGGGATCGAGCGGCACGACGCCTTCGCGGTCGTCGCGCAGCGCATCGGCGAAGCTGGGCGTCGGTCCCTCGGGACCGGCTTCGTCTGGTTTCGGCGTATCGGGTTCTTGGCTCACGCGGCGTCGCTCCGTCGTCGTAGCTCGGCCCGGACGGCATAGATGGCCGTCCACAATCCCGCAAGCTTTCCGTCTTCGAACTGGAAGTCCCGGTCGTCGAGCTCCGGGAAATCGTGCGGGTTCTTCACGTCCTCGACGGTCACGTCGGGCCGCAAACGACGGGCGAGCGCGAGCACCCGGGCCTCCTGGCCCGGCACCAGCGACTCGAGCAACGCGACGATCTCCTCGGCCTTCACTCCGTCGTCCCTCCGTCACCCACGTGGCCCGAAGAGCCGTCGAGTGCCGGGACCGCCGCCCCCCGCACGATCTCGACCGCGCGCTCGACCAGCACCCCGGCGTCCGACGGCTCCACCTCCCGGTAGAGCCCACCGCCGGGCGCGACCTCCACGGTACACCCACGATCCGGACAGATCCCGAGACACCACGTCCTCGTGATCCAGACCTCGCGCCCCAGCCCGCGCTTGGCGACCTCGCGCCGCAGCGCCTCGTAGACGTCGGGCCCCTCGAGCGCACCGCAGCCGTCGCGCGCGTCCGGCCGCGAGGCGGGGTTCACGCAGACCGAGATGCGGGCCCGCGGGGTCGGCGTCGCCGGCTCCATCAGGGCGCCTCCACCCCCGGCTCCACCGCAGGGGCCGACAACGCGCGGAGCAACGCCACCTGCGCGAGCGCGTGCTCGATGCGTCCGTCGTGCACCATCCGGAGCGCCTCGGCGCGCGTGACGACCTCGACGTCGATGTCCTCGTGCTCGTCGAAGTCGACCGCGTCCACGAGCCGGCAGTCGCGCGCGACGAACATGTGGCAGCGGTTCGACTGGATCGCCGGGTTCGGCGCGACGACCCCGAGCGGCGAGAGCAAGGCGGCGCGATGACCCGTCTCTTCGCGCAGCTCGCGCATGGCCGCCGTCGAGGGCTCCTCGTCTGCATCGATCACGCCGCCCGGCACCTCGTAGGTCACACGGTCGACGCCGAACCGGTACTGGCGCACGAGCACCACGCCGCCGTCGGCGGTCAGCGGCACCACGTTCACCCAGTCCGGGCAGTCGATGACGTAGGCGAGCACGTCGGGCGGCGCCCCGCTCCCCGAGAGCGCCGCGGCCGCATCGACCCCTTCGACCCCGAGCGCTCGACGCTCGAGCGTGACCTCGTGCACACGGAAGATGCGGAAATCCCCGCGGGGATGGGACGACAGCCGTCGCCAGCGATGGCGCATCCCGAAGGCGTGCGGGAGGGCACGTTCCTCGTCAAGCGACACGATCTCTTTCATACGGGCGAGGTGCGCGAGGCCGGCTCGTCTGTACACTCCGCCCCCCGATGACACCCGACTTGGCTCTCGCTCTTCCCGGATTCACCTGGCGCGACCTCTTCGTCCCCGAGCGATTGGCGGAGCTGCACGAGAAGTTCCTCGCCGACCTGGCGCTCGAGGCGCCCGACGTCGCCGAACGCTTCGCCGCCTATCGCCGCTCGCTCGGCGAGGGCATGAAACCAGAAGCCATCTCGGCGGTGCTCTGCGACGTGGCCCCGCACGTCAGCGCGTTCGTCGCGCGCCTCTTCCGCGTGGAGGACGAGCGTCGCTCGTCGATGCGCGACGCGGACCACGTAGCGCCCGTCTTTCGCATGAAGGACCAGCTCGTGAAGCGACGCGCCCTCAAGCGCGGCGAGGTTGCGTTCGACGCCGTTCTCGACGCTGCCGCGCGCAAGATGCTGAGCGCCGCGGGGGTGACGGATCCCGACGACGAGCGAGCCGTCGCGCTCTTCGCGTGTGACCTGCTCGACCTCGATCACGACGTCAAACGCGGCGAGCCGCGCGCCGAGCTGGCGAAGTCGGTGATCACGCGCGTGCACGGCGCGGTGGAGGGAGCCGCGGCGCTGCCCGACTCGCCGCCCTACCGCGAAGCCACGCGCACGACGGTGGCAGCGTGCCTCGATCTGCTCGAGCGCTGGCTGCTCATGCGCCGTCGTGACCCGGCGATCGCGGCCTGGATGGCCTTCCGCCTCCCGCAGCCGATGGACTTCGATCAGCTCGTGCAGATTCGCCGGCCCATCGCGGCTCGCGCCGAGGAGATTCACGGCCCCGAGTCTCACCGCCGTCACCGCGACGGCTTCGCGCTCACCGACGAGCGGATGAACCCGATGGAGGTCCGCGATCACGTCGAGTACTGCCTCTATTGCCATGAGCGCGACAAGGACACGTGCTCCAAAGGCTTTCGCGACAAGGACGGCAGCTACAAGGCGAACCCGCTGGGGATCCCGCTCGCAGGCTGTCCGCTCGACGAGAAGATCTCGGAGATGCACCTCCTGCGAAAGCAGGGCGATTCGATTGGCGCATTGGCGCTCGTGG
>JADZFZ010000409.1 GCA_020854145.1 Deltaproteobacteria bacterium | reverse complement strand
CACGTCGACAGGGCGCAGTTCGACGTTCGATTGGGCGTCCTGGCGACGATGGGCGCCTATTGCGGTCAGCTCGATCGTCGCTGGCTGCTCTCGCGGGCGACCGAGACACGGTGGGGCAACACCGGGACGAACCGTGATTGGCTGACCGCCGCGGGGTTGTGGAGAGCGGCGGCGTCGCCTGCGCGAGTCTACGGATGGCTGCGGAGCTTCCGCCCTCACGTCGTCGTGAGCTTCATGAAGGGGATGGCGATGTGCGCGCTCCCCGCGCTGGCGGTCCATGGCAGGCGGCGAGTCGGGTGGATCGTTCGAGAAGGGAACAACGTCGATGCGGTCATCGACGACGAGATGGCTACACGGGCGGGCGGCGGCGCGATGCGGTGGTTGGTGCGGCGCGCCTATCGATCGGCCGACGTCGTCGTCGCGATCTCCGACGGAGTGGCGAGCTGCGTGACGGACAGCCTCGGAGTCGACAGGCAACGTGTTCGACGCATCTACAATGCAGTCGACCTCGAGCTGGTGACGCGCCGCGCAGCCGAGCCGAGGGACGGCCTGCCGGAGCGGTTTCTGCTCGCCGCGGGGCGGCTCGAGCACCAGAAGGGATTCGACGTTCTCGTTCGAGCGTTCTCGGAGACGCGCGCGCGGCACGAGACCCAGCTCGTGATCCTGGGAGAGGGGCCCGAGAGAAGGAGCCTCGAAGCGCTCGTCCGCGACTGCGGCCTGACCGGTCGGGTGTCGATGCCCGGGTTCGTCGACAATCCGTGGTCCTACATGGCACGCGCGCAGGCCTTCGTCCTACCGTCGCGGTGGGAGGGGTTCGGCAACGTGGTGGTGGAAGCCATGGCGTGCGGGACCCCCGTGATCGTGACCGATTGCGACTATGGTCCTCGGGAGGTCGTGCGGCACGGAGTGTCCGGGCTGGTGGTGCGGAGCGAGGACGCAGGGGAGCTGGCGCGATCGATCGATCTCGTGTGCGAGGACCGTCCTCTGCGTGGAGCTCTCGGAGCACGAGGGGCCGAGCGCGCGCGCGACTTCGACGTCCGGGGCGTGGTGCGTCGTTACGAAGACGTCTTTCGCATCGCGGCGCGCTCCGCGGGGCGCGCGCCGTACAATGCGTCATGCGCTCGCACGGTCGACGCGCCTCGTGGGTCTTGTCCTTCGCCGTGACGATCGCGGGCGGGATGCTCGTCGGTCCGCTCGTGCCGGCGGGCGCGACGATCGGAGAGGCCAAGCAGCGACGGCGGTCGCCCGCGCTCCACGACCACGCGGACCAGGAGCAACACGGCGAGGTCGTCGACGGAGCCGAGGGCACGGAGAGCGCGAGCTGGACGCGCTCCGTCGAGGCGCGGCGCAACGGCGCGATGGTGCGCACCGCTCCCGACGCGCAGCGCTCCGAGCCGCGCGGTCTGCTCGCGCCGGGAGCGCGTTTTGCGGTGCTCGATCGGCGGGCCGGCGGCGGCTGCTCGGGCGACTGGCTCCGCGTGGCAGACGACGCGTGGGTCTGCGCGGATCACGTGACGCTCGTGCGCGCCGAGCCCGCGGTCGGCCCTTACCCGGTGCTCGACGACGACGCGATCGTCCCGTTCGAGTACGCGTTCTCCGGTCGCGCCGGGACGCGCGCCTTCGCGCGCCCGAGCGACATCGACGCGGGCACGAGCGCAGCGACGCTCGGGACGAGCTGGGGCCTCGCGATCGTCGGCACCGACATGTGGCGCGGCCAGCCCGTGGCCCGGACGACGCGCGGCACGTGGATCGTGGCGCGCGAGCTCCGCTGGGTGGAGCCGAGCCGATTCGCCGGCGTGACCCTGGCGCGCGGGCAGCCTGCGACGACCCTGTCGGTGGCGTGGGTGCGACGCGGGGGCGCGCCGACGTTCGCGGATCCCGATGGCCGCCGTCGCACGGGGCGTCTTCGCGGACGGGCGCTCGTGCCGGTCGGGACCGAGGCGACGGCGGGCGGCGAGCCGATGACGCGTCTGTCCGAAGGGGGGTTCGTCCCGTCGAGCCTGCTCGTCCGCCCGACGCGCATCGCCCCGCCCGAAGGCGTCGCGCGCGGCGAGCGGTGGATCGACGTCGATCTCGAGCGTCAGACGCTCGTCGCGTACGAGGGAGCCGAGCCGGTCTTCGCCACGCTCGTGTCGACCGGCAGGCGTCCGGGCACCACGCCCGTCGGGCTCCATCGTGTCTGGATCAAGATCGCGCACGCGACGATGGACAACGTCGAGGACGACGATGCGCGGCAGACGTACTCGATGGATGGCGTGCCGTGGATCCAGTACTTCGCGGGCGACGTCGCGCTGCACGCCGCCTACTGGCACGACGGGTTCGGCGCGGTGAGGAGCCATGGCTGCGTGAACCTCGCGCCGCGCGACGCGCGCTGGCTCTATGCGTTCACGAGCCCTCGCGTGCCCGACGGCTGGGCGCGCATGTTCCCGCCGCCGGGCGAGCGGGGCACACCCGTGCACGTGAGGTGAAGACCGTCAGGAGCGTCGTCGGTGGCGCCTGCAGGCTTCGTCGTAGTGGCGCTCGAGCTCCGCGACGCGAACGCGATTGTCGTACTCCCTCTCCATCTTGGCGCGGGCGGCGCGCCCCAACGTCTGGCGGAGAGAGGGATCGGCGACCAGTCGTCCCAACCGCTCGGTCAAGGCGTCGACGTTGCGCTCGGGCACCAGGAAGCCGGTCTCGCCGTCGTCGATGATCTCGGGGATCCCTCCGTGCCACGTTCCGATCGGCACGACCTCGCTCGCGCTCGCCTCTTTGACGACGATGACACCCGACTCGCGATTGCCGTCGGCGGCGACGACGCTCGGGGCCATCAGCACGTCGCTCGACGCCAGATGCCGAGAGACCTCTTCGCTCGGGACGATCCCCGTGAAGGTCACGCGGTCTTCGATCCCGAGCGACGAGACGAGCGCGCTCAGCCGCGCTCTGCGAGGGCCGTCGCCGACGATGGTCAGGTGCGCGGACGCGCCGGTCGCCACCACGCGGGCGAAAGCGCGGATCCCGTGCTCGAAACCCTTCTTCTCGACGAAGCGGCCAATCATGATGACGCGCACGCGCTCGGGGTCGCGCGCGCCCTTGCGGAACGCGGACAGGTCGATTCCCAGGCGGTGCGTCACCAGGCGGTCTTCGGGCACTCCCATGTCCCAGAGGAGCTCGCGCAGCTCGTTGGATGCGCACAGGCCGAGAGTCATCCGCTGCAACATGCGCGGACCCAGGACGGCATAAGGCCAATGCTGGGGCATGAACCGCTCCCAGTTGCGCAGGCGCGGGACGTCGACGCCGTGGAACGTGATCACGAGGGGAAGGTCGTGGCGCAGCGCGAACGCCATCGCGTACATCCCGGCAGTCCCGAAGTGGGCGTGGACCAGCGCGAACCGATCGCCGGCCATGCGCCGGTCGAACGCCGGCGAGGTCCCGGTGAGCAGCCATCGAAGCCCGCCGAGGTGCACGGGCTCGAAGGGGAATCGCTCCGGCGAGCGCCGTCTCCACGTGAAGACCTCGGCGTCCCAACGTTGGTGATGGCGGAGCTCCTCGT
>JADZFZ010000408.1 GCA_020854145.1 Deltaproteobacteria bacterium | reverse complement strand
GAGGCTGCGCGTAGATCCCCACGCGCGACACGCCCCTCGTGTTGCGGGTTCACGAATCGAGCAGGTGGCGGGCTGCTCCCGCAAACGCAACTCGAGGAGGAGACGAAATGCGTCGCACGAAGATGGCAGTGATGTTGACCTCGTTGGTCCTGTGCATCTCGATGTTCGCAGTGGGCTTCGCTTGCAGCTCCGGCAGCAGCGATAGCTCGGGTGGCGGTGGTGGCGCGACGACCGAGCCCGCAGGGGGCGGCGGTGGTGGCGGAGGCGGCGGCGGCGGTGGCGGCGGTGGCGGAGGCGGCGCGTGCGACAAGGCCCGACGCTGCTGCGACGCCTATGTGGCTGCGATGGGCGCGGGCGCTCCCGCCGGGGCGTGTGCCGGCGTGCAGAACGCAGCGGCGCTCGGCGCGGCGGGCGACACGCAGTGCACGGCCATGATCGCCGGCTGGCGTCAGGGTCTGCAGGCGATGCAGAAGGCCGTTCCCGCCGACTGCAACTGAGGGGCTCACACGAAACCGTTCGTGCCGAGCGCGTCGAAGCACGCGATTCGCGCCCTTCGGCGGAGCTCGGGCGAACGGTGGGTGGTTCTTGTCGAGCAACGAGAAAGGCGCCCCCTCGGGGGCGCCTTCATCTTTTCGACGGGCAGCGAGCACTCCGGCGAGGCACTGCGGCTCGTTACTCCTTCAACGCCTCGGCGCCGCCGATGATCTCCATCAGCTCCTTCGTGATCACCGCTTGGCGCGTGCGGTTGTAGACGAGCGTCATCCGGTCGATCATCTCGCCCGCGTTCTTGGTCGCGGCGTCCATCGCGGTCATGCGCGCGCCGTGCTCGGATGCGACCGACTCGAGCAGAGCGCGGTAGACCTCGACCTCGACGTACATCGGCAGCAACCGATCGAGCAGCGTGGCCTTGTCCGGCTCGTAGATGAAGTCGATGGCGGGCGCTTCCGAGCCTGCCTCGGTCTCGACGTGCTTCGTCACGGACTCGGGTGGCGGCGCGCCATGGTCGAGTCGGATCGGCAAGAGCTGCTCGATGGTGACCTTCTGCGAGATGGCGCTCTTGAACTCGTTGTAGACGAGGTAGACGGCGTCGAGGTCGGCGCGCTTGTACTCGTCGATGACCACGCGGGCGATCTCGGCGGCCTTCTCGTAGCTGAGGTTCTCGAAGACGCCGGTGATCTCGTGGCGGACGTTAGCCTTTCGGCGATGGAGGAAGTCACGGCCTTTTCGACCGATCACCGCGAAGGTGATCTCGTGGTGCTCGTCGGTCTCGTCCTTCCAGACCTGGTAGGCACGCCGGCAGATGTTGGCGTTGAAGCCGCCGGCGAGGCCGCGGTCGCTGGTGAGAACGACCAGCAGGACCTTGTTGGGCGGGCGCCGAGCGAGGAGCTGGTGCGCCTCCTCGCCGCCGGCTCGAGCGGCCACCGACGAGAGGACCTCGTAGGTCTTGATGGCGTAGGGGCGCAGCTCGAGGATGCGCTGCTGAGCCTTCCGCAGCCTCGCGGCCGCGACCATCTTCATCGCGCGCGTGATCTTCTGCGTGCTCTTGACGCTGTTGATCCGCTTCTTGATCGACTTGAGCGACGGCACGAGCCCTCTCCGGTTCTCTGGGTCAGCTCTTCTTGTCGACCACGAAGGTCTGCGCGAACGCCTTGAGCGCGGCCTGCAGCGCGTCCTCGACGTCCTTGTCGAGCTTCTTCTTCGTCCGCACCAGGTCGAGCGCCTTCGGGTGCTGCGACTCCACGAACGAGAGCAGCTCCTTCTCGTAACGACCGAGCACCGAGACGGGGTAGCCGTCCACGAAGCCCTTGGTCGCGGCGTAGATCAGCAGGATCTGCTTCTCGACCGGCATCGGCGTGTACTGGCCTTGCTTGAGCATCTCCACGAGACGCTCGCCGCGGGCGAGCTGCGCCTGGGTCGCCTTGTCGAGGTCGCTCGCGAACTGCGCGAACGCAGCCATCGCGCGGTATTGGGCGAGCTCGAGGCGGAGGGTGCCGGCGATCTTCTTCATCGCGGCGATCTGCGCGTTGCCACCGACGCGCGATACGGAGATGCCGACGTTGATCGCCGGCCGAACGCCCGAGTAGAAGAGGTCGCTCTCCAGGAAGATCTGGCCGTCGGTGATGCTGATGACGTTCGTCGGGATGTACGCCGAGACGTCGCCCGCTTGGGTCTCGATGACCGGCAGCGCCGTGAGCGATCCGCCGGAGGTCGGGATCTTCTTCCCGGCGTACTCGCTGCCCATCTTCTCGGCGGCCTGTTTGGAGGCGTCCGAAGGATGCTCCACACCGTGGGGCATGTCCTTGCTGCCGATGAAGTAGCTCTTGCCGTCCTCGCCGGGATCCTTCGGATCCGCATCCTTCTTCGCGACGACCCAGACTTCTTTCATCTTCGCCGCGCGCTCGAGCAGGCGCGAGTGCAGGTAGAAGACGTCGCCAGGATACGCTTCGCGGCCGGGCGGGCGACGCAGCAGGAGGGACAGCTGGCGATACGCCGTCGCCTGCTTCGAGAGGTCGTCGTAGATGCAGAGCGCGTGCTGTCCGTTGTCGCGGAAGTACTCGCCCATCGTGACGCCGGTGTACGGCGCGATGAACTGCAGCGGCGCCATCTCGCTCGCATTGGCCGCGACGACCGTCGTGTACTCCATCGCCCCCGCCTTCTCGAGGCGGTCCACGACTTGCGCGACGGTGCTCTGCTTCTGGCCGATGGCCACGTAGAAGCAGAACATGTCCTGGCCCTTCTGATTGATGATCGTGTCGACCGCGATGGCCGTCTTGCCGGTCTGCCGGTCGCCGATGATCAGCTCGCGCTGGCCACGCCCGATGGGGATCATCGAGTCGATCGCCTTGAGGCCCGTCTGCATCGGCTCCTTCACGGGCTGCCGCTGCACGATACCGGGCGCTTTGATCTCGATGCGCCGTCGCTCCTTCGACTCGATGGGCCCCTTGCCGTCGACCGGCATCCCGAGCGCATTGACGACGCGACCGACCAGCGCAGGGCCGACGGGCACGTCCGCGATGCGGCCCGTGCGCTTGACGGTCTCGCCTTCGCGCACGCTCGTGTCGGAGCCGAAGAGCACGCAGCCGACGTTGTCCTCTTCGAGGTTGAGCACCATGCCCATCAGGCTGCCGGGGAACTCGAGCAGCTCGCCCGCCATCGCGCCCTGAAGACCGTAGACCCGCGCGATGCCGTCACCGACGGTCAGCACGGTTCCGGTCTCGGTCACCTCGACCTTCTTGTCGAAAGAGGTGATCTGCTTCCTGATGATCTCGGAGATCTCTTCGGCCCGGAGCTGCATCGACTCCTCCAGAAACGTCGCTCTTTTTAGGGAGACTCGGGTATCGGCCGCGTTCTCGGCCCTCTTGGCTGCGAGGGCAGGGGACTACGGCGGTCGTCGCGGTTCACTGCTCGGCGAGAAGCCGGTCTCGCATCTCGTCGAGACGCGTGCGGAGGCTGCCGTCGAACACTTGGTCCCCGATGCGCGTCACGACGCCACCGAGGAGAGCCGCGTCCACGTCCGATCGCATGAGCACCGAGTATCCGGTCGCACGCTCGAGCGTGGTCTTGAGCTGTGTGAAGTACACGTCGGGCAGAGGCGCTGCGCTCGTCACGTGCGCGCGGAGCCGCCGCTCTTGCTCGTCGGCCATCTCGCGGATGGCACGCGCGATGTCGGGCAACAGCACCAACCGTCGCCGCTCGTCGAGCAGGGAGAGCAGCTGCGCCGTCGGCGGCCATAGCTGCAGGCGCGACGCGAGCGACGCGAGCACGCCCGCGCGAATGCTCGCCGGGTACACGGGGTTCTGCAGCACGTTGCGCAGCTCGGCGCTCGACTCCCACATCGAGGCCAGCGTCTGCAGCTCTTCCACCGTCTGATCGAGACGTTTCTGGTCGGTCGCGACCGACAACATCGCGCGCGCATATCGGCGTCCGATGCTCCCGGCGCTCACGACGCCCCTCCGGGGCTGGTGCTGCGCGCCGCCGCGCTCTTCGCGAGCATCTTGTCCGCCATCCGCGCGTACTCGTCGGCGAGCCTGCGCTGATCGTCCGCGGTGACCCGCTCGCGCAGCACACGCTCGGCCGTGCGCACGGCCTCTTCGACGATCTCGTGGCGCAGGTCGATGCGAAGCTGCT
>JADZFZ010000407.1 GCA_020854145.1 Deltaproteobacteria bacterium | reverse complement strand
GCATCCTCGGCCGCAAGACCGTGCGACGCCAGAGCTTCTACGACAGCCCATCGAGCTTCGAGCCCCGCCGTGGCATCAGCCCGCGTGTCGCGGGTCGCAACAAGTGGGCACGCATCGAGGCCCTTCAGCGTCTGAGAGACTGGCTCGCGTCGTATCGCTCCGCCTGGCTCCGATTCGCCGCCGGCGCCCGCGACGTGCTCTTCCCGGCGGGCACCCACGCGCTGCGTCTTTACGCCGGCGTGGCCTGCGAGCCATTCCCCGACACCGGATAATCGGAGCTCCACCGACTTCGCCCGGCTGCACCCAACGCGGCCGCGCACCCGTCCGTCTTCGGCCCAAATTGAGTGCTCTGCGACGCACCCCCGACCCGCAGCTGGGGTCCGCAACGCGTCTCAGCGGCGCGAGATGGCGGCGCCCGCCGTCTATCTCCCTCGCTCGCCGCCGCCGCCCGCGCACGCCGCGAACATCAACCTCGGTGTGGGATCGGGGCTCGATCGGGGCTCGGTGCGGGATCGGGAAACCCGGAACGAACTCGTGGGCAGCGGTACTAGCCTCGGTGCGGGATCGAGGCCGCCCGCGCACGCCGCGAACACCAACCTCGGTGCGGGATCGGGATCGAGGGATCGCGAGGGATCATCAACCTCGGTGCGGGATCGACGCATCAACCTCGGTGCGGGATCGACGAGGGAGGTGCGGGATCGCGAGGGATCATCAACCTCGGTGCGGGATCGAAGGATCCGGTGCGGGATCGAGGATGAGTGCCGCCGCACGCACCCCCGGCCGGACGACGGGCAGGCAGGATTCGATTGACGCGGTTGGCGTCGATCGGATGCGCCGCGATCAGCGCAGGCCGTGCTTGCGGAGCAGGGACACCAGGTAGTTGCGGTCCATCCCGGCGAAGCGCGCGGCCTGCGACGCGTTCGCACCGAAGCGCGTCGTGAGCGCGACGAGGTAGTCGCGCTCGAAACGCTCGACGGCCTGAGCGCGTGCGTCCGCGTAGGGCCCGAGCGTCGCGCCGGAGATCGCGGCGGCGCTCGCGTCGACGGCCGACGAGGTCGCGGCGGAGGGCGAAGGCTGCGCGGCGGCGGGCACGTCGTCCTCGAGCTGGACGCGGCCCATCGCGAGCGCGCTCTCGACGACGTTGCGCAGCTCGCGCACGTTGCCTGCCCACGGATGGCGGCGGAGCGCTTCCATCGTCTCCTCGGAGAAGGGCAGCTCCGCGCTCTGCCCGAGCACCTCGCGCGCGAAGCGCAGCACGAGCGGCTCGACGTCCTCGGGGCGCTCGCGCAGCGGCGGCACCACGACGCGGGCCACCGCGAGCCGGTAGTAGAGGTCTGCGCGGAAGGTGCCCAGGTTGACCGCGGCGCGCAGATCGCGGTGCGTCGCGGCGACCACGCGCACGTCGACGTCGATCTCGCGGTCCCCTCCGACCGTGCGGAACTGGCGGCGCTCGAGCACACCGAGCAGCGCGGGCTGCACCGCGAGAGGCAGCTCGCCGATCTCGTCGAGGAACACGGTGCCGCCGTGCCCGCGCTCGAACGCGCCCGCGCGCTTGCGATCGGCGCCGGTGAAGGCCCCGCGCTCGTGCCCGAAGAGCTCGGACGCCACGAGCGTCGCGGGCAGCGAGCCGCAGTCGACGACCACGAAGGGCCGGTCGCGTCGCGGAGAGAGCCCGTGGAGCGCGCGTGCGACGACTTCTTTGCCGGTGCCGGTCTCGCCCTGCACGAGCACCGAGACCATGCTCGGACCGAGCCGCGCGAGCTCGATCGCGATGCGCCGCATCGCTCGGCCGTGCGCGACGAAGCCCGGGATGACCGGCGCCGTGCCTTCGCCGCCTGCGTCGGGCACCGACGCGTCGCGCACCTCGAGCAGCGTGTCGCCGAGCGCGAGGCGCGTCCCCGCCGGCACGATCGCCTGCTGCACGCGCACGAGCCCGATCCACGTGCCGTTCAGGCTCCCGAGATCGGTCACGCGCACGCCGCCTTCGGTCGCGGCGAGCTCCAGGTGGTAGCGGCTGACCTTGCGGTCCGAGAGCACGAGGGCGTTTCCGTCGGCAGAGCCCACGGCGAGCGGATCGTCGGTCGGCAGCTCGCGCGAGCGGCCCATGTCGGGACCGTTGACGACGTCGACGCGCACGACGCGCGTGGGCGGTTTCTCCCTGCGCCGATCGGCCAGCGTGCGTTCAGCCGACATCGACCGCGAGCATACCCGACGGTCCCGCGGCGTCGCGGGCTCGCGCGTCGGCAGCGGCGGTGTTGAGCGGAGCGCGCAGCCGCGCGATGCTCGCGGCATGCGTGTCGATCGGGCGCTCGGGATCGCGGTGCTGGCTGCGTGCCTCGCGGTGTCGGCGTGTGGATCGTCCGATCCGCCGCGCGACACGCCCGAGGGGACGGCCGTCGCCATCACGCGCACGATCATCGCGCGCGACTACGACGCGTTCGAGCGGCTGATGCGCAACCCGAACGCCGCGCTCCTCGAAGAAGCCGGCGCGCGTCCGCGACCCGGCAGCTTCGCGCAGGTGCTCGTCCGCGAGGGCAAGGAGCAGCTGCGCGCCGCCTACGATCGCGCGGTCGCGAAGAACCTCGGCACGGGCCGGCTCTCGGTCTCGACCCGGCCCGGACCGGGCGGCGCCGTCGAGGTGACCGTGAGCGACGAGGCCGGGCGCCCGTTGCTCGGCGTGCTGGTGAAGGCCTTCGACGGCACGTACCTCGGCATCGATCTCCGCGTGTACTGATCAACGGCCGCGGAGGATGCGCGGCAGGCGCGCGCCCGGGCCACCTCCGACGCGCGCGGTGATCATCAGCGGCTGCATCGCCGTGTGCGCAGGCGTCACGACGTACCGCCCGTCGAGCAGCGTCTCGCGGGTCGCAGGATCGATGACGACGACGTGGCGCTCGCCCACGGCCACGCGCGTCAGGAGCGGCGCGGTCCCGACCGTGCGACCGTCGAGCACCACGTCGGCCCCGCGGATGGCGAGCCCGCCGACGCGCACGTAGCCCGAGGGCGCGTTCGGGTCGGGCACCGGAGACTGCGAGGGCGCAGCGGGCGGTGGCAACGCGGTGATCGGGGCCAGCGGATCGTTCGACGCCGTGGCCGGCTCGTCGCCGAGCGAGAGCCCGATCCAGACGGCCGCGAACGCCGCCGCGATCGCGACGAGCGCGCCGACGACGCCCACCACCCAGCCGAGCGTTCGGTCCTTCTGCGGCGGGGCACGCGGGACGTCGGGACCGCGGCTCTGCGCGCGCGTGGTGTCGAGCGGAGCGACGGGGGCGCTCGGGGCGCGTGCGGCGTCGAGCGAAGCGATCGCGCTCGGGACGCGCGCCGCCGGTGCGCTCGAAGGAGGCTTCTGCGGCTCGAGAGTCTCGGCGTCCCGGTCGATGCCGTCGCCGTCGCGCGACGCGATCTCGTCCTCGCGCGAGACGGTGAAACGCCGCTCCGACGCATTCCCGTCGAGCGCGACGAGGCAGAGACCCATCACGTCGTCGAGCTTGCTCCTGGGCGCTGCTGCATCGAGCGCACGCAGCCGCGCGAGCCAGGCCGTGAGCACGCTGCGCCCGTCGCGACCGAGCAGCCACGCGGCGAGCCGGCCTGCCTCGGCGGCGGCTTCGGCGGCGTCGGGTCGCGCGTTCGGGTCGTCCGACAACAGCCGAGAGACGAACCGTTCGATCTCGGGGTCGAGACCGGCGTCGGCCAGCGCACCGCCGTCTTCGCTCGGTGGCTCCCCAGTGAGCAACGCGTGCAACGTCGCGCCGAGCCCGTAGACGTCCGCGCGCGGACCGACCGCTCCGCCGAGCGCTTGCTCGGGAGCCATGTACGCGGACTTGCCCTTCACGATGCCCGTCGCCGTGCGCTCCGTGCGCGCCGCGGCGAGCGCGATGCCGAAGTCGCCGAGCTTCACGTCGCCCGACCACGACAGAAAGACGTTCTGCGGGCTGACGTCGCGGTGCACGACGCCTGCGGACGCCAGGTACGCGAGCGCGTGCGCGATCTCGGCCGCGATGTGCAGCGCGACCCCGGGCTCGACGGCGATGCCCGCGGCCAGGCTGCCGCGCACGGCCGCGCGCGCGTCGAGCCCGTCGACGTGCTCCATCACGAGGAGCTCGGTGCCGTCGACGATCCCGAAGTCGAGCACCGGAACGACGTTGCCGTGGTGCAGGCGGCTCGCGATGCGTGCCTCGTCGAGGAACATGCGACGCACGGCCGCGTCCGATGCGAGCTGCGGCAGGATGCGCTTGACCGCGACGCGGCGCTCGAAGCCTTCCGCTCCGAGCGCGACCGCCTCGTAGACCTGCGCCATGCCGCCGCTGCCGAGCGAGCGGATCAAGCGGTAGCGCGAGGCCGCGGACACGCAGTCATCGTACTACCGCCGTTGCGCCGTCGCGGCTTCCGGTAGGCTCGAGCTCGGTGGGCCGTCTGCTCCGCGACTTGCTGCAGGGGGTGCCGCTCGTCCTGGGGCTCGTCGTCGTCGGCGCGATCTCGGGCTACGGGTTCCTATGGCTCACGCGCCTTCGTCCGCTCGCGCGACGCACGGAGCGGTGGCGCGCGATGGCGGCGACGATCGGCGCAGAGGTCGATCCGCAGACCTCGCGCTGGCTCACGCCGGCGATGCGCGGCGTGCGCGACGGCGTCGCGTTCGAGGCCGTGATGACACCGCGTGGGAAGGGGCACGTATCGACCGTCGTGTCCGTGACGCTCGATGCGCCTCTCGGAGTCGGGTTCCTCGTCGAGACGTTCGTCGTCGAGCTGGCGAGCTCCGCGCGTCGCGGCCAGCTGGTTCGCCTCGGCAAGCCGTCGATCGACGAACGCGCACGCGTGCGCGCCGCCGACCCCGGAGCGCTGCACGCGTTCGTCGCGCGCGGTGCCGGCGACGTCATCGGTCGGTTCCTCGAGACGATGCCGGCATCGTGGGAGGCCTCCATCGACGACACGCGGGTGGACCTCGTGACGCCCGGAGGTGTCAGCGATCCGGCCTTCCTACGGGCCGCGATCGACGAAGCCGTGCGCCTCGCGCGCGAGCTGTCGCGCATCCGCCGGGCGACCTGACGGGGGACGGCGAACCGTCGATCACTCGCCGAGCCACTCGCAGATCCAGCGCGCGCCTTCGCGTGCACCCTGCGCGAGGCACGCGTGCGCGCCCGGACCGGGGCACGGCATCGTCTCGCTCGTGCACCGCAGCTCGCACGTGCGCACGCCGTCCGTGCCTTCGACGCACGACATGCCCGCATCGCACTCCGCGTCGTTCGTGCACGCGTGGCGCGGCGCGGCGCCGAGCGCGACGGACCACGTGCAGTACGACGCGAAGTCCGCGTCCGACTCGCAGCGCATCCCGGCGGGGCACGGCGTGCTCG
>JADZFZ010000406.1 GCA_020854145.1 Deltaproteobacteria bacterium | reverse complement strand
CGCCGTTGACCCAGTGCCACTCGCAGCTGCCCTGGCGCGTGAGGCCGAGCCACGACCGGCCGGCGAGCCACGCCACCACCGCCTCCTGCTCATCGGCGTCGCCGACGGAGACGAGATAGGCGCCGAAGGCTTCGCAGCGCGCGCGGGCCTCGTCCCACGTGACGCGACGAGCGCACACGGCGTAGTGGTGGCCGCCGTACGTCTGCACCGTGCAGTCGAGGTCGGCTTCGCGGCACGACGCGGCCACGCAGACGCCGCGGTCGCCGCAGGTCTCGTCCTCGTCGACGGTGCCGTCGCAGTCGTCATCGAGCCCGTCGCACGCGTCGAGCGGCTCCTCGCACGCGCCCCATCTGCACGCGGAGCAACGCCGAACGCTGGGATTCCCGCACCGTGTGACGCACGGCCTCGTGGCATCGCCGCTGCACTCGAGGCCGTCGTCGACGATTCCGTCGCAGTCGTCGTCCGCCGCGTTGCAGACCTCGGCGCTCGTCGGGTGGACGAGCGGATCGACGTCGTCGCAGTCGTCTCCACCGACGCAATCCACGCCGCCGACCGACACGGGAGCGTGGCCGTCTCCGTCGTCGTCCACCGAGACGTGGACGCACTCCCCGGAGGCAGCGCACCGATCGCGGGTGCAGGCGAGATCGTCGTCGCAGTCGACGTCGAGACGGCACCCGGCCGTGTCGGCATCTCCCTGGCCGGCGTCGGCGAGGCTGGCGTCCGATGGGCCCACGTCGAGCGGCATGGCGCCGTCGGCGACACGGACATCCTCCGCTCCGGCGTCCGTCGCGTCGACGCCCGCGGCGTCGCGCTCGACCGAGCCCTCGCCCGAGCACGCGAGCACCAGCTCGGCCGCACAGAGCAACCCCACCATCGACGCAAGACGGGCTCGCGCCCCGCCCGGCGGAGAGGGAGGCGCAGCCGTCGCCAGAGTGCTCGGGGCCCCACGCACAGGGAGAGGCTCGACTGGGTCGCATCGAGAGTCAACGCCACCGCGCTCGGCCCGACGTGTCTCGGCAATCACGCCATTCGCACGATCATCACCGCCATTGCCCGGGCTTCAACGCCCGGCACGGGCCCGCGCCGCAATCCTCTCCAGGTGATCGCGCACGTCGTCCTCACCCATGCTCTCCAGCGGAACCGTCGCTGCGAGCCGAGAGAACCCGACGAGGCACCGCTCGATCTGCTCGGCGCTCTCGTGCTCCAGCACATCGACCGCGGCCACGACCGCGGGCCTCCACGACGCGAGCGACCGGACGAACAGCGAGGTCGCGAGCGTCTGGCGTCGCAACACGCGATCGGTCAGCGAGTAATCCCCGTCATCCCCGACCGTGAGCTCGGCAATCCACCATAGCCGTCCGAAGGCATTGCTGTCCGGTCGCGTTCCAGGCGACCAGAATCGCGACCGCATGGTCGCCCACGATCGATTCTCCCAGCGATGGCGGACGAATCCCGGGCGAAATGCAATCGCGAGATAGCGCCATATGCCCGGGTCGGCCGCGTCACGCCGCGACACCGGAAGAGCGCGATGGAGCGTCGGCGCGAGACCACGATCGATCTCGGTGTCGAACGGCGTGCTCGCGGCGACCATCGAGTCCACCGCCTCGCCGAGCGGCCCGAGATCGATCTCGATGTCCAACATCTCCAGAAAAGGCCCGAGTGTCGCCGCCGAATGTGCCGGCAACGCTCCGCTCACCAGCTCGGGCGTGACCAGCCGCTTCCCTTCGGGCACGATTCGCTCCAGCCGCGGACGCGCCACCGGTGGTCGAGAGACTCGAGCCTCTGCCATCGTCAGGCTCTCACGTCGGTCAGCGCTTCCAGATGCCGCACCACGGCATTCCTCCGCTGAACGACCACGTCGACTCGCGCCATCACCGCCGCGAGGTCGTCGGCGTCGTAGCGAAGCTGCGCCAGTCGGGCTCGCCGATCCGAGATGGATGGATAGAGGTCGGGCAAGAGCGCATCGAGGACCGAGCCCTGCCATTCGTACGTCGGCTCGCCGTGCTCCAAGAGATCGAGCACCGATCTCAGGAACAGCTGCGACCACACGCCCGCAGCCACCAGGTCGAACGCGACCTCCCGCACCCGGGCGACACCGCCGCTCGTCGATTGGTTCCCCAGCGCGGCCGCGACCTGCACGTGGTCCGCGTTGATCCACAGCACCGGGCTCTCGGTCTCGGATTCCAGCAGGTACAGCGCCGCCTTCTCGATGGGAGAGAGGCTCGCGTCCTCGGAGAATCGGCGGAACCGCACGTCGAGGTGACCGCCGACCGCGGCGCGACGCCTGTCGATGCGCAGCTCCCACGGCCGGGTCCCAGCCAGACGCGCGCCACGGTGCGCCGCCAATCCAGCGGACCGCGAGGTGGCGGCGCGCTCGCGGACCAGGAACGCCGACAGGGCCGCGGTACCCGCCAAGTCTTGCCGGCGCAGGCACACGCGGCCTTCGTGCGCTCCCGACGCGCACGCCGTGCGTACGAGCCAATGTCCGCTGCGGAGGCGCGTCTCGACGCAATGAACGACGATCAATAGCCCGAAGGGTCCGGACTCGTGCTCGTCCACAGGAGCCACCCGTTCCAGGGTCGCGCGCGGCAGATCCAGCACCAGTGCCAGCTCCACCGCGCTCCAGCGGCCCTCGAGATCCAGCAGATGTCGCTCCGGATCGATCCGCTCGAGGTGGGAGACGTCGTCGAGCCGACAATCTGCGATGCGCAGCGCCATCGCATGTCGCTCGTAGGCATACGGAAGGAACCGTTCGCTTCGGGTAGCCCGATCAGCCATCGACCGAGTACCCGACCACGTCCATCCGGAGCTCGCAACGACCGTCCAGCTCGTCGCCGATCGGCTCACTCGTTCCCGAGAATGTCGCCTCGTCGACTCCCGCGGGCGCGTGCAACGTCAACACGCCGTCGGACACGATCCCGGACACGCCCAGCGTCCCGATGCTCGCCGCCGCCACGCCGAGCGAGGCGAGCTCGCTCCCGTCGTCGCCCACCTCCGAGAGTCGCACCTCGGCTCGCCATGGTCTCTCCGGGTGCGTCGTGCGGAGCGCGCCGGAGAATCGCCAAGCCGAATCGGCCACGACTGCCCTGAGGCCGGAGAATCGGAACGCGCTGGCTCCTCCGCCGCGACCACCGCCCGATCCAATCGGGAATCGCCGGGCAAGCTGCTCGGGTCCCCGAGAGCCCAGGCTGCTTCGCGGCGAAAGCGCATCGCGCAGCTCGACCGCGACGCGGTCGCGCAGCAGCTCGAGGGCTTTGGCGTAGCCGCGTTTCCAGCCTTCCTTCAGCGCCGGGGTCGAGATCCAATCGTCGTGGCCCGGCGGCTCGGCGTCGCGCAGGAATCGGTCGAGCGCTCGATCCGCCTCGCTGGAATGCTCCGGGTCGCGTGCTTCACCACACGCGAGCACTGCGTGAAAGGGCCTGGCCGTCGCCAGCGAGCTCTTGTCCCAATACCGGACGACCATTCCCGGTCCGCGAAAGGTCGCGACGCGCCCGGTGCGCGCGTCGCGCTTGCGTTCGTCCGCCAAGCGAACCAGCAACGTGCACTGGACCCGACCGCCGGCCCCGCCGTCGCGTCTGGACGGGAGATCGATCTCGACCTCGCGCCTGACTACGTCGCCCGGCTCTTGGAGCCGCTGCGAAGGATTGTGCCGCTGCTGCCAGCAGTCCAGGAACGGAGCCAGCGATTCCGACTCCCTCGGGGCGACGGGATGGTCTCCCACGACGATCCGGAGAGGCTGCCGGGCCATCGCCAGCGCAGGCCAGAACCAATTCGCGCAGGCAGCGCGAATCTCCCTCTCGAGCGAATCGACGTCGGCCTCCACGTCGCTCGCGGGATCGCGAAAGCCCACGACCAGGATGCTGGTCCCCGAGACGGGAGCCCGGTCGAGATGGAGCAGCCGAGCCTGGACCGCCGCCCCGAGCCCCCACACCGACTCGGCCCGACGCATCCCGCGACCCACGCGAATCTCCTCCCCGAACCATCCCGAGCCCGAGTGCTCGCGTTTCCCGACGACGTGCGAAGGAAGCTCCGCCCTGCCAATCAATCGCGGTGACCGTTTCCCGCGGGGATGGTGCTTCAGCACCGAGGCGAACAGAACGGTGGACAATCCGGAGAAGGTCCAGAGCACGGACTTTCCCAACCCATAGCTCCCGCCCGCCGCTGCAGAACGTTTGTGGCTGTAGAGGGTGTCCTTGCACAGAGCCCGAAAGTGCGAGTCACCCTCCGACTCCTCTCCGGTGAGACCCACCGTGTGCCTGTCCTCGACGTGCAGCACGACGAGCCGGCCGTTCGAGCGCAGATCCGAGAGCGCGCGCCCGATCCCCCGCCCGCCTCGTTCGCGCGCGGCCGCGACCAGGTGCGGCTCGAGCGTCTCCCACGAGCACGCCTCGAGGAACGCCGTAAGCGCCTCATTCTTCAACACCGACAGACGGAAGTGCACCTCGGGCGCGCCGACACGTTGGTCGTTCGCGTTCTGCACGATCTCGCGCACGAAGGAATCGAGGTCGGGCCGGAACGCGTGCTCGGCCGGGTTACCCCCTCTGCGCGCACCCGACGGCGGCAGGTCGTCGAACACCCAGCGCGGCGCCGACCCTGCTTGCGACATTCACGCCCCCAGCTCCCCGCCCGACGCCAGAACGCGAAGCTCTCGCACGAACGGCGCGAATCGCTGCGGACAAGCCGCCATGACGACGTCCAGCTGGGCGCGCTCCAGAATCCATGGTGCGTCGATGGTGTCGGTGTATCTGCCCTTCTGCTTGTACTTCTTGAAGAGCTCCGTCACCACGTACTTGGGTGGCTTGTCGTCGTTCTGATCTTCCACGGGCTGCTGCCAGCCCTTCTCGATCTTGTCGTCGGTGCCGAGTCTCTTCTTGAGCACGTCGGGAGCAGCCAGCAACAGCGCCTCGAGATCGTGCTTCAGGCAATGAGCGCGGAAGTGGTGGCGCACCGCCGTCGGCAGTCCGACCTGATCGGCTTCTACCGCGAACCGATGACGAAGCAGCGCATCCAGCTCCTCGAACGACGCGTGCGCGTTGTCGGTACCTGCGTACGCGCTCATCGGATAGAGGTCGGGGAGCACGAAGACCCAGTCGCGAGGATTCTCCCTGAGATGGAGCGCCGCCTTGCGTGGTCCGGCACGGAGCACTCGCGCCTTGTCGCCTTCGGCAAGCAGCTTGATTGCCACTCTTGCACTTCGCGCCTCTGCGTACACATCGCGTAGGAGTTTCGGTAGAGCGTCACGGTCCGAGGGCCCCTCGACGTAAACGAGCACCCTCATGGCAGCGTCTCGAGCTCCTCGGAGATGTGTAGCCGCGCCAGCTCTCCCGAACCGAGCTCTTCGACGAGCGCTCGAAGCGCATTGCTGGACGACGGACGGACGAGCTCGGCGGCGCCGTCGTGCTTGCGCATGACCGCGATCTGGTCGAGGGCGAACTGCGAAAGGAAATAGGGCGAGTGGGTCGCGATGAGCACTTGGCTTTTCGTAGACGCCCGTTGGAAGAGCCCTGCCAGAACCGGCAATACCCGCGGGTGAAGGCCGATCTCGGGCTCGTCGATGCAGATCAGCGGTGGCAGCTTCGGCGAAAGGCATAGTGTCGCCCAGCACAGGAAACGGAGGGTGCCGTCGGACAGATCGGCAAGCGTGAGCCCGCCGGGTACGCCGTCCTCGTGCCAGGACGCCATCACAGTCCCGGGGCCACCGCTCGGAACCACGTTCAGCGATCGAAATCCAGGCACGACCGATCGAACGTGGGTCTGGAGCTCCTGCCACTCGTCATCTTGCGTCGCGCGCAGCCAGTTCAGGACCGCGCTGAGATTGCCGCCGTCCTCCTGAAGCACGGGCTCGACCTCGGACTGCACGGGGCGGCGAATCGGTGCGCGCCGCGAGACGTCGAACTGGGAGTAGAAGCGAAGGGCGCCGAGGACCGACCGCACCGTGCTCGGCGTCTTGAGCGTCGGATCGAGCATCCGCCGCAGCGCAAGCTCGTTCGGATCCAGGCGCCACGCCGGACGTACCAGCTTACGCGCGCCCGGATCGCGGACCACGCCTCGACCGTCCCTGAAGTCGAGAAACACGAAGGGCGCCTCATGCTGGTCGCCAAGAGGAGCAGACGTGGCCAACCGCTCCCGCGCAACCCTGGGTCCGCCGACAGGACCCAGGATCTCTGCCTCGTAGCGAAGCGGACCGCCCCTGCTCAGATCGAGGTCCAGCTCGAAGACGATTCGCTCGGCCCCACTGGCGTGAAACAGCCGCATTCCCGTCGACCTCTCGTCGATCTC
Organism: Deltaproteobacteria bacterium; assembly: GCA_020854145.1. Classification (GTDB taxonomy): domain Bacteria; phylum Myxococcota_A; class Polyangia; order Polyangiales; family JADZFZ01; genus JADZFZ01. Next base: position 1,064 of record JADZFZ010000406.1, on the reverse strand, counting down.
GAAGGGCAGCGGATGCTCTACCGCGCGACCGATGAATCTCAGAAAATCGAAGAGCGCTGACTTGCCTGCACCGTTGGCGCCGATGATGACGGTGAGGGTCGCGAGGTCAGCGCGAAAGTCGCCGAATGGCCGATACCCTGCGATCGCGACGCGCCGCAACTGCACACGGCCGCCATCCTCTACGACTTCGGGCTCGCTCAGCGTCGATGGCAGGTCGTGCCATGAGGCGTCCAACACGCCATCCCCGAGATGGCCCCAGGCGACCGAGGCGTTGTTGGCGCCGAAGCCGTAGCTGGTCCAGATCGGAAGCTCGCGAAGGACAGTGAGCGCAATCAGGATGGCGTCCGGCACCCACCCAAGCGAATCCCCCAGTTGCTGGGCGTCGACCTTGGCGCCGGGCGACGCACGATATCGATCTTTGAGCTCGTCCAGAACGTGGCCAGCCAGCGTCAGTGCGTCGCGTGTAGCGTCCGTGCTCGCGCCACCGAGCCCCACGAGCGTCGGAAAGTAGCGACCGTTCACCGTCTCGAGCCAGCGGTCCGCGACCATCCCGTCGATGACGGCGCGTTCCGCCTCGTGCGCGACACGGAACGCTGCCACCTCCGGAAACCCGCCCGCCGAGCGCGCCTCGCGCAGAAGGGCGTCCATCAGCTCGCCGCGCGCCTGCTGCTCCTCGTCGGTCACGTGGCTCCCCGACGGAGACATTCACACCGCGCCGAGCGCGATGCCCAGTCGGTGACGCAGCTTGATGTACTCCTCGCTCACCGAGAACAGGAACAGCTCGCGCAATCGGTCCTTGTGCGGCAATGCGGCTGCGTCCTCGGGGCTCGCCTTGATCAGCGTCGCCGCGATCTCCAGGTCGTTGCCGACGAGGAAGCCGACGCGGTCCGCCGTGAGATCCACCGAAGACACCCACCGCTTCATGTCGAGCTCGGGGGCCTGCGTGACGAGCTTCTGCACCAGCGAGCGCAGTTGATCGAGCGCCGGCGCCGTCAGGTGCGCGCGAATCGATTCCAGGTTCTCGGAAACCGTGCCGCGCAGATCGTTCGGCAGCGGCATCTGCG
>JADZFZ010000405.1 GCA_020854145.1 Deltaproteobacteria bacterium | reverse complement strand
CCCTGCACGTCGACGACGGGAAGGTCCGCCCGGAACCCGCGCGCGCGGAACCGATGGAGCACACCCGCGCGCGCCGAGGTCGCGGGGAGCACGCGCTGGCTCCACGGCAGGAGCCGCCCGGCGTCGTAACGCGCGGGGACGCGCTCGTGGCGGACCCTGCGCGCGACGGCGCCGCCGAGCTCCTCCACGATCAGCTCGATCTCGGTCAGCTCCGCCGACAGCGGCTCCGCTTCGGAGACCACGACGTCGATCGCCGTGCCTCCCTGCGCGCTCGCGCACGCGGCCAACGGCACGAGGAGCAGAAGCAGCGCGCTCCGGGCGAGCTCGCGTAGCCCCATCTGCTCAGGATACCCGCCTCGCGATCGGCAGTCTCGATCCGTGCGCGGCCGTGTGAGACGATGAGACACCGGGTTGCCCGATGTCGTGGCTCGGATCGCTCGTGCTCGGATGCGCGCTCGTCGTAGCGGGTGCAGGGATCCTCACGTGGCGGTGGTGGCTCGAGTCGCAGGTCGTCAAGGTGCGCGGCGTGGTCGGCCAGATCCGGCTCGCGGTCGCGAGCTCGACGGCGGGCGGACCCACCGTGATCGTCCGGTTCCGCGCGCACGACGGATCGCCGCACGTGTTCGAGAGCAAGGGCAAGCAGACCGACCGGCTCCAAGCGGGCAGGCCCGTCGAGGTGCGGTACCCGAAGGATCACCCCGAGCGTGCGGTGGTCGCGGAGCGCGAGCCGTCCCTCGCGTTGCCGCTCGTCCTGGTCTGCGCGGGAGCCGTGTGCATCGCCGCCTCGTTCGCGCTGCGCTGATCGCCCGAGACGGGTCCCTCTGTCCCCGCACGAGCGAGTCCCGATTCGCCCGGACGGCATTCCGAGCGACCCACTCAGGTCACCCCTCCAGCGGTCAGTGCGCGCGGGCGTAGCGGACGAGCCCTTCGGCGATGCCTTCTGCGAGCGCCTGGCGATAGCCGACGGTGCCGAGCAGCCGCTGCTCGAGCGGGTTCGAGAGGAACGAGACCTCGACGAGCACGGCAGGCATGGACGCGCCGACGAGCACGTAGAAGACGGCCTGTCGGACGCCGCGGTCCACGATCTCGGTGTGGATGCGACGGGCGCTCGCGACCATGGACGACTGGATGCTGGTCGCGAGCTGCATCGACGCGACCGACTGGCCCTGTCGGTGGGCATGCGCGAGGAGCACCTGCAGGTTGCTCAGCTCGTCGATCGAGGTGCCGTTCTCGCGCGCGGCGAAGGCGAGCAACGCGCGGTCGGCGGTGGTGTCGAGCACGAAGACGCCCGCTCCGGAGGCGCCCGGATCGGATGCGCCGTTGACGTGGATGGACGCGAAGACGTCCGCGCCGATGCCGTTGGCGAAGGCGGTTCGCTCTTCGAGCGTGAGATAGCGGTCGTCGGCCCGCGTGAGCAGCACGCGCATGCCGGGCAGACGGCGCAGCAAGAGCGCGCGTACGCGATGCGCGACGTCGAGGGCGATGTCCGCCTCGCGGAGGCCGCCGTAGGAGGCGCCCGGCTGCTCGCCGCCGTGCCCGGGATCGAGGACGATCGTGCGAACGCGCGTCGGCGCCGAGTCGGTGGCGGAGAGCGCACCCGGCCGGAAGTCGAGCACGATGCGGAACGGGTTGGTGAGGAAGAAGACCTGGTAGCGCGTGGGCGTGACGAGGTCGACCACGATGCGCAGGCCACGCTCGCGCGTGGGCCGAGCACCGGGAATCCCCTCCGACTCCGTCGGCATCACGCGAATGCGATGCACCGGGCCGCGCCCCGGGAAGACGTCGGGGAGATCGCCGCGTTTGCGCGCGTTCGGTAACGTGAGCGACACGCGCGGCGGCAGCTCGCCCGAGGCCGCTTCGTCGCGTCGCTCGAAGAGCACGACGCGGTCGAACGCGAGCACGATGCGAGAGCCCTCCCCGAGCACGAGCACCTGCTCGAGGCGCGCGGGCGCTTGGGGACGCGCCGGCACGGTGGGGCTCGCGCCCGAGGCGGCCCAGCTCGCGACGTCCATCGCGGACCCGACGGGAGCCGTGAGCCCCGACGCGTCCGGGCCGTCCGGGCCCGCATCGACGCCGCCGCGCTCGGGGTTCTCGTCGATCGCCGCGAGCACGGCATCGACCGGACGGAACGCCGACAACACCGACATCATCCACTCGGCGCTCGTGACGCACGGTCCCGGAGGGAAACGGCGACGGAGCCGATACGCCGCCACGTACGCGGCACGGAAGTCGGAGGCGTGTCGCGCCTCGAGCCGCGCGAGCTCGAGCGATGCCTCGCAAGCCCCCTCGAGCGTGTTTCGCGACGCAGCCGCCGTGAGCTGCTCGCGTGCCTCGGCGATGCGCGTGGACGCGGCGGCTCCCTCGAGGTCGGCACGCGCCAACGCCACGCGCGCGGCGAGGGCTCGGATACGAACGCCATCGACCGTGCCGTGCTCCCGTGCCGCGCGAGCCGCGAGTCGATGGAAGAGCTCGTCGAGCGCCGGATCGGTCCGCGACGCCTCGGGTGAGAGCGCGCGCTCGGTCTCGGCGACGACGCCGTCGATCGGACCCTCGTCGCGCGTCGCCGGGCTCGGCGCGGTGGGCCGCGTCGGCGCGCCCGGCGGCGGGCCTGCGTCCACGGTGGCCGGGGCAGGCACGCCGCACGACGACGCGAGCGCCAGGACCATCAGCCCGACGAAGCGCGGGCCCACCGCCGTTGACGTCCACACGACAGCCCTTGTAGTACGACGCTTTCGGCGTGGGTAACGGGTTTCGACCGCTACCCGCGAGGAGGCACGATGTCCGAGCAGCCGTTCTATCAAGACCGCGTCAGCGGGCGCGTGTACCGCGACGCGCGCCAGATGGCCGACGAGTACATCCAGCGATTCGGCGAACGCGTCGGCGTGCGCTTCGCGCCCCTCGACGAGGACGGCTACACCGATGTGCGACGAGGCTCTGCCACCGTGGGCATCAACATCCTCGAGGACCACGGGATCTTGCTCGTGCTCTCGAGGATCATGGACGTGCCCAAGCAGAACCGCGAAGCGTTCTTCCGGCGGTTGCTCGAGCTGAACTTCCTGGTCACGAGCGACGGGGCGTTCGCCGTCGACAAGGATCGTGACGCCGTGTACCTGCGGGCGCTCCGGCGCTTGAGCGGGCTCGACTACGAGGAGTTCGAGGACATCGTCTCGACCGTCGCGACGCTCGCAGACGAGTGGGACGATCGCCTCCGCGAGGCTTTCCCGTCTTCGTGAAGCTCGCGTCGCGTCCTCGGTGCGCGGCGGCGGATCGGCAGTGCGTGAGCGCGGGCCCCAATCCGGGTACACTGGCTCGTGTCTGCTCTGGCGGCGCGGCGGTGCGCCGGGCACGAGCGAGTCGGGCGCGGTGCGGCGCGCGCGCGCGACCTTACCCCGAGGAGCGGAGGCATCATGGCGTCGGCGGCGAAGACGCGACGGCTCAAGCGGATGAAGACGGAGATCGGCATGGGCGCGGTGCGTCCACCCGACGACGGAGTCTCGGTCGAAGAGGCCGACCGGCTGGCAGACGAGTACCGACCGTCCTGGGAAACCGACGATCCCGACGAGGAGAGCGGCGTCTCGGCGCTGGGAGCTCCGGACGAGCCCTTGCCCGCGCCAGCGCCCACGCCTGCCGTCGTCGTGGCGCCACCTCCGACGCCCGTGGCTCCGCCGAGACCCGCGCCGGCCGTGGCGACCGCCGAGGCTCCCCCTCCCGCTGCGCCCCGGATCCCGTCGGCGAAGGCGACGCTGCCGCTCGGAACCGCGGCACCCTCGGATGCGGAGCTTCGCGCCGCGCTCTCGTCGGGCGCGAAGGCAGAGGCGCCCAGCGCACCGGCACCGGCCGTCGCAGCCGAACCGGCGCCGGCCTCGTCGGTCGTCGTCGCAGCCGACGCTCCTCGCCCACCGCCGGCCGCCGCCCGAGCGCTGCAACGCGTCGAGCCGGGCGCTCCGACGCTGCGCATCGAGCACGATCGAGATCCGCTCGAGGACACGGGACGGCTGCGCGCTCAGGCCGCGCGCGGCGGGATCCGCGGGAGCGTCATCATCGCGGGCTCCGCCATCATCGCGCTCGGCATCGTCGTCAGCACGTATCTGATCACCCGGCGTCCGGACGAGCCCACGCGTCCAGCGACGGTCGAGCAGGCCTCGACCACTCCCGAGACACCCCCGAGCGATCTCACCGTCGGGAGCGCGGCCGCGACCACGCCGTCGTCGCCCGCCGGCGAACCGACGGCTGCCGTCGTCGATCCGACGGCGCAGGCGGCCATGCCGGCTGCGCCGCCGGCGACCGATCCCGTCGCGCAGCCCGCGGCTCCGGAAGCGGTGCCTGGCGCGCCGCCTGCGCCCGACCCCCCGGCTGCGCCCGATCCGCCGATGACACGGGTGCGTCTCTCGACGTCGCCGCCGGGCGGGACCTTGACCCTCGACGGAGTCACCGTCGTCAACCCGTACGAGGCACGCGTGCCGCGCGACGGACGAAGCCACGAGATCGGCGCGAGCCTCGAGGGCTACGAACCGGCGACGCGCTCGGTCACGTTCGACCGTGAGGAGCTGTCGGTCCGGTTGACGCTGCGTCGCACGCCTCCTCCGCCGCCCGCGCCGGTCGCCGCCGT
>JADZFZ010000404.1 GCA_020854145.1 Deltaproteobacteria bacterium | reverse complement strand
TGCTCGGCGATTCGCAGGTGCTCGGATTCGGCGTCGAGCAGGAGGATTCGTTCGCCGGGAGGATGGACGCGCTCGCGGCGGCCGTCCCGAGCTGGGGACCCCACGAATCCGTGATGGCGCTCGAGGACCTCGCCCCGGTGCATCGACCGGCAATCGTGATCTTCGTGGCCAACGTCGCCAACGACTGGATGGAGGCGGACGTGCCCAACCGCCGCCGCACGACGGCGGAGGACGGCTGGGCGGTGCGCTTCGTCCCGGGACGCCCCGAGCCTGCCGCATTCCCGGGGCGCGAATGGATCCTGGGCCGATCGCACCTCTATCTCGCGGCGCGCCGGCTCTTCGCGCACACCGCCGGTCATTCGCTGGCTCGCGCCGATCTCGCGCGGGACCTGATCGTGGGCCTTCCCCGTCTGGGCGCGCCGCGCGGAGGGCACCGATCGCGATTGACGCGCCATCTGCTCCGGGCGGCGCGGGTCTGCGCGCGCCTCGATTGTCGATTGATTGCGGCGACGTTGCCCCTCGACGTGCAGGTGAGCCCGCACGAGTGGGCGAAATACGGCACCTGGCCGCGCCCGACGGTGGCCACCGAGCGGCTGGCGTCCGACTTCCTCGCCGACGCGCGCGACGCCGGCATCGAGGGAGTCGATCTGTTGCCCGCCCTGCGTCGCGCCTCGCCCGGCGCATTCCTGCCCGACGACTACCACCTGTCTCCGCGCGGTCACCGCGCAGTCGCCCGAGCACTCACCGAGGTGTTGCGATGATTGCAGTCGATGGGTCTCTCGCATGGCTCGTTCGATTCGCCGCGCCGATCGCGTGGCGCGACGACGCCCGAATCGCGGCGCGATTGGAGGAGTTCGCAGCAACCGAGGCCGGCAGCGCGCTCGACATGCTCAAGGCCGCCGAGCTGACGGACGACCCGTTGCAGCGTCGACTGTTCTTCCGCCACGCGCTCGACGAGGCGCGACACGCGACCCTCTTCCGGGCGGCGGCGCGGCGCGTCCATCCCGACCCGCGGCACGCGGCGAGCGAGCACACCCTCATCCACGCCACCCGCCAGAATCTCTACGCCGAGCTCGGTCCCGTCCGATTCCTCGCGTTCGTCCATCTCGCGGAGTCGCGGGCGCGCGCGCAGTTCGGGGCGCTCGAGCGTCACTTCACGGACCGGCCGGAGATCGCCGAGCTGTTCCGCACCGTCGGCAAGGACGGGCGATTCCACGTCGCGTACAGTCATTGGCTCCTCGACCGATTGCGTAAGGCCGGGCGCAAGCGCGAGGTCGCATGGGCGCTGACGCGCGTGCGATTCGACCGTGCCTGGCAGGCGTGGCGCCGCGCCGGCCGGCGAATCGGCGATCTCGTGTCGCGCCTGCTCCTGCTGCTCCTCTACTTCGTGGTCGTGCCGCCCTTCGCGCTCCTCGAGCGTCGATTCGGGACGCCGAGCGACGGATGGCACCGCGCGCCCGCCGCTCCGTCCGACACCGCGAGCCGGCTCGCCTCCGCACGGAGGCAGCACTGATGATCGTCCTCGGGCTCAGCGCCTATTTCCACGACGCCGCCGCCGCCCTGGTCGTGGACGGCGAGATCGTCGCGGCCGCACAGGAAGAGCGATTCAGCCGCATCAAGCACGACGAGCGATTGCCGACCCAGGCCGCGCGATTCTGTCTCGAGCGCGCCGGCCTCCGGATGGCCGACGTCGATCACGTCGTCTTCTACGAGAAGCCGCTGCGCAAGCTCGAGCGCATCCTCGTGACCCACCTGCGGGAGCTTCCGCGAGGCGCGGGGCAGTTCACGCGCGCGATGGCGAGATGGCTGACGAAGCGCCTCTGGACGCAGTCGGAGATCTGCCGCGAGCTCGATTGCAGCCCCGACCAGCTGCTCTTCTGCGAGCACCATCTGTCGCACGCGGCGTCGAGCTATCTCTGCTCGCCATTCGACGACGCGGCGGTGCTGACGGTCGACGGAGTGGGAGAATGGGCCACGACGTCCATCTACGCGGCACGCACCGACGAGCGCGGCTCCTCCATCGACGCGATTCGCGAGCTCCGCTACCCGCACTCCATCGGGCTCCTCTACTCGTCGCTCACCGCGTACCTCGGGTTCGAGGTGAACGAGGGCGAGTACAAGGTGATGGGCCTCGCCGCGTGGGGAGAGCCCCGATTCGAGGAGGAGATCCGGCGAATTTGTCGAATCGAGCCCGACGGCGCGCTCCACGTCGATGGCGATTACCTCTGTTACGCGCGCCACGCGACCAAGAGCTTCACGCCGAAGCTCGAGGCGTTGCTCGGACCGGCGCGCGTCCCCGGCTCGCCCTTGTCGTTGCCGGCGCGCACGGACGACGATCGGCGGTTCGCGGACGTCGCTGCGTCGCTCCAGAAGGTCACCGAGGACTGCCTGCTGTCGCTCGCGCGCGAGGCGCACCGCGCCACGGGTTCGCGTCGGCTCTGTCTCGCGGGCGGCGTCGCGCTCAACTCGGTGGCCAATCGGCGAATCGTCGAGGAAGGGCCATTCGACGAGGTGTTCGTCCAGCCGGCCGCGGGAGATGCCGGGGGTGCGCTCGGCGCCGCGTTGTGGGCGACCCACGTCGTGCACGGGTCGCACGAAGGTGGGGGGGCACGGCCTCCTCGACGAGCAGGGCTCGGGCACGCATTTCTGGGCGCCGACTACGACTCGGACGACATCGAGCGATTCCTCGCGGATTGCCGCGTCGAGCACGTCACGCACACGGACGACCCATCCCTCTTCGCGGCGGTCGCGGGACGGCTCGCGCGCGGGCAGGTCGGCGGGTGGCTGAGAGGCAGGTTCGAATGGGGACCGCGCGCTCTGGGCGGACGCTCGATTCTCGCCGATCCGCGTGATCCCGGGATGCGCGATCGGGTCAATCGCAAGATCAAGTACAGGGAATCGTTCCGGCCTTTCGCGCCGGCCGTGCTGGCGGACGAGGCGTCGCGCTGGTTCGCGCTGCCGGAGCGCATCGACCACCTGACTCCGTTCATGCTCTCGGTCGTTCCGGTCACGGAGGAAGGACGAGCGCGTCTGCCGGCCGTCACCCACGTCGACGGCACGGCGCGCGTCCAGACGGTGATTGCCGGATCGGATGCGCCGCTGGCGGGATTGCTCGAGGCGTTTCGCGCCGAGACGGGAGTCGGAGTGTTGCTCAACACGTCGATGAATCTGAAGGACGAGCCGCTCTGCGCCTCTCCCGCGGAGGCGTTCGGCGTGTTCGCCAGGTCCGACCTCGATTTCCTCGTCCTCGAGCGCTGCGTGGTCGACAAGACCGGAAGGAGCTTGGCCGCATGAGAGCCCGCGTCGTTCCAGCCCGCAACGCAGGAGCGGGCAACACGGTTCGCGCACGCGCCCGGACGCGCCTCGGCACGCTCGCCGAGCTCTTCGGGTTCCTGCTGCGCGGCGGCCGATGGTGGCTGCTCCCGATGGTCGTCGTCTTCCTCCTCACGGGCGTGCTCCTCGGAGTCGTCTCCGCGCTCGAGTACGTCGCTCCATTCGTCTACACGGTTCTGTGATCCCTTCCCGCGAACGGACGGCTCGACGACCTCGATGGAGCTCGACCCCAGGCGCGGGTGGCGCTCCATCGGATGAATCGGCTCCCGTTCCGCGAGCGTTCCAGGAGGCATCGATGCGTTCCTCTCTCGTCTCGTTCTTTCTTTCGACCGCCCTGCTCGCGTGCTCCACGTCGCGTGATCGCGGCTCGCCGCCCGGGTACGACGTGTCGCCGTACACCACCACGAATCCCGGAGCCTCGTGTCTCGCGCAATTCTCGGAGTGCAATCCCACCGGCACCGCGTGCTGCGAGGGATTCTGCGGGCTCACGGGCTACGGCACCGCGCAGTGCGTTCCCTTGGCCGCGATCGGCGAGCTCTGCATGGCGGACGCCGAGTGTCGCGAGGGCATCTGCCGCGACGGTGCGTGCGCGCACCCGACTCCCCCCGGGGAGTGCCTCGACGTGGGTGTGTTCTGCGGCCACGGGACGAGCGGCGCCTGTTGCCCCGGGCTCGCGTGCGCGCCGTACAGCTACACGCGCGAGTCCGAGACGTGCGTCCCTCTGGTGGAGCTCGGCGGGCCGTGCGAGATCGATTCGCAGTGCCAGACGGGGCGCTGTCCCGACGGCGTGTGCCGCGGCGAGTGCCTCGCCGACAACGCCGAATGCTTCGCCGACGTCGAGTGCTGCACGCGGTTCTGCACCTACTCGGCCGACAGCTACGCGCCGGGCTTCTGCAGCGCTCCGCTGCCCGCGGGCAGCGCGTGTCGCTACGACGGATGGTGCGCCAGCCGGCAATGCGTGGACGGCGTCTGTCGCTGACGGCGCCAACACGGGCTGTCCTTTCCGGCCGATCGCCCTACGCTTGGGCTCATGCGCGGACGTTCCGACCCTTTGCCCGACCAGGCGCCGAGCACGACCGAGCCGTCGCTGGCATCCGATGGTCACGCCTCGATCGCCGCGACGCTGAAGCGCGAGGTCGTCGGACCGCCGGCGGCCACGACACCCGACGTCGCCTCGTCGGACACGGTGCGCCACGAGAACCCCGCCGCGCTCGCCATCGGTGGCGCGCCCGCGGCGGTCGCTGCGGCCGCGACGCCTGCATCGCATCCGCGCACGGTCGACCCGAGCGGGGGTCTGCGCGACGACGGCGCCTTCGGCGAGCGCTACGGGTTCCGTCACGTGCTCGGCGAAGGTGGCATGGGCGAGGTGCGCCTCTACCGGGACGACCGCATCGGGCGCGACGTCGCGGTCAAGGTGCTGCGGCGAGGACGGGGCACGCCGCCCGGCAGCCATCGATCCTCGGCGGACGCGGAGCCGCGCTTCTTGCGCGAGGCGCGCGTGCAGGGGCAGCTCGAGCACCCCGCGATCGTGCCGGTGTACGACCTCGGCAAGGACCCCGACGGCCAGCCGTTCTTCACGATGAAGCGCGTACGCGGCAAGACCCTCGAGGACATCGTGGGCGCGCTTCGATCGGGCGACGTCGACGCCGCGCAGCGCTACTCGCGTCGCAAGCTGCTGACGGCCTTCTCGCAGGTGTGCCTCGCGATCGACTTCGCGCACAGCCGCGGCGTCATCCATCGCGACCTGAAACCGGGCAACGTCATGCTCGGCGACTTCGGCGAGGTCTACGTCCTCGATTGGGGGATCGCGCGCGTGGCGGGGGTTCCCGATCTCAAGACCGATCCGTCGCTCGAGCCCGTGACCGACGACGGCGCGCGCACGGCCGACGGCGAGACGCTCGGCACTCCCGGCTACATGGCGCCCGAGCAGATCCGCGGCGACGCGAGCCTCGACGCGCGCGCGGACGTCTATGCGCTCGGGTGCATCCTGTTCGAGCTGCTCGCGCTCGAGCCGCTGCACAAGCGCACCGTCGTGACCGCCATCCTCGCGTCGACCTTGCACGGCATCGATGCGCGGCCGTCCTTGCGCGCGCCCGACCAGGACGTCCCGCCCGAGCTCGACGCCACGTGCGCGCGGGCGTGTGCGCTGGCGCCGGACGATCGGTTCTCCACGGCGCGCGAGCTGTGCAACGCGGTCGACAGCTTCCTCGACGGCGACCGTGACCTCGAGCGACGCCGCGAGCTCGCCGCCGTCCACGCGGAGAACGCGGCGCGTGCCGGGGAGAGGGCGCTCGCGGCGACTCCGCCGACCGAGACCGAAGAGCTCGAGCTGCGCCGCGAAGCCATGCGCGAGGCGGGACGCGCGCTCGCGCTCGATCCGCAGCAGTCGAGCGCGCTCGAGACGGTCGTGCGTCTGTTGTCGCGGGCGCCGCACGCGACGCCGCCCGAAGCGACCGAGGGACAGACGCAGACGGTCAAGGCGACGTTCCAGTCGGCGGGAAGACGCGGTGCGATCGCGTACCTCGCGTGGCTGACGGCGACGCCGTTCATCCTCGCCATGGGGGTGAGGGAACCGATGGCGGCGCTGACCTCCGCGGCGGCGATCGTCCTGGCGGCGTGCTTCAGCTACTGGGTCTCGCGCCGTCCCGAGCTGGGTGAGCGGCTCTCCTGGGCGCCGCTCGTCATCGGCACCATCGCGATCGTCATCGTGGGCTGCATCGCAGGGCCGCTGTTCTTGTTGCCGACGATGGCGGTCGGGCACGTGGTCGGCTTCGCGCTCCACCGCGGGCGGCTGGGACGCGGCATCGTGCTCGGCATCGGGCTCGCGACGGTGGCCATCCCGATGGCGCTCGAGGCCACGGGCTTGATCGGTCCGCACTACGTGTTCGCGAACGGGACCTTGACGATCCTGCCTGGGCTCACGGAGCTGCCGGAGATCCCGACGCGCGTGTTCCTCGTCCTGAGCGGGCTCGGAAGCGTCGTGGTCACGGTCTTCATCGTGGGGCAGGTGCGCGACGCGCTCTCGGAGGCCGAGAAGATGCTGCAGGTGCAGGCCTGGCAGCTTCGACAGCTCGTGCCGGCCGCCGCCCAGGCCATCGCGTCGGAGCAGACGCCCGCTCGGTCGTCCCACTTCTGCCTCGTGTCCGCGCTCAAGCCGGGGTGAGATCTGCCGATCGGAGCGCGGCACGTTGCGGCGCGCGAGGCGATGATTCGATGCGACACGTCGGCTCACCCGCACGGGATCGCAGCCGAGACGGTCGTGGCATCGAGCGTGCTGCCGGGTGGAGCGTGCGGACGGTGACCGAGCTCGTGCGTGGAGTCGTCGCGACCGTGGTCGCGCTCGGCTGCGCCGGCTGCATCGCCGGACCCCAGCCCGAGCCGCCGCTCGAGACGGACGGAGGGCGCGGCGCCGGGATGACCCGCGACGCGACGCCCCCCGCCCCGCCCTGGGTCCCGGAGGCCGGGGCGCCGTCGCCCCCCGACGGGGGCGTGGCGCGGTCGGACGGTGGCGGGCCCGCGGGCGGCTGGACCGGGGAGCAGCCGCCGTGGGCCGACCCCGATGACTCGACCGACTCGCGCGACGACGTCGCACCCTTCCCGTTCGAGCGGTGCTGCGGGTGGTTCGAGCTCCCGGACGGTGACGGGGATCCGGACGCAGGCACCGCCGACGGCGATGCGGGCGC
>JADZFZ010000403.1 GCA_020854145.1 Deltaproteobacteria bacterium | reverse complement strand
GCGCTTGAAGAACCGGGCGCGGTCGGACGGAGCTCGCGGGCAGGTTCCGTGTGCTGTCGCGGCTAGGCAGCGGCGCCATGGGGGCCGTCTTCGTCGTGCTGCTCGCGTCGTGCGCAGGTGACGACTCTCTCGGCCGCGCCCGCGCTCCGATCATCGGCGGCGAAGTGAGCGGCCCCATGGACGACGCGGTGGTCGCGCTCGCCGTCGTGAGCGCGTCGGGGTTCAGCGGATCGTGCTCGGGCGTGCTCGTCGCCGACAACCTCGTGCTCACCGCACGCCACTGCGTCTCCCGCACCGACAGCGGCGGCATCCGCTGTACCCAGACGGGCGAGCCCGTGGTCGGTGCCGGCATCGTCTCGGACCATCCGCCCGAGAACCTCCTGGTGATCGTCGGCGCGAGACCTTCCCCGGCCCCGGGCCCGGGCGTACGTGGCGCGCGTGTGATCGCGCCTCCTGTCACGCATCTCTGCAACGGAGACATCGCCTTCGTCGTCCTCGACGGTCACCTGTCGAGCGCGACGATCGCTCCTGTGAGGCTCGACGCCGGTCCCGTGGTCGGCGAGACGATCACCGCCGTCGGATACGGCGTGAGCGATGCGAGCGGCATATCGAGGAGGCGCCGTTCGGGTGTCGCGGTGCTGGGAGTCGGCGCTGGCGCGATCCCGTTCTCCGAGGACGAGGTCGGGCCCGACGAGCTCTACGTCGGAGAGTCCGTCTGCACGGGCGACAGCGGCGGCCCCGCGCTCGCCGACGAGACGGGAGCCGTCCTCGGCGTGGCCTCGCGCGGTGGCAATGGCGCACCGTACGATCCCGAGAGCGATCCTCCGTGGACACGATGCGTGGACATGCCCGATCCCTACCGCGTGCACAACATCTACACGCGGCTGAACGCGTTCGCATCGACCGCGCGCGAAGCGTTCGCCGCCGCAGGTGCCGAGCCGTGGCTCGAGGGAGAGCCCGCGCCGACGGCGCCAGGCGTGGACGCCGGGAGGGACGACGCAGGCCCGGCCGACGCAGGCTCGGCTCCACCTGTGAGCGACGCGGCATCATCGGATGCCACTTCGGACGCAGGCACCCCGACGGCGACCGAGGACGCGGTGGTGCCGTCGGCGGACTCGGGCGTGCCGCCGGCAACGAGACGCGACTCCGGGTGCTGCGTGGGCGCGGGTAAGCGAGGGAGCTCGTGTGCAACGCTCGTCCTCTTCGTCATCGCGAGCCTGCTCGTGCGACGGATGCGCGTCGGCTGAGCACAGGTGTGTCAAGACGGCGCTCGCCCCGTGCAGGTCACCTTCGGCGAAGATGACGAATCGGGAAGTGGAGCACGATGAGGCCCGCATCGTCGGCGCGGGCGTCGATCTCGTGCGCGACCGAGTCGCGCACGGTGATGAGACCCCTCGTGAGCGGAGCCGAGCGCGTGTCGATGTCGAGCAGGGCGACCGCGCCGTTTGGCCGGCGCGAACCGCTCGCGGAGCGTCGGCGAGCCCGAGAACGTGTCGCGGTGGCTCGGCTCGATGTGCGGACCGAACGGACGGCGTCCGCGATGGCGGCGTCCGCACGCTCGAGCGGGAGCGAGGAGGCCGCAACGTACACGTGCTCGTCTCCGGGGTTGTCGTCGAGCTCGAACCACTGGCCGTCTCCCGGGAGGCGCACGGCGCTGCCGGCTGCGATCTGCACGGGCTCCTCTCCCGCCGGGAAGAGGACGGCGGAGCTGCCGTCACCGAAGAACTGCACGATGTACACGTACGCGGGGCGGCTCACCTCGATCTCCACCTCGACGCGGTCTCCCGAGCGGAGCGAGGCCCCACGCGCGATCGGTCGGACCTCGCCATCGACCTGGGCGCGTACCCGCATGGTCAGGAGGAGACGCTCCGAGCCTCGCGTCTGCTCCCGGGCACGCGGTGCTGGGCGTCCTGCGTCTCCGAGGGGAAGCGGTGCGTCCTGCGGAGGCGCGTGCCTCGATGCGCCCCCGCAAGACGCGACAAACGCGACGAAGCCGAACGCGAGCCACCCACGCGCCACCACGCCACCATGGTACCGGGTGACCTGGGCCACGACACGCTCAACCCCTGCGGCGCCTCCGCCGATTGCGTGGCGGCTCGGGCTCCGGAGTAAGCTCGGGTTCGACGGCAGGTGGCGCAGGCGGCGCGACAGCGCTGGGCAAGTCGCGGGAAAGCAGTGCCACGGCTTCCTCCACGGCGCTGAATGCGAACGCGGGCGCGTCCGTCGTGTCGCGCAGCGGCTCGTCGCGCTCTGCCACGCCCACGCGCATGGAGCTGCCCTCGCGCCGCATGACGAGCTCGAGGTCGGAGTCGCTCCGGAGCGACGCCCTGAACTCGTCCTCGATCGTCCCCGACTGGCGGACCTCCGAGACGAGTGGGTCGAGGATCTGCACCAGGTCCTCGCGGAGCGCCTCGCCGTCGCGGCCCTCGAGGCCCGCGATCGGTACGGAAAGGGTCATCACGTGATAGCGGCGTGCCGCGATGCACCCGCTCGCGGCGAGGGCGGCGAGCGCGAGGGCGGCCACGCGCACCCGTTCACTCCTCTTCGTTGACGAACGGTGCTCGCGCGCAGATCGGCTGCGGGGGCCCGCTCTCTTGCGGCTCCGCGCAGCGATAGACTTCGTGCTGCGAGCTGCCCCGCGTCCGGATCACCCAGATGCGGGTCTGCGACGATGCGATGAGCCCTTCGACGGTCCGCGCGGCGCACCCCGCCGTCAGGACGACGTACACGGCGAGACCGAGCGCCGTGACGAGCCTTCGAGTCATGACCCCTCCTCGCCCCGCACGGTATGCGTCGGGCCGGAAAGGCGTCCACAAAGCGGCGTTTGGTAGAGTCGGAGGGATGGAGGGGTGCGCTCGCTGCGGTGGTGAGCACGAGCCTGGCTCGCCTCTCTGCCCCGCGCACCGCGAGGGCACGGTCGTCGCGGGCAAGTACGAGATCGTTCGCCTCCTCGGAGCGGGCGGGATGGGCGTCGTGTACGAGGCCCGCCACATCGCGCTCGACAAGCAGGTCGCGATCAAGCTCCTCCACGGTCGGATGGTTTCCGACGCAGAGACGGTCACGCGGTTCCTCTCCGAGGCGCGCGCGGCCGCCTCGATCGGGCATCCCGGGATCCTCGACGTGCGCGACCTGGGCGTCACGGAAGAGCACGAGCCGTACATCGAGATGGAGCTGCTCCGCGGACGGAGCTTTCGCGACCTCCTTCATGACGCGCAGCCGATGGCGCCCGAGAGGGCGGCATCGCTCGTCGCCGAGGCGCTCGACGCGCTCGCGGCCGCGCATGAGCGCGGGATCGTCCACCGGGACATCAAGCCCGAGAACCTGTTCCTCGCCCAGGGCGAGGGCGGAGCCGAGCGCGTGAAGGTGCTCGACTTCGGGATCGCGCGCGCACGCGGCGACGGCTCCACACCAGCGCTCACGCGCACGGGGAGCGTGCTCGGCACCGCGCTCTACATGAGCCCGGAGCAGCTCGCCGACCCGCGTTCGGTCGACGCGCGCGCCGACGTCTACTCCATGGGCGCCACGCTCTTCGAGATGCTGACCGGAAGCCCCGCGCTCGAGGCGCGGACATTCATGGAGGCCGTGGCGAAGCTCTCGATGGGGGAGGTCCGTCGGAGCCCCGCATCGCTCCGGCCCGATCTCCCTGCGTGGCTCGACGCTGTCGTGACGCGGGCGCTCCAAGCCGATCCGGTGCGGCGGTTCTCCGCCGCGCGGGAGATGCGCGACGCGCTCCGCGAACCACCCGCACCGGCGCCCGCACGCGAGGTCGCCATCCCGCCGACCCTCGCGGGAGCGCCGCGCCTGCCGGTCCAACGTCCTACACCCGAGCGTGCAGGGCGCCGGCGGCCGCTCATGTTCGCGCTCGTTGCCGTTCTGGGCGTCACGCTCGTCGCCACGGCGGTCGCGCTCTCCGGCACTGCGGGTCGTTCGGCGGACAGCGGGCGGCCTTCGCCCGAACGTCTGCCGACGGTCCCTGCGCGCAGCGGGCCCGACGCGGGCGCTCTCGCGCCCCGTGCGATCGTCCGTGACCGCATGGTGCGGATACCCGGCGCGACGATCACGATGGGGAGCACCGAAGAGGAGGTCCGCGGCGCGCTCGCGTCGTGCCGGCGCGAGCTCGGCGCGCGGTGCCGCGCCGACATCTACGCCCGCGAGCAGCCGCTCGTCCGCCGCACCGTGGGCGACCTTTGGGTGGACCGCGAGGAAGTGACCGCGGCCGACTTCGCTGCGTGGCTCGGACGGTCCGCCGACGTTCGTCGCGCGGGTTCCATTGTCTCGTCGTCGCGGGGAGAGGTCTGGGTCGATCTCGCGCACGCGAACGCGTCCACTTCGCGCGCGCCGGCGCTCGGCGTGTCGTGGTACGCGGCGCGCCGCTACTGCGAATCGCGCGGCGCTCGCCTCCCGACGGAGGCGGAATGGGAGCGCATCGCGCGAAGCACGGCGCGGCTGCCGTTTCCGTGGGGAGACGGCCTGCCCGGCTGCGACGAGGTCTGCTTCGGACGCGCGCCCGGAGGCCCTTGCGCAGGAGCGGGAACGGCGGCGTGCTCCGTGGGCTCGTCGCCGCGTGACCGGACGGCGGACGATGTCTTCGACCTCGCCGGCAACGCAGCCGAGTGGACCGCGGACCGGTTCACCGAGCGGCTGGACGTCCCTCCCGACACGGGTGTCGCGGACCGCGTCGTGCGCGGCGGCAACTTCGCGGCATGGCCCGAAGGCATCCGGTCGGCGGGACGCGCGCGGCTCGCGGAGTCGGCGACCCGCGCGAACGTGGGGTTCCGGTGCGTGGCCGACGCGCCGCACTGATCATCGTCCTCGTCCTCTTCGCGCCACGCGGCGCGAGCGCGCAGTCCGAGCGCGTCGTCGCGCGTGCGACGTCAGAGCTCGTCGCCGAAGCCGACCGGCTCCTGCGCGCCGGACGAGCGGCCGAGGCGGCGGCCATCGCAGACCGGGCCGTGGCCCAGAGCAGTACCGCGCTCGGTTGGGGCAGCCTCGTGGTCGCCGGGGCGCTCGAGCGGGTGATCCGCGCGCGCCAGGCCCTGGGCCAATTGGGTGCAGCCGAGGCGGCATGCGCTCGCGCGCTGCCCACCTTCGAGTGGCACGCGCGCCGCGCGCCGGGCGCGCCCATCGCGGTCCTCACGCTGTGTGGCCGTGTCGCGAGCGGGCGCGGCGCGCACGGGGACGCACGCGCACGGATCGGGCGTGCGCTCGCGCTCGTCGAGTCCTCGCGCGGCCCGGACCATCCTGATGCGTCGCCGGTCGTCCGGGCGTTGGGTGAGGCCGAGGCGGCTGCCGGCCGCTTCCGGGCCGCGGAGGACGCATACGGCCGTGCGATCGCCCTCCGGGAAAGGGCGGTCGGACCCGACTCCGCGGATCTGGCCCCGCTCCTCGTGGACCTGGCTGCGCTCCACGGCCGCATGGGAGCGCCCGGACGCGCGAGAGCCCTCCTCGCCCGAGCCCTCGCGATGGTCGAGCGGGCATACGGCGCGGAAGACCCTCGGGTCGCAACGGTCCTCGACAACCTGGCGCAGTCGTTGGTCGCGCTCGGGGACATCGCGCAGGCCGAGCCGCTCGCCGAGCGCGCGCTGGCGATCCGCCGTGCGGCGGGGCCGCGCGACCGCGCCGTGGGCATCTCGCTCTCCAACCTGGGGTCGCTGTACCGCGCTGCCGGCGAGCTGCGCCGCGCCGAGCGGACGCTGGGCGAGGCCGTGCGCGTGCTCGAGACGGCAACGGGTGCGGAGAGCCTCGAGGTCGCGACGGCGCTGAACAACCTGGGGACGGTCGTGGCGGCGCTCGGCGATCACGCGCGAGCGAGGCCCCTTCACGAGCGCGCGCTGGCGATCCGGCGCCGCGTGCTCGGTGACGAGCACCCCGAGGTGGCGAGCTCGCTCGCGAACCTGGCGCTCGTGCTCACGCGGCTCCGTCGCATGGACGACGCGGAACGCCTTTGCGCGCAGGCGCTCGCCATCCGCGAGCACGCCCTCGGCCGCGAGCACCCGCTGGTCGCGACATCGCTGAACAACCTCGCGAGCATCCGCGCGTCCCAGGGCGAGTGGGAAGAAGCCGAAGCGCTCCAGCGGCGCGCGATCGATATCCATCGGCGGGTGCTGGGCGAGACGAGCCCGGCGATCGCGGGCGAGATGGGGAACCTGGCGAGGCTCCTGGTCGCCCAAGGACGAGACGACGCGGCCGTCGGGACCCAAGCCCGCGCCTTCGCGCTCAGCGAAACCGTCCTCCGCGTGATCGGTGCGGGCGCGACGGAAGCGAGGACAGCGGCCTTCCTCGATTCGGTCCGCGGCGAGGAGTGGGCGTCGTATTCGCTCGCGCTCGAGCTTCCCCGCTCCGTGCCGGCGCGCCGGCTTGGGCTCGCCGTCGCCCTGCTCCGGAAGGGACGTGCCCTCGACGAGGCGGCGGACACCTCGCGCGCGGCGCTCCGCGACCTGGGCCCCGAGGAACGCGCGGCGTTCGTCCGCCTGCGCGAGATCCGGTCCGAGCTCGCGACGCTCGTGCTGCGCGGACCGACCGGCGATCCCACGTCTCATCTCCAGAGGATCTCGGAGCGCGACCGCGAGGCCCGTGGCCTCGAAGCGCAGCTCGCACGGCGTTCGGCCGCGGTGCGCGCGCGGACGGAACGGCCCTCGCCCGAGCGGGTCGTGGAGCGCGTTCGGGGTGCGTTGCCGCCCGATGGCGCGCTGGTCGAGATCGTCGCGTTCCCTCGCCTCGACTTCCGCGCGCGTGACATGAGCCGGCGCTGGGGCGCCCACCGTTACGCCGCGTTCGTGCTCTTGCCGGACGGAGCCGTCCACCTCTCGGACTTGGGCGACGGCGTACGGCTCGAAGCCGCCGTCGCGAGATTCCGCTCGGCGCTCGCTGATCCGCGGAGCGATCCCGCCCCTCATGCGCGCCGCATGTGGAGCCTGGTCGGCGCGCCCATCCTCCGCCTCGCGGGCGAGCGCCGGCGCCTCTTCGTCTCGCTCGACGGCGCGCTCCAAGTCGTGCCCCTCGAGCCCATGGCCGACGAGCGCGGTCGTCTCGCGGCGGACCGCTGGCAGATCACGTACCTCACCTCCGGTCGCGACTTGCTCCGGCGCGACGCTGGGACGCCATCGTCGACGGTCGTCGTGCTCGCAGACCCGCACTTCGATCCGGCGGCGTTGCCCTCCTTCGGCGGTAACCGACTACCGGCGCTTCGGCGGCTGCCGGGCACCCGCCGTGAGCTCGATTCGATCCGCCGACTCCATCCGAGGGCGCGGAGCCTCGTCGGCATCCGGGCCACCGACCAGGCGCTGCTTGCTGTTGCGCGCGCGGGCATCCTGCACATCGCGACGCACGGCGTCTTCCTCGAATCCGGCGCGTCGGGTCAGGCACGCGGGCAAGCACGGGCGCTCCACGTGGTCGCGGACCGGACCACGCCCGCGAGGCTCCCGAGGAGCGCGCTCCTCCGGTCGGCGCTCCTGCTCGCGCCCGAACGCGCCGAAGGACGTCGAAGCCGCTCCGACGGGCTCTTGACCGCGCTCGAGGTCGCGGGGATGGACCTCTGGGGCACGCAGCTCGTCGTGCTCTCGGCTTGCGACACGGGGCGCGGCGGCATCGCCGTCGGCGAAGGCGTTTACGGCCTCCGGCGCGCGTTCTTCATCGCGGGCGCGGAGACGGTGGTCACGAGCCTGTGGCAGGTCTCCGACGAGAGCACGACCGAGCTCATGACGGAGATGCACCGGGAGCTGCGGCGGGGACGGGGACGGACCGAAGCGCTTGCGCTCGCGGCACGCGCCCTCCGCGCGCGACGGCCTCACCCGTATTACTGGGCACCGTTCGTCGTGCTGGGCAGGGCGGGTCCGCTTCGGGG
>JADZFZ010000402.1 GCA_020854145.1 Deltaproteobacteria bacterium | reverse complement strand
GAGAGCGCGAGTGGCTGGCCGTTCGCGACGAGCTCGGCCACCGCGTGCTGCATCATCGTGATCTGCGACTCGATCGCGCGCGGGAGCGTCCGCTCCCACGCGTCGCCCGGTAGACCTTCTTCCGGCGAGACACGCACGCGATCGAGCAGCTCGCGCCGCCCGCCGTCCGCGCGCCGCACGATCAGCAGCAGACGCCCGTCGGTGAGCGGGGGACGCGCCAGGGCGTCGAGCTCGCTGCGCAGATCTTCGAACGATCGGAATCGAGTCGCGTCGCCGGTCGTGCTCGAGTCGATCACCATCGCTGGGCTACCACGCCCTACGGCGCCGGAACGCCGGGGGCGGCGCCGTCGATCTCGAAGGGACCGATGTCGGGCGCAGCGCCCACGGGACGCGAGCAGCCCACGGCGTCGCGCGTCACACGACCCGCGCGTGCGGCATCCAAGAGCGGCGAGCCCGCACGTGGCCGAACCGTCTCGAGCAGACCGCGCCGGTTGCGCGCCTGCGGCGTCCCGCCCCGCACACGCGGGTCCGCGCGCACGATGCCCGTCTCGGTCGCGATGTCGAAGAGGTCGCCTGCGCGGAGCACGGGGCCGCCGGCGTTCCAGTAGGCGTTGTGGTGCACGTCGAGGCGCACGACCTGCCGTCCTGCTTGCCGCATGTAGAGCGACGGCATCCGGCCGCGCGTGTCGAGGAACAGGTTCGCCGTGATCTCGACGTTCTCGCTGCGCGAAGCGGGGCCATTGCCTGCACGCACCTCGATGACGACGCGGTCGTTGTCCACGAACGCGTTGTGCGCGATGTACGCGCCGGAGACGTCGTAGAGGCCGAGCGCGCCTGCGCGACACCCGGCCACGACGTTGTTCACGAACGTCACGTCGATGGCCTCGAAGAGCTCGCCCTGCAGCAGCTCGCGGTCGCTCCACGCGCCGAGCCCGACGCACGGCTCCTGCGCGCTCTCCGTCGTCGTGGCGATCACGTTCTCCTCGAAGCGCACGCTGCGGGAGCCGCCTTTGACGTAGACGAGCATGTTGCCGCCGTCGTGGATGTGGCTGCGGCGCACGACGCTGTGGTCCGCGTCCAGCAGATCGATGCACTCCTGGTACGGGTTGTCGGTGCTGTTCGATCGGCGCCCAGGGAACGAGACGTCGACGGCGTCGATGAGGATGTGGGTCGCCTGATTGACCTTGATGACGTCGCCGTCGGTGCCGGCGTGGTGCGCGAGCAGCTGTCTCAGCGCGATGTGGTGCGAGCCGCCGTCGATGTGGATCAGGTTGTCGCCCGAGCGGCGGATCTCGAAACCCTCGATCGCCACGTGCGCCGATGCGTTGCCGATGCGCAGCGTCTCGCTGCCGCCTTCGAGCACGGCTGCGGCGATGCCGTCGACCGACACGATGCGGATCGGTTGCTCCTCGGTGCCGCGGATGCCCCAGATCGCGAGCGGGCCGTACGTGCCGCGCCTGACGCGGATCTCGTCGCCCGGTCGCGCGGCGCGCACCGCGGCGCCGATGTCGCCGCCGTCGGTGACCTCGACGGTGCGCCCCTGCGCCCGCGCGGCCGCCCCGAAGAGCCCGGCCGATGTGGTCACGATCGAGAGCGCGAGCGCGAGCCTCACCACAACATCCCCAGGCCGATGCGGCCGAGCACGAGCGGGTCCATCGGCTCGCCTGCCTCGTCGTCGAACGCGTGCCCGGGCAACAGCACCGCCCCCTCGAGGCGTGCCTGGAAGCGGATGTTCCGCGCGATCTGCACGCGAACGCGTGCCGCGAAGTCGAGCTCGAGCCCGAGGTCGCGCGCGCCCGCGTCGCCTCCGCGAAAGTTCCGCGCGACGCCCTCGGTCCGCTGGCGGAACGGATCGACGAGGTCCGACGATGACTGCGCGAGCACGGCTCCGAAGCGGACGTCCCACCACGGTTGCCACGGACGCCACACGACGGTCGGGTTCACGTAGAACGCGCCGGCGACGCCGCCGTTGGTCGGCAGCAGCTCCGATCCCGGAAACGGTCGTCCGACGAGCTCGGGCGCGGAGGCCTGCACGGCGGCGCGCGCCGTCATCGCCGAGAGCACCTCGGGGAAGAGCAGCAGGCCCACCCGGTGATCGGGGTCCATCACGAAGCGGGTCTGCGCGTCGTCCGAGCCGTCGACCGCGGCGTCTCCGGTCGCCCAGCCCACCTCGACACGCGCATCCACACGACTCGTCGTGATCCCGGCCTGCGCAGCGACCGCGCCTTGTCGCACGTCCGCCCGCTCGACGTAGAGCGTGCGCGCGAGCGTGGTGCTGCCGACGATCGCCGCCGCTTCGAGCGCAACCTCGGCGAACCCACCCGAAGGGATCGGGAAATCCCACCGGACGAAGACGTCCGCGACGCCGACCTCGAGCTCGTCGTCGTCGTCCTGCGTCTGGTTCCGATAGACCCCGTAGACGCCGACGAAACGCCGGTCGACGCTCCAGAACGCCGCGAGCACGGCCTGGAACGCGAGGTCGCCGTCCGTCAGCTTCGCCAGGTGATCGCGAAAGACGAGGTCGCCCGCGACCGCGATCACGAAGTCGCTGTCGAGCCCCAGAGGCTTCGTCGCGAACGCGATGCGCTCGACGATGTCGCCGTAGCGGTAGTCGCCGAAGACGGGCTCGCGCTCGTGCGGGTTGTCGCCTTCCTCGCGGTGCCAGTCGCCGTCGTGGGCGAGCAGGCCGAGGCCCCACGTGCTTCCCATCTGGCCCGCGCGGATCAGCCCGATGGGGCTGGTCCACTCGAGGTAGAGCCAGCGAGGGTCGATGTTGGAGTAGCCGTCGTACTCGTCGCGCGGGCGCAGGCCCGTCACCCCGCGCGCCTCCTGATCCGCGACGAGCAGCCCGTTGAGCACGTCGAGCTGCCCCACGATGCGCAGCCGGCCGCCGTCGTACGCGAAGAACGGGCGCACGCGCAGCCAGTGCTCGACGATCGCCTGCTGCCCGAGCGACGGCTGCGGCGACTCTCCCGGCAGCGCAGAGAGCGGGATGTCGCTCTGGCCCTGCAAGCGGATCTGCCATTCGCCCGGGACCGCGAAGCGTACGAGCGCGCCGCGGGAGTCGCGCTGGATGCTCTCCTCGGGCCGGTCGACGAAGGGCGGACGCGTGTCCTGCACGGCGCCCGGGCGGTCGGGAGCCTCACCCGATGGCTCGAGGCGCGGGGACTGTCGCGTGCCTCCCTCGCCAGGCGACGTCGTCGTCGTCGCTTCGGGCTCCGCGTCTTCGAGGTCGGGCACGACATCGTCGGCACGCGCGGCGTCCGTCGCGAACGCGCCCCCGGCGAGGACGGCGGCCAGCACGAGGCAGGGGAAGGGAGCACTCACCTTCCGACCCGCGCGCTTCGGTCGTGGAGCGTGGGAAGCCGTCGCTTCGTCGAGGGTCGGGGTGGCTTGAGCCGCGCGCATCGGGCCCGGAGGATAACCGAAGCGAGCGAGCGCGCCGTTGGCGTAAAGTCCGCGCGCTCCCATGCGACACCTGCTCCTCACCGAGCCCTTCTTCCCGGACATCGGTGGCTCGGTCCAGCTCTTCCACGAGATCTACACGCGCTTTCCGCCGGGCGAGCTCGTGCACGTGCTCGCCGGCGATTGGCCCGGCGGTCGGGCGCTCGACCGTACGTACCCGCTGCCCGTGACGCGCTTCGACCATCGTCGCTACGAGTGGATGAAGCCGGAGTCCGCGATGCTCTACGCGCGGCTCGTCGCGTACGCGGCCGCCATCGTCGTACGCGAGCGCATCGACGTCGTGCACGCGGGGCGCATCATCCCCGAAGGGCTCGTTGCGCTCGGTCTGCGGCACACGCTCGGAGTGCCGTACGTCTTCTGGGTGCACGGCGAAGAGGTCAGCATCTTCATGCGCTATGCGGTCAAGGCGCGGCTGATGAAGCGCATCTTCGCAGGCGCGCGCGCCACCATCGCGAACTCGAGCTTCTCGCGCGGCAAGTGCCTCGAGGCGGGCGCGGAGGAGCGGAAGGTCTTCGTGGTCAACCCGGCGGTCACCGCGTCGGAGTACGAGGAGCCCGTGGACGTGGCCGCGGCGCGCGCGCGCTTCGGCGTCGAAGGCAAGACGGTCCTGCTGACGGTGGGGCGCCTGACGCGGCGCAAGAGCCACGATCAAGTGATGCGCGCGATGGTCTCGTTGCGAACGCGGTTCCCCGATCTCGTGCACCTCGTCGCGAGCGACGGCGAAGAGAAGGACAACCTCGAGCGCCTGCACCGCGAGCTCGGCCTCGGCGATCGTGTCCGCTTCCTCGGTCCCGTCTCGCGCAAGGACATCAAGACGCTCTATGCCCTCTGCGACGTGTTCATCATGGCCAACCGCACGCTCGAGGACGGCGATGCCGAGGGCTTCGGGATGGTCTTCCTCGAAGCGAACGCTTCGGGACGCCCCGTGATCGGAGGCCGCTCGGGCGGCGCTCCCGACGCGGTCGTCGACGGCGTCACCGGTCTGCTCGTCGACGGCGACGACGTGGGCGACATCGAGCGCGCCATCGCGACGCTCGTCGAAGACGAAGCGCTGCGACGCCGGATGGGCGAAGCCGGACGAACGCGCGCGCGCACGCTCACGTGGGACGCGGCGGCGCGCCGCGTACGGAGCATCGCCGAGCTCGGTCGACCATCCGAGCCAAGTCCCCCTCTCCCCCCTGGGGAGAGGGCCGGGGTGAGGGAAGAAGACACGTGAAACGCCCAGAAGACAGGCCGATTCGCGTCCTGTCCGTGCTCCACTCGATGCACGTCGCCGGCGGCGAGATCCTCGTGCACGACGTGGTTCGCACGGCGGATCCGCGTCGCTTCACGCACGCGGTCGCGTTGCTCGACGACCTCGGGCCGCTCGGCGAGGACCTGCGCGCGCACGGCTTCCGCGTGGAGGTGCTCGGTCGCAAGCCCGGGCTCGACTTGCGCGTCCCGGCGCGCTTGGCAGCGCTGATGGCGTCGTGGCGCCCCGACGTCGTGCACGCGCATCAGTACACGCCGTACTCGTATGCCGTGATGGCGGCCGCTGCGCTCGGGCCCGTCGGACGTATGCCGAAGCTCGTCTTCACGGAGCACGGACGCCACTACCCCGACGTCCGCAGGCCCAAGCGCGTCGCGTTCAACCGCACCGTCGCGCTGCCGATCACCTCGCGCATCACGGCGGTCGCGGGCTTCATCAAGGCGTGTCTCGTCGACAACGAGGGCATCCCCGCGGGACGCATCGAGGTCCTCTACAACGGCGTCGACGCCGCGCCCTTCGATCGTCCCTTCGATCGCGACGCGGTGCGCGCGAGCCTCGGCCTCGAGCCCCACCATCGGGTCGTCGCGTGCATCGCGCGCTTCGCGCCCGTCAAGGACCACGCGATGCTCGTGCGCGCCTTCGCCCGGGTCGCGCCGCGATTCCCCGATGCGCGCCTGGCGCTCGTCGGCACCGGTCCGCTCGAGGACGACATCCGCGCGCAGGTCGCCGCCGCGGGCATCGCGGACCGCGTCATCTTCACCGGCGTGCGCCGCGACGTGCCCGACGTGCTGCGATCCATCGAGGTCTTCGCGCTCGCGAGCGTCAGCGAAGGCAACAGCGTCACCATCCTCGAGGCGATGCTCGCGGCCCGTCCCGTCGTCGCGACGGCCGTCGGCGGCAATCCCGAGGTCGTGCTCGACGGAGGCACCGGCCTGCTCTCTCCGCGCGGAGACGACGCGGCCTTCGCCGAGAGCCTCGCCGTGCTCCTCGCCGACCCGGCCCGCGGCGACGCGATGGGACGTGCCGGGCGCGAACGTTGTCTCGACCGATTCCTCCGCGAGCGGATGCGGGCCGCGTTTGCCCGAATCTACGAAGACGTCGTCGCTTAGCCGCGAGAAGGGAAACCGCGCCGGCTTCCGTACACCGTGTTGAGACCGGGCATCGCGAGGACTCGCCCGGATCGCAGGTGTCTCCATGACCCACGAAGCATTCGACGCGGCTCCGTCGCGGCGTGCGCTCCTGCGTGCGCTCGCCCTCGGCGGCGCGGGCGTCGCGCTCCTCCCCGGCGCACGCGCGCAGTCGCCGATCCCCTCCGGCCGCGGCGTCGTCGTGATCGGTGCCGGCATGGCGGGTCTCACCGCCGCGACCGAGCTCGTCCGAGCGGGCAAGCCCGTCGTCGTGCTCGAGGCACGCGACGCGATCGGCGGACGCACGCGCACCGATCGATCGCTCGGCTTCGCGACGGACCTCGGCGCCAACTGGATCGAGGGCACGCGGCGCAACCCGGTCGCCGCGCTCGCGCGACGGCTCCGCGTTCGCACCGCGGAGTCGAACGACGTGACGCACGTGCACGACCACGACGGCCGGCGCCTCGAAGGCCGCACGTTGCGGCGTCTCGAGGCCCGATGGGAGCACGTGCAGGAGGCAGTCGCACGCGACGCACGTCGCCGCGATCAGGACGACTCGATCGAGGCCTCGGTCGAGCGCGCGATCGCGCACGAGAGGCTGGGCGACCTCGAACGTCGCTCCATCGCGTACGAGCTCGCCACCATCGAGACCGACGTGGCGGGGCCGCTGTCGCGCGTCAGCCTCTGGGAAGGCGACGAGGGCGAGGACTTCGGGGGCGACCACGTCGTCTTCCCCGATGGCTACGACCAGCTGCCGAGGGCGCTCGCGGCGCAGCTCGACGTGCGCACGGGCACGCCGGTCCGCCGCGTGGAGCTGACGCGTGCAGGCGTGCGTGTCGAGACGACGCGCGGGACGCTCGACGCGTCGGCCGTCGTGATCGCGGTTCCGCTCGGGATCCTCAAGGCGGGCAGCCTCGTCGTCTCCCCTGGCTTGTCGGAACGAAAACGTGTCGCCCTCGAGCGCCTCGAGATGGGCACGCTCAACAAAATCGCGCTGCGCTTCCCGCGCGTCACGTGGCCCACCGACGCCCACTACTTCGGCTACGTGTCGCGTGTCCGCGGCGAGCTCCCCGGCATCATGAACTGGTACGCGATGACCGGGCACCCCGCGCTCGTCTCGTACACGGGCGGCGCCGCCGCCGTCGAGATGGAGCGCCTCGACGACCGCGAGCTCGTCGCCCGTTTCGTGGAGGTGCTCCGCGCGATGTTCGGATCGAGCCTGCCCGATCCGACCGGGCACGTGATCACCCGCTGGACGCGCGACCCCTGGACGCTCGGGTCGTACTCGTATCTCGCCGTCGGCGCGTCTCCCGCGGATCGCCGTGCGCTCGCCGCGCCGATCGATGGACGGCTCTTCTTCGCGGGCGAAGCGACGAATGCCGACTACCCCGCGACCGTGCACGGCGCGCTGCTGTCGGGTCGTCGCGCCGCGCGCGAGGTGCTCG
>JADZFZ010000401.1 GCA_020854145.1 Deltaproteobacteria bacterium | reverse complement strand
TCGACGACCAGCCGCCCGCCGTCCGGGTGGGGAACGTCGATTCGCCTGCGATGCAGGAACGAGCGATCGAGACCGTGACGCTCGAAGAAGTGGCGGTTGCTCGCCGGGTCGCCGAATCGCGCGTCGCCGAGGACTGGATGACCTATCCCCGCGAGGTGATGCCGCGCGACGTCGTCGTCGCCGACCGGCGGCGCGGTGAGGCGAACGACGGAGTGGCCGAGCGCGACGTGCGTTCTGCGATAGCGCGCGACGGGGTCGACGCCGTGCGCACCCGGCATCCGACGGGCGCGCACGGGGCGGCGGATCGTCCCCTTTTCTCGCGCGATCCCGCGGACGAGCGCGACGAGCTCGGTGTGCGCGTCGGACGCGTCGAGCGCTGCGGCGGCGACATCGGCGTGCAAGCGATCGCGCGCCAACAAGACGGCGCCGCTCGCGTCGTCGTCGAGCGGAAGGACGAGCTCGGCGGCGCTCCAACCCGCGCGCGCGCGGACACGGGCGAGCAGAGCGGGGATCGCCGGGTCGCTCGACGCGGCGGGGACGTGGGGCGGCTTCTCCACGACCAGGAGATGATCGTCCTCGTGGAGGATCGAGAGGTCGGGCGGAGGCGCCGGGCGCAGCGCGACGACGGCCTCCACCTCTTCGGTCAGCGGCATCATGTCGAACGCCTCGACGCGATCGGCGCGATAGCCACGGTGCGCGAGGTCGGCGAGGTCGCGCGCGAGCGTCCGCGGGTGACACGAGACGTAGACGACGAGGCGCGGATGCAGGCGCGGGATCGCGGCGCGCACGTCGGGCGTGAGGCCGCGACGCGGTGGGTCGAGGACGACGGCGTCGAAACGTGCGTGCTGCTCCGTGAGCCGTCGTAGCGCGGCAGACGCGCCGCTCGCGCGTACGTCGAGACGCAGCGATTGTGCGCGCGCGGCGTGGCGAGCGTCTTCGGCGGCGGGTGCGAAGGACTCGACCATCGTGACGTCGAGGCCACGGCGCGCCAGCGACAGGGCCAGGGTGCCCGAGCCGCCGTAGAGCTCGAGGACGCTCCTCGCCGACGAGGCGACGACGTGCATGGCCACGTGCGCGCGCAAGGCCACCGCCTGGACGGGATGCGCCTGCACGAACGAGCCGTGACGGGCGAAGGTCATGGGCTCGTCCGGCGGGCCGCGCTCCGCGAGCAGGGGTGGGCCCGCGAG
Source organism: Deltaproteobacteria bacterium (assembly GCA_020854145.1). GTDB lineage: Bacteria > Myxococcota_A > Polyangia > Polyangiales > JADZFZ01 > JADZFZ01. The sequence continues at coordinate 5,810 of JADZFZ010000401.1, read as the reverse complement.
GATGCGGAGGTCGGTCCCGAGGAGCTGGGGCGACGACGCCGCGCGCAGGCTGGCTGCGACGCCCGCGACGTGCGGACTTGCAGCGAGCAGCGCCTCGGCGGCCGCGTGCGTGGTGCGAGGGTCCAAGGGTCGCGCACGATCGAGAACGAGCGTGACGAGCACGGACGGAGGGACCGGGGTCCGTTCCTGTCGGGCGGACCGGAGCACGGGATCGCGCGCCTCGGCCTGGCTCGCGTCGAACGGTCGGCCGTCGTCGTCGACGTGCCTGGCCTCGCGGAGATCGACTGCGAGGAGCGCCCCACCGAGCAGCTCGGGCGCGTCGCGCACGAGCGCGCGAAGGGACGCTGCGACGTCGCGAAGCGTGGGCGACAGCACGCGACACTCGGGGATGTCGACGACGTCGTGCGTGCCCTGTGCGTAGAGGCCGATGCGCACCGGCGACGACGACACGACGAGCTTGGCGCGCGGACGATAGTCGACGATCGGCGACGCGGCGGCGACGGCATCCACCTCCGCGCCGCGCGTCTCGGCGTACGCGCGCAGCGCCCGTGAGAGCCGGTCGTGCTTGCGGGTCAGCTGCTCGGGATAGGCCGCGTCGATGAGCGGGCACCCTCCGCACGGAGGCGCGTGTGCGCAGCGGACGGGGGCTGCGTCGTCCTGGCCGTGGGGCTCGCGACGCTCAGCGATAGGGGCCACGGTCCACTCCGCGCGAAGGCGTGACCGGCTCGATGCGGAGGTCGGCGAGCGCGTGGCCCGGCGTGTCCCCGAGCGCGCGCGCGAAGGCGGCGACGATCTCGTCGCGGACGGCAGGTCGCGCTTCGAGGGCGAGAACGAGATCGGCCGGCACGTAGAGCGTCACGAGGTGGGCGCGCACGAGGCCGTGCGAGCTCTCCCATCGCGCGGCGTCGGGCTCGACCTCGATCTCTGCGCGAGCGAGCACCGTGCCCGAGAGAGCGTCGGCGTGCGAGCCGAGCGCGGCGACGGTCCGGACGCGCAGTGCGTGGGGGTCGAGCGTCACGGAGCGTCATCGCTTCATCATGCGCGCCGCCTCGGCCGCGATCTCGGCGAGCGCGGGCTCGTCCTCGGGCTCGGTGGGGTCGGGAGCCGGAGCGACCGGACGGGGCGGCGCGAACCCCGTCTGCTGTTGCGGACCGAGAGCCTGCTGAGCCGCTTGTTGTGCCGACGCCGAGGCGTCCGACGCGCCGACGCGGACCTTGTCCTCCGCCATCGCCGCGGACATCGCGACCGCCTGCGCAGCCGAGTCGGCATAGGGCTTGTGCAAATCGAAGATGACCTTGCTCGTCCCCTGACCGCTGATGCTCTGGAGCGCCTCGAGGCGCCGCAGCTCCATCGCACCGGGCGACTCGGTGAGGATGCGCGCGGCCTCGGCGAAGTTGCGCGCGCTCTCGACGTCGGCGCGCGACTTGATGATCACGTACTGCCTGTCGCGCTCCGCGATGGCCTTGCGCGCGATGACCTCCTGCATCTGCAGCGGCAGCTGGATGTCCTGCAGCGCGACGAGCTCGACGTGAAGGCCCCACTGCGAGACGAACTGCTCGACGGACTGCCGCACCTTGGCAGCTACCTCTTCGCGGTGCGAGAGGAGCTCGTCGAGCGGAGTCTCGCCCACGACGTCGCGCAGAACGACCTTCGCGCGGTCTTTGACGGCGAGCTCGTAGTTCTCGACGTTGAGCGCCGCCTTCTCGGCGTCGATCACCTTGAAGTAGACGACCGCATCGATCATCGCCGTCACGTTGTCCGCGGTGATGACCTTCTGCTGCGGGAGATCTCGATTTCGGATGCGCTTGTCGATCCGGATCATGCGCGTGAAGGGCGGCACGATCACGTGGATGCCCGGCTCGAGCTTGCCCGACAGCTTGCCCAGCGTGAACTTCAGCGCGACCTCCCACTCGTTCACCTGACGGATCGAGCGGAGAAGCCACGCCACGGCCAGGCCGGCGACCGGAAGGAGCGCGAAGAGCGGTTCCATGACGCTCTTCTACCGCGCCCCGCTGCGCGCGCGAGCGGGGCCTCGCCGCCGCGAGCGAATGAGCATCGCAAGTGCCCGCCGGGCTCCGTGAACGTCCGCCGCGTGTTGCGTGCGCTCGACGAGCTCGGCGTCGAGAGCGTCGCAGGTGGGCCGGCTCGCGGAGCGACCCACCTGGCGGGGTGCTCGCGAGGTTACGCGCCGGCCGGCTTGTCCGCGCCTTCGCTGCCCGCCGGTTGTGCAGGTTTGGGCTTGGGCGGCGCGGCGCCCTGTTTGGGGGCGAGGAGCACCGTCATGACCTTGCCCTCCATGCGGCTCGACATCTCGACGACGGCTTGTCCCTCGAGACGTCCGAGGAGCCGATCGATCTGGAGCTGCGCCTGCTCTGGGTGGGTGATCTCGCGGCCGCGGAAGCGCACCGTGAGCTTCACCTTGTTGCCCTCGTCGAGGAAGCGCTTGATGTTGCGCGCCTTGAACTCGAGGTCGTGCTCGTCCGTCTTGGGACGGAGCTTGATCTCCTTGACCTCGACCGTCGACTGGCGCTTGCGGGCAGCGGCCTGCTGCTTCTTCTCTTCGTACTTGTACTTCCCGAAGTTCATGATCTTGCAGACGGGCGGCTCGGCCTTCGGGTTGATCTCCACGAGGTCGAGCTCGCGCTCGAGCGCGAGACGGAGAGCTTCGTGGGTCGCGAAGATGCCGAGCATGCCGCCGGCGTCATCGATCACGCGTACTTCGGGAACGCGGATGCGCTGGTTGATGCGCGGGCCGGTCGGCCGCTGCGGGCCTCCGGGATCGAAACGAGGTCGACTGATGGTGATTCCCTCCTGTGTGAGAGGCGAAGCCCCTCGGGGTGGATGCCCGTGCGGCTAGATGGGCGAAGATAACCGAAGCGAGGGTGCGACGGATTCGGCACGAACGCGAGCCGCAAATGCGTCGAGCGTGAGGAAGCCTAGATCGGCGTCGCCCTGCCTGACGGCGAGCCCTCTCTGCTCGGCTTCGCGACCGCCGACGACCGCGAGATAGGGGTATCGGAAGGCGCGTGCGTTGCGGATCTTGGCGCCGAGCTTGTCGCCGCCGAGGTCCGAGGCCACACGCAGGCCTGCAGCGCGGAGAGACCCGATGGCCTCGCGCGCGTAGTCGTTGAACTTCTCGCTGACGGTGACGACGCAGACCTGCTCGGGCGCGAGCCACGCGGGGAAGTGCCCGCCGACGTGCTCGATGAGCACGCCGAGGAAGCGCTCGATGCTGCCGAGGATCGCGCGATGGAGCATGACGGGCTGGTGCGCGACGTTGTCGGCGCCGGTGTACTCGAGGCCGAAGCGCTCGGGCATGTTGAAGTCGACCTGGATGGTGCCGAGCTGCCAGGGACGACCGAGCGCGTCCTTGAGCTGGAACTCGAGCTTGGGGCCGTAGAACGCACCTTCGCCCGGGTTCACCACGAACTCGCGGCCGGCGGAGCGCACGGCGTGAGCGAGCGTCTCTTCGGCGAGGGTCCATTGCTCGGCGGTGCCGAGCGAGCGCTCGGGACGCGTCGCGAGCGCGATGCGAACGTCCTCGAACGCGAAGTCGCGATAGACGCGGTCGAGCATCCCGAGGAAGTCGCGCGTCTCGTCCGCGACCTGGTCGAAGGTGCAGAAGACGTGGGCGTCGTCCTGCGCGAAGGTGCGGACGCGCGTGAGGCCTTGCGTGACGCCCGAGCGCTCGTAGCGATGCAGACGCCCGAAGTCCGCGATGCGCATCGGCAGGTCGCGATAGGAGCGCTTGTCCATCGCGTAGAGCAGACAGTGCCCGGGACAGTTCATCGGCTTGACGCCCCAGCGGACGTCGCCCGTGAAACGCGGGGCGTCGCCTTCCTTCTCGGGCTCGGAGAGCTCGCCGCCGTCGGCGGTCACCGCGAAGAACATGCCCTCGCGGTAGTTGTCGTAGTGACCCGAGCGCTTCATGAGCTCGATGTCGTAGACCTGCGGCGTGACGACCTCGGAGTAGCCGTGCTCGCGATAGAGCGCACGCACGTAATCGACGAGGAGCGAGTAGAGCGCGGCGCCGCGCGGAAGGAAGAACGGCGACGCGGGCGCCCAGGGATGGAACCCGAGCAGGCCGAGCTCCTTGCCGAGCTTGCGGTGGTCGCGCTTCTTCGCTTCTTCGATGTGCGCCAGGTGCGCAGCGAGCTCGGCATCGGTCGCGAACGCGGTGCCGTAGATGCGCTGCAGCATCGGGTTGCGCTCGTCGCCGCGCCAGTAAGCGCCTGCCACGTGCGTGAGCTTGACCGCGCGAAGGAAGCGCGTGTTCGGCACGTGCGGGCCCGCGCAGAGGTCGACCCAGCCGCCGTGGCGGTAGAGCGTGATGGGCTCGGAGACGCCCGCGAGGATCTCGAGCTTGTAGGTTTCGCCCAACTTCGAGAAGAGCGACTCGGCCTCGGGGCGCGAGACGACCTCGCGGCGGAAGTCGTGGTTGCCACCGATGATGTCGCGCATCGCGGCCTCGATCTTCTCGAGATCCTCGTCGGTGAACTGCCCCGAAGGACGCGCGAAGTCGTAATAGAAGCCGTTGTCGATGGCGGGACCGATGGTGACCTGCGTGCCCGGGAAGAGCCGCTGCACGGCGTCGGCCATGACGTGCGCGGTCGAGTGCCGGATGACCGCGAGGCCGTCGGGATCGGATGCGCGGATCGGGACGACGTCCGAAGGGCTCGTGCCTTCGGGAAGCGACGTCATCAGGTCGACGACGTCCGCGCCGACGCGCACGGCGATCACGTCTGCTCCGAGGCCGCCGCGGGCCTCGAGGATCTCGCGGCCGGTCGCCATGGTCAGGCCGTCGTGATCGCGGGCGGGGCCGGCGGCACGGGACCAGTAGGCGCGCGCGGGATTGAACCGCGGACCTCTTCCGTGTCAAGGAAGCGCTCTACCACTGAGCTACGCGCCTGTTGAATAGCGTCCAAAAGAGGACCGGATGTCTAGGCGGCGGGCGATTCGGTGTCAAGGAGACGCCCAAGAAACGGGCGTTTCGCGCGGATTGGAACTGCTCGCCTCGAGACGCCGTGATCTCGCGAGGTTACGCAGGTCGATCCTGTCCCCCGTCAGTCGGGGTACTCGGTGGCGAAGGGGCCGCGCGCGCGTTTGGTGGGTGCGGGGGGTGCGGTCGGAGGTGGGGGGCGGCGGCGGCGATCGGTGGCGGCAGCGGCTGCCGTGCCGGCGTCGGCCGCGGGCTGGACGAGTGGGCGGTCGAGCAAGCCCTCGCCCGCGGGCGCGACGGGAGATGGCGCAGCGACGGTCGTCCCGGGGGCCGCGGGAAGAGGGAGCGGGTGACGTGGGGGATCGACGAGATCGGTGCTCGGGTCCGGACGCGCGAGCGGCGGCGCGGGGGCGGCAGACGGCTCGCCGACCGGAGTGACGTCGGGCGCAGGCGAGGAGGAGAAGAAGCCGGTCGCCACTCCGGCGATCGCGAGCGCGACGCCACCGACCACGATCACTGCGCCGAGGGCGATGAGGGGCGTACGCAAGCTGCTCGACGAGCCCGATTGGGTCTCGTGCTTCCAACGATCGGGCGCGACGTCGAACGGTCGATAGGTCGGGCCCGAGCCCCGGCGGTCGGCGAGCATCGGAGGCTGCGCCGTCGGTCCGCTCGGGCGACGATCCATCGGAGGCTGCGCCGTCGGTCCGCTCGGCCGACGATCCATCGGCGGTTGCGCGGTGGGGCCGCTCGGCCGACGATCCATCGGCGGTTGCGCGGTGGGGCCGCTCGGGCGTCGGTCGCCCGCGGGCGCGCGCAGGCTCTCGGGTAACCCGTCGACGCGGATGCCGTGGGCCGGGGACATCGCCGTGGG
>JADZFZ010000400.1 GCA_020854145.1 Deltaproteobacteria bacterium | reverse complement strand
GGAGCGTCGGCTCACCGAGGTTGTTGCGCCGGAACGCCCCGCGAAGCGGCTCGGTGAGGAAGCCGAGGATGTGCGTGCGGAAGAACCAGGAGACGGTGAAGCCGACGGCCACGGCGATGGTCGCGCGCGTGAGCCGCACGCGGAGCTCCGCGATGTGCTCCCAGAAGGACATGCGGGCTTCGGGGTCCGCACGTCGAGGGACGCGAAGGCTGATCACGCGTCGGACCCCGAGGTCGAGTCGACCGTGGCGGGCTCCCGCTCTGCCGCGTTCGCGCCCGAGGGATCGACGAAATCGCCCTCCGCGAGGACGATGCCTGCGAGGTCGGGGCCTTCGGGCGGCTGCTCGCGCAGGATCGCGTCGAGGGTGAGGGGCTCGGGCGGCGGGGGAGGCGGCGGTTCCTCCCGCATCAGGTCGTCGATCCCCGACGTCTCGCGCAGGTCGCGGCTCGCCTGTTTGAACTGGCGCACGACCTTGCCCGCCGCCTTCATGAACGGAGGTAGGCGATCGGGCCCGAGCACCAGCAAGAGCACGATGACGATGACGACGAGCTCGAAACCACCCAGCCCGAACACGATCAGCCTGCAGTCGGCGTCGGCCCCGCGCGACGCAAACGGTCGCTCGACGAGGCCAGCGCGGTGACGAGAGCCTGAAGTCGTCGCACGCCTTCGTCGAGCCGGCGCGACGAGGTCTGCAGCTCCTCGCTCTCGCGGAGCTGCGCGCGCTGCAGGTCGGCGAGCTGACCGAGGAGGCGCCCGATGCTCTCGCTCGCGTGCGCGGCCTGTCGGCCACTTCGTGCTTGGTCCTGTGCCGAGCGCTCCACCTGCTGCGTCATCGCACGCATCTTCTCCGCGCCCTGCGTGAGCAGCTCCGAGCCGCGCGCTTGCTCGCCGGTCGCGGCGGCGATCTGCTGCACGGTCTCGGCGATGCGCCCGATCGCGTCGGTCACCTGCTTGCTGCCCTTGGCCTGCTCGACGGTCGCGCGCGCGATGGTGCGCACCATGTTGGTGCTCTTCTGGGACGAGGTGAGGATCTTCTTGAGCGCGCGCTCGGCTTCGTTCGAGACCTCCACGCCGCGGTCGACGTTCTTCTCGCTGCGCTGCACGGTCGCCATCGCGCCGCGGCTCTCGTTCTGGATGGACTTCACGAGCGTCGCGATCTCCTTGGTGCTCGCACCGGTGCGCTCGGCGAGATCCTTGATCTCGTCGGCGACGACCGCGAAGGACTTGCCGTGCTCACCGGCCTGCGCCGCGATGATCGCCGCGTTGAGCGCGAGCAGGTTCGTCTGCTCGGCCACGTCGTCGATGACGTCGAGGATGTCGCCGATGGCTTCGATGCGGGTGCCGAGGTTCGAGATGATCTGGACGGTCTCGGACGCCGACTCCTTGATGCGGTTGATCTCCGCGATCGTCTTGAGGATCGCTTCGGCGCCGCGCTCGGCGTCCTGCGCGACCTCTTCCGACAGGCGCGCGGTCTCGTTGGCGTTCGATTGCACCTGGTCGATGGACACGTCCATCTGGTTCATGGACGACGACGTCTCTTCGGCCGTGAGCGCGAGCGCGTCCGCGTTGCGCGCGACCTCCTTGATGGACGCCGCCATGTGCTCGATGGAGGCGATCGTCTCGCGGACCTGCAGCGCGAGGCCGCTGACGGTCTCGGCCACCTCCTCGTTGGACGCCGTCACCTCCGCGATCGCCGAGGACGACTCGGTCGCCGCGCCGCCGAGGCCCTCGATCTGCTGAGCGAGGCTCGTCACGAGGCCGAGCTGCGTCTGCGCGGTTCGCGCGGTTCGCTCGGCGGCCTCGGCCGGTTCCGTCAGACCGCGCTCGAGCCGCTCGACGTCGCCGAGCAACACGGCGCTCGATCCGTCGATCTCGGCACGCATCGTGTCGCGCTCGCGCGCCAGCGCGTCCACGCGCGCGCGGAGGCGCTCGAGCTCGGCGCTCGCCTTCGCGAGGTCGTCACGCGCGCGGTCGCGCTCGGTGGTCGTACGGGTGAGCTCTTCGCGGGTACGCGCCGCTTCGGACCCGCGGCGCGCGATGGTCTCAGCGACGCGGTCGAGGACGTCGAGCAACGCGGAGTGGTCGGCCGAGAGGCTCGGAGGACGGGGTGGCCGCTCCCCTTCGCTCGCGCGTCTGGCCGACTCGACCAGCTGGTCCGCGCCGACGTTCGCGGAAGCCGCGAGCACGACGAAGAACGCGCCCACCACACCGACGCCGGCGATGAGCCACGGGACGAGACCCGCCTGGCGATCCTGCAGGAGGATGCCGACGACGACCGCCAGCGCGATGCCGACGAGGCCCATGCCCACGTAGCGAGCCGTCAGTCCTTTACCGAGCATCGACGCCCGCCACGGTAGTCCCGGTCGGCAAGCGGACGCAACGCTTCGTCGAGAGCGGCCGCCGCTACGACGTGCTCAGCCCGAGCGCCGAGCAATACAGCGTGATCTGGTCGAGCCTGGCGGCGGCGCGTCCCGCCAAGCCGGCTCCGGCGCCGGGCGACGGGCAGACGAAGGTGAAGGGCCCGCCGCCGGTGCCGCCGCGAGCGGGCGTGAACCCGGTCGACGTGACACGGACGACCCAGGTGGCGCCGCTTCTCTCGATGGTCAGCCGGCCGCACTCGATGCCGATCTGATCGATCTCGCTGCCGGAACGCCCGGCCATGCTGATCACCACGTCGTCGCCCGCGCAACGATCGTCGAACGCCGTTCCGCCGCCGCCGCCGTGCTGGAGACCGAAAGTGACGGGACCGCGGCGGATGCGGAACGTGCGCTCGGGCGTGGTCGAGGCGTCGGTCTCGAACAGGAGCTGGGCGCAGATGGGCTGGATCTGATCGACGCGCGCACCCGACCGACCCGCGATCCCGACGAGCACGGAGCCGACCGCGCACAGATCGGTGAACGGGTCGCCTCCACCGCCGCCGAAGGTGGTGCCTGCCGTGGGTGCCGCGACGATGAGGCCGTTCGGACAGCCCTCGTCGACGGTCCCGTCGCAGTCGTCGTCGGTGCCGTTGCAGAGCTCGGTGCTCGACGGGCAGCTGCAGGCACCGGCGGCGCAGATGCGGCCGCGCGCGTCGCACGATCGACCGGCGCAATCGACGTCGGCGCAGTCCGCCATGCCGTCGCAATCGTTGTCGGTCGTGTCCGAGCAGGCGAGCTCGGCGTCGCCACCCGGGCAGCGGCAAGTGCCCGCCGAGCACGTCCTGCCGAAGGTGCCGCAGCCCATCGCGGTGCAATCGGGGTCCGCGCAGTCCGTCATCGCGTCACAGTCGTCGTCGGTGCCGTTGCCGCAGCTCGTCTCCGTGCCGCCGCCCGGGCACGTGCACGTGGAGCCTATGCACACGCGACCTCCCGCACCGCACGTCGCGAGGTTGCAGTTGGCGTCCGCGCAATCGAGCATGCCGTCGCAGTCGTTGTCGAGACCATCGGCGCAGGCGCTCTCGGTGCCGCCTCCCGCGCAACCGCAGAATCCGCCGATGCACGTGCGCCCGGCCGCGTCGCAGATGGCGCCGTTGCAGCCGGGATCGGCGCAGTCCATCGCGCCGTCGCAGTCGTCGTCGCGGCCGTTGCGGCAGTCCTCCACGTCGCCCGACGGGCATGCGCAGAAGCCGCCCGTGCAGATGCGACCGAAGTCGCCGCACGGCGTTCCCGCGCACTCGCCATCGGCGCAATCGCTCACGCCGTCGCAGTCGTCGTCCGCGTCGTTGTCGCACCGCTCGGGAGAGCCCTCGTCGACGAGGTCGTTGCAGTTGTCGTCCATGCCGTTGCACAGGTCCGGCATTCCCGGGTTGATCAGCGCGTCCGAGTCGTCGCAGTCGCGCCCGTCGCAGCCGATGCCCTGACCGTAGTCGTCGTCGTCGAGATCGAGGCAGCACGGGCCACCGACCGGCAGGCACACCGGTCCGTCTGCGCCGCTCGTGAGGTCCACGAGGCACTCGAAGTCGCGCGCGCACGAGGGCAGATCCGGCACGCATTCGGGCACGCACGCTTGCCCGCCGGACGTGAGGCTCACGCACTGATGGGCGATGGCGCAGTCACCGTCGTCGCGGCACGTGTCGCAGATCTGCGCCGTACCCGTCCGCGCGTCCTCTGCTGCGGCGTCGGTCTCGCCATCGGAGCCGGCGTCGCCGACCGCGGCTTCGGGGGGCGCCGTGTCGCTGCCGGTCGCGTCGGGTAGGTGCGCGTCGAGCCCACCGAAGTCTCCCGCGGCGTCGCGCGGACCGGAGTCGGCCGCGGCCATCGCGTCGCGCCCCTGCGTGTCGCCGTTCGAGGCGGCGCAGCCGGCGGCGGTCGCCGCGAGAAGGACTGCGAGGGTGACGACTAGCTCGGAGCGCATCGGGGTGCGGGGCGCCATCCGAGGATACACCGGAGCGTTCGGCGACCGATCGCGTAGCCTCTGCTTCGTGGGTCGCGAGCGCGCTGCGGCACGGCGTCTGCGCTTCGGGTGTGCGCTCTCGGCGCTCGTGGTCGTCGTGCTCGGCGCGAGCGCGTCGGCGCGCGCGTGGAGGCGGACCACGGTCGACGGGGATCCGAGCAGGCCGCTCGTGTGGCGATCGAGCACGATCTCGATGCGGCTCGCGGCGCACACGGTGAGGGATCTCGACCCCGAGCAGGCCCGTCAGGCGGTGAGGGCCGCGATGGCCACGTGGGAAGGTCCTTGTTGCTCGGATCTGCGCCTGCGCCTCGCGGGCGACAGCACGAGCCGAGAGACGTCGGTGACCGGCGCGTTCGACGACGAGAACACGATCTTCGTGCGCGACGACGTGGCCGGCGACCCGTGGCCGCCCGCTCCGATCGTCTCGCCCGGGGCGCTCGCGGTCACGACCGTCATCTATCGCACGAGCTCGGGCGAGATCCTCGAGGTCGACCTCGACGTCAACGCGGTCACCCACACGCTGAGCCTCGACGCCGCGCCTTCCGGAAGCGTCGCCACCGATCTGCAGGGCGTGCTCACGCACGAGCTCGGTCACGTGATCGGCCTGGCCCACAGCGACGTGACCGACGCGGTGATGATCGCCGGCGTCCCGGCGGGCGAGCTCTGGCGCCGCGAGCTCGAGGAGGACGACGTCGCGGGCGTGTGCGAGGTGCACCCGGCGCCGGCCGGCGCGTGCGACGCGTCACCCGACGGCGGGCTCGACACGGGGCGACGCCACGTGACCGGCTGCGACTGCAAGGCCGCGCCCGGCGCGAGCGATCGCGCGAACGTGCTCGCATGGCTCGCCGCGGTGCTCGTCGCGACGTTCGCCGCGCGCCGCCGGGGGACTACGGACTGAGGCGTTTCGGACGCGCGGCTCTGGAGCTCACGTCGGCGCGGCGTCGAGCACGCTCCACGGCGTCCCCACGAGCGGCACGATTCGATCGAGCCGGAAGCCCGCTTGCGCCAGCAGCTGCGAGAGCTCTGCCGCCGTGCGTTCGCGTCCGCCGACGACGCCGAGCATCTCGAGATCGGTTTGTCGGACCATGCGTGTGACATCGGCTGCGGATGCTTCGTCGCGGGCCGGCACGACGAGCTCGATGACGAGCAGCCGCGCGGTCTCCCCCATCGCACCTCGACAGTTGGAGAGGATCGCGTGGGCCTTCTCGTCGCTCCAATCGTGCAGAATCCACGAGAGCACGTACGCGTCGCCGCCCTCCGGCACGGAGTCGAAGAAGTCGCCTGCGACGAGCTCGCATCGGTCCGCGAGCTCCGCAGCGGCGATCTTCTTCCGAGCGACCTCGATCGCGTTCGACCGATCGAAGAGCAACCCCCGCGCATCGGGATGGGCGCCGAGCCACGCGCACAGGAGCGAGCCGTCGCCGCCGCCGACGTCGACGATGCGATGCAGCGCGCCAACGTCGTACGAACGGACGAACGCCGCATCGCGAAGCGCGCTGATCCTCGCCATGCTCTCCTGGAACGAGGCGGCGGCTTCGGGGTGGCTCTCGAGGTAGTCCCAGAAGCTGCAGCCGTGCGCCGGCACGAATCCCGGCTCGCCGGTGCGGACGGCGTGCGTGAGGTGGCCGTAGGCGCGCCATCGCCACTCGTCGGTGGAAACGATGGCGAGGCGCCGCAGCGACCCTCGTGCATCGGCCCGGAGGAGCTCACCCGCGCGGGTCAGACCGTAGCGACCATCGACGTCCACCGAGAACAGCCCGAGGTCGTGCGTGGCTTCGAGAAGCCGGCCGAGCGCGCCCGTGTCGGCACCGACGCGTTTCGCGATCTCGTCGGGATGCAGTGGCTCGGCGGCGACCGCGTCCGCCACGCCGAGGCGCGCGAGCGCGCCGATCGCAGCGCTGAGCTGATACGCGTTGATCGCCTCGGCGAGCCGTCGAGCGTCCGCGCGATTCGCCTCCGATTCCGCCGCGCTGTGCTGCATGGGCTCGACGCTAGCACCCGCGTTGCCGAGAACGCGGAGCTCGAAGCCAGCGAGGCCGCGGGACGGTCAGGGGGCGGCGGGAACGGTGCAGGGATAGCGAATGCTGCCTCCGCCCGATCCGCCCACGAGCAGTCGCGTGCAGGTGCCCTCGTACCGCCCCGTCGAGCCCGTGGCCGAGACGTGCAGGCCGTACCAGGCGCCCGGGACGGGCCCGACGCGCACGTCGGCGCACGGAGCCATCGGATCGTCGTAGCCGGAGATCGGATCGCCGACCTCGTCGAGCAGCTGCCACGAGATCGACGCCACACCCGCGAGCGAGCAGCCGAGCGAGTCGGGGCCGAACGAGACGCCGACGATCAGCGTGGTGCACGACGTCTCCGCGCAACCGGCGTCCGGGCGAGGTCCCGAATCGCGCACGCCGGAGTCCTGCGGAGCCCCGGTGTCGGATCGTGTCCCTGCATCGGGATCGGATCCGGCGTCCGATGGGGCACCCGAATCGAAGGGTGTGCTCGAGTCGCGCTCGGTCCCCGTGTCCGGCGCCCGACCCGAATCGGATGGGGCGCCCGAATCGGACTCGACCTCGGCGTCGGGAGTCGCATCCCGGTCGCCCTCCGGTCCCGCGTCGGGCGCCGTTCCCGAGGCCGGCGAGGCCCAGCAACGGAGATCCGCTCGACAGTGCCAGCCGGACGGGCACTCGCGGTCCTCGGAGCACGCGAAGACACCCTCGGGCGGATTCACCTCGAGCCCGCAGCCGGCCGCTGCCGCGATGGCGACGGTCAGAGCCACCGTTGCCGGCGCGCGCAAGATCCCGAACCCGCGATCGCCTCGCTTTCGGCGCCCGCTCGACATCAGAACGTCCCCTGAATGCCCGTCGCGCCGACACGCATCGTGGGCGCGGCACCCGTCTCTTCGCGACGGCCGAGCGCCCACCATCCGAGCCCGGCTCCAATCGCGGCGATCCCGACCACGACCGCAATCTCTCCGGCGACGAAGAGCCCGGGTGCGCGGTCGGCGCGATCCGAGACGTCGCCCCATCGTGTGCCGGAGGCCGCCTCTTCCACGACGGATGCGTCGTCCGTGGCGGCCACGACGAGCACGACGCCGGAGGTCGCCACCAGCGCGCCGAGCGCCGCCGTCACCCAGGGTGCGGCACCCGCGCCGCCGTCGCGTTCGGGCTCGCGCACGGAGTCGACCTCGGCACGCCGCGCCGCTCGTGGCCGGGTGCGCCTCGGCGCAGCGGGGCGACCGCGGGCTCCCTCGTCGCGCGCACGCGGCGGCGGTTGCACCTCCGCCGGCGCCGCTCGAGGACGTACGTCGCGCAGCACCTCGATGCGTGCCTGGACGTCGGCTCGTTCGGGGTCGTCGGGAGCTTCGCGCGAGAACCTCTCGAAGGCGGCCAACGCTTCGTCCACGCGACCGAGCCGCTGCGCGACGATCCCGATGTTGTAGAGCAGCGCCGTTCGTCCGCTCAGATCGAACGCTCGCCGAAAGCACGAGAGGGCGACCTCGTAGAGCGACGATTCGAACGCGGTGCGACCGGCTTCGAAGAGCCGTCTCGCTTCGGCGTCGCGCTCGACGTCGGACCGTTCGGCCACCTCCTGAGCGAGCGCGGTGGACGTCCACGAGGGCGCCGAGAGCGAGGCGCACCCCCACCCGATCACGAAGAGAAGCGCGCGGAGCTTCATGAGGTCGGGCAGTGCACTCGAGAGGCCAGCGCTCGTGGCGGCTCAGGGGACGAGCGCGAGATGGCTCCGGACGATTCCTCCGGTCAAAGGTCGGTTCACCCACCGAGAGGCCCAAACGAGGTCGCCGAAGAGCGCGCCCGACCGGGTCGGTGGGAGCGCGACCCTCGACTCGCCTGCACGCGTCGCCGGCTTGCGCGGGGGGCCATGCTCATGTATTCAATTGATTCATTGAATGGCATCTCGTGAGCACAAGACGACCTTCTACGGAGCGTTCGCCCGCGTCGGTAAAGCGCTGGCCCATCCGGCGCGGCTCGAGCTCCTGGACCTGCTCTCGCAAGCGCCGCGCACGGTCGACGAGCTCGCGACCCTGTCGGCGCAGAGCGTCGCCAACGCCTCGCAGCACCTGCAGACGCTCTGGCGCGCGGGGCTCGTCGCACGCGAGAAGCAGGGGCTCTTCGTGACCTACCGGCTCGCGTCGGACGAAGTCGCGGGTCTGTTCGGTGCGCTTCGCTCCGTGGCGCGCTCGCATCTCGCCGAGGTCGAGAGCGCGGCGCGCCGATTCCTCCACGACGGCGACGAAGAGGCCATCGCTCCGGAAGAGCTGCGTCGTCGCGTGCGCGAAGGCACCGCGGTCGTCGTGGACGTGCGGCCGCGCGAGGAGTTCGCGGCGGGGCACCTACCGGGGGCGGTCTCGATCCCGCTCGCCGAGCTCCGGGCGCGGCTCGCCACGTTCCCCAAGCGCAAGGACGTCATCGCGTATTGCCGCGGGCCGTACTGCGTCCTGGCGGTCGAGGCGGTGAAGATGCTGCGCCGCTCGGGTCGTCGCGCGTACCGGCTCGAGGACGGCGTGCGCGAGTGGAGCGCGCGCGGGCTCCCCCTGGCTCGGACGGAAGGATCCGGATGATCTTCCGGCCGTTCCGAGGGGAGCGACGCCTGCGCGCGCACCGAGGTGAGCCGTGACGCGGACGCGCGACGTGCGCCTGGGGTTACGCGAGAACCTCGCGCAGTTCTCGCTGCTCGTCGTGGTCAACGCGTTCGTGGGCGCGATGGTCGGGATGGAGCGCACGATCCTGCCGTCGATCGCGGAGGCCGATTTCCACCTCGCGGCGCGGACCGCGGTGCTCTCGTTCATCGTGGTCTTCGGCGTCACGAAGGCGTTGACGAACTACCTCGCGGGGCGGCTCTCGGATCGCTTCGGCCGCAAGCAAGTGCTCGTCGCGGGATGGCTCGTCGCGGCGCCCGTGCCCTTCCTCCTGATGTGGGCGCCGACCTGGAGCTGGGTGCTCTTCGCGAACGCGCTCCTCGGTGTGAGCCAGGGCCTCACGTGGTCGACGACCGTGATCATGAAGATCGACCTCGCGGGGCCGCAGAAGCGAGGGCTCGCGATGGGGCTCAACGAGTTCGCCGGGTACTTCGCGGTCGCGGGCAGCGCGCTCGCGACGGGTTGGATCGCGTCGCGCGTCGGTCTCCGACCGGAGCCGTTCTATCTGGGCGTCGCCTTCGTCGCGCTCGGGCTCGTGCTCTCGGTGCTGGTAGTGCGCGAGACGAAGCACCACGTCGGGCTGGAGTCGCAGCTCGCGGGCGAGCTACCGCGCGAGGGCCTTCCTTCGCAGCGCGACGTGTTCTGGAGGACGACGCTCCTCGATCGGAACCTCTCGAGCGTCACGCAGGCCGGTCTGGTCAACAACCTGAACGACGGGATGGCCTGGGGACTCTTCCCGCTCTTCTTCGTCGCGGCGCGGATGCGGCTCGAGCAGATCGGTTGGCTCGCGGCGATCTATCCCGCGACGTGGGGAGTTGCTCAGCTCTTCACGGGTGCGTTGTCCGATCGCATCGGCCGCAAGTGGCTCATCGCCGCGGGCATGTGGGTCCAAGCGTTCGGCATCGGCGCGGTCGTGCTCTCGACGCGCTTCGCGGGATTCGCCGTCGGCGCGGCGCTGCTCGGGATCGGCACGGCGATGGTCTACCCCACGCTCCTCGCGGCGATCGGCGACGTGGCGCACCCCGCGTGGCGCGCCTCGTCGGTCGGCGTCTACCGGCTCTGGCGCGACCTCGGCTACGCGATCGGGGCGCTGCTCGCAGGCATCACCGCGGACGCGCTCGGCCTCTCCGCGGCGATGTGGATCGTGGCGGCGCTGACCTTCGCGTCCGGCGTCGTCGTGGCCGTGCGCATGCGCGAGACGCTCCCGCCGTCGCGGCATGCGAAGACGGCGGGTCCGCGGCGCGACGCGAGCACGGACGAGGCGGTCGGCGCGAGGACGTGATCGGCGACGGCGACGTGGCCGAGGCCCGGTCGCACGCGATCCCCGCGAACGTCTTGCGCGCTGCCAGCCTGCGAACGTGCGCGACTTGCACCCATCGCGAAGCGGGCGATGCGAAGCCGCGGAATCCGCGCGCGGGCGTGGCCGATGCACGAACGACCGCGCATGTCGCACTTCAGCTCGCTCTCGACCTCGCGGGTTTCCACCCTGCCGCTGCTGGTGTGGCTCATCGCGGCGTGCGGCGACGACGGCGCGCCTTCGGACGACGGGGGGATCTCCGACGAGCGCTCCCCCGACGCGTCCGACGGCGGCGCCGATGCGGGCGCGGACTCGGCGACGCCGGGCTACGAGACGCGACCCGTCGTCCCGGGTGACACCACACCGGAATCGAGCGGGCCCGTCGACGTCGAGCCCGATGTCGCGGGCGAGCTCTCGTTGAGCGACGGGACTTCGGTCGAGTGGCCCGCATTCGGCGCCGAGGGCGACGAGCCGCTCACCACGCTCACGCTCGGACGCGAGAGCACCTCGCTGCCCGCGAGCGAGCGCGGCTACGAGTCGACCGGCAGCACCCGAACCGTCACGTTCGAGCCGTTCGACCCGCACGGCCGGGGCATCGCGGCGGCGCGCGTCGTACCGACGCTGCGGATCCCCGAGCGCGAGGTTCGGGGGCTCGACCCGGACACGCTCGTCGTCGCCCGTGTCGCCGACGTGTATCGCAACGGTGAGCCGATCGACGGCGACGTCGTGTACCTGCCCGTCCACATCGGCGCCGATGGGGATGTCGTCGTCGTCGACTACCTGTTCCCCGATTCGGTGGAGTCGGCGTGGACGCAACGTTCCGCGCCCACCCCGCGCGCGGGCGGCGCGGCGCCCGACGGCAGCTTCGCTCCGAACCGGATCGCGTACGTCGCCACGACCTTCCAAGGCCACGTCAACTGGGCCGTCGCCCCTGCGCTCGTGCGGATGATCCCGACCCTCGACGACGAGGCCGACGCCCGCCGCGTCCCGGTGACGGGCTTCGGGGGCGACCTCGAGGCGCGCGAGCTCGAGCGTTGCTCGCGCAACGTCGTGATCCTCGTGCACGGCCACAACGAAGAGGAGCGGACGGGTGATCCCCGCCTCGAGTCGGCTCCCGGCCCGTGGCGCTTCGTGTACAAGCGCGACGTCTGGAGCCACCTCTACGGCGCGTGGCTGGCAGCCGACCCGAGCGCCGCACGCTGCACGGCGTTCTACGAGCTGATCTACCCCACCTTCCGGCCGATCTTCTCGGAGCCAGGAGCCTTCCGCGAGCGCCTCGACGAGTCCTTCGCGCGGCTGCTGCAGAGCGAGCTCGTGGACCCTGGCCCGGGCGCGATGCCCGACAACGTGTACGTCGTCGCTCACTCGATGGGTGGCCTCGTCGCGCGTGCGGGGCTGCAGCTCGTGGATCCCGAGATCGCGCGTCGCGTGCGGCGCGTCGTCACGTGGGGAACGCCTCACCTGGGCAGCCCGCTCGTCAGCCTGCGGATGGCGCTGGCCGCCGCTCCTCCGTATCGCGTCAACGAGGCGTTCGTCGCGTCCAAGGTGCAGAGCCTGTTCGGCGCGCTGGCCACCCAGGCTGCAGCCGACGCCGGGTGGCAGTGGATGCGCGGGGCGGTGACTGCGCTGCAGGTCGACAGCCCGGGCACGCGCGATCTGAGATGGGCGCGCCTGTACCCCGACGATCCCCACGGCCTCGCCCTCGATCAGGTGCTCGCGACGACCGCCGCGCAGCAGGGGCTCGAGGACACGCTCGACCTCGGCCGCGGGCTCGAGCTCTACAGCGACAACACGACGTCCCTCGACGTCGCGGACGCGCTCTCGCCGCGCGAGGTGTACTCGTTCTTCTACGGAACGACGGCCAAGCGCGTCTCGAGCCTGAGCGACGCCACGGAGATCGCGCTGGGTGCGACGGTGCTCGAATGGATCGTCGCGCGTCCGGCCGACACGACGCGCGGCGAGCTCAACGGATCGAGCGACGGCGCGGTGTCGGTCGCGTCGCTGATGGGCGAGGGCTTGGGGGCGGAGCGCGTGGATCTCGACGACGTCGATCACGAAGAGTACTTCGGCGCTCCGTACGCCGAGTCACCGCGGCCCGACCTCGGGCTGTTGACGGCGGACACGACGATCGACCGGCTGCGCATCACGACCGACGAAGGGGTCTGCCCCCAGGTGGAGGCGCGGATCGACGTGCCGGGCGTTCGGCCGTTGCGCCTCGACGGTCGCCTCGTGTGGCCGAGCGAGCCGAGCCCCGGGTGGCGCCTCGCGAGCGACCAGGTCTTCGTGGTCGGCGTCGGCAGCGCTCGGCCTCCGTTGCGCCTCGACGCGGTGGAGACGTCCGCAGACGGCAACGTGCACGGCACCTTCGATCCGCCCGATCTCGGAGAAGGAGTGACCCGCGTGCGTCTGCGCCTCGTGCTGGTCGGAGGTGCGGTCCTCGAGTCGCCCGAGGT
>JADZFZ010000399.1 GCA_020854145.1 Deltaproteobacteria bacterium | reverse complement strand
TGCAGAGCCGTCTCGGCAATCCCGCGCGGCCTGCCACGGATCTCTCGCCGGGTACCTTCATGCTCGCGGTCCACCACGGCGACGCCACCTGGCTCGTCGTCTCGCGCACGGTCGAGCCGTCGTGGTCCACCGGAGACGCGAGCCTGGTCGAGCGCGGCCCGATCGCCGTGACCCGCAAGGCCGCGGTCCCGGGCGCGTTGCCGCCCGAGCTCGCGGCGCTCGGTGGTAGCGACGTGCGTCTCTTCGGCGCACGCGCCGATGTCTGCTCCGGGCGAATCGCCGAGCTCGCCGTGATGCGTCGTGCCGACGTCCACCCGAGCACCGAGAGAATCTGGGAGCGTGAATCGGGCGAGCCCGCGGCCATCGCGGCGCGAATCGCCGCGGCGGCCTGGGACCTCGGTGCCGACGGCGCGATGCTCGTCGGGAGGGTGGAATCGAGCTCGAGCGCCTGCTCCGGCGCGCATTGGGGCCGATTGGCCGCCCTGCCGTTCCCGACATTGTTCGTTCCCATCCCGCCTCCCCCGCCCGTCGCCGCGCACGCGCTCGAGTCGTTCCGATTGTTGCCCTCTTGGCGCGCATTGCAGCGCGAGTACACGACCGCCACGCGGGCGGCGCCCGATCGACCCTGGGACGAGCACGGCGCCGCGCGTCCCACGGTCACGCTGTGGTCCGACGGCACGACCCAGTGGGTATCGGTGACCCACCGAGTCGCCCTCGGCGATTGCGACCAATGGCGCGGGCGATTGTGGGCCCTCTTCGAGGTCGAGGAGACCGGCCTCGCGCTTCGAACCGACGTGACGGACCCCGGATATCACGTCCCGGTCGCGTCGGTGGACACCGACGGCGACGGCGCCCCCGATTTCGTGACCGAAGACGGGCTCGTCCGGCGGCGCGGCGACGTGCACCAGGTGGTCGAGTCGCTCGCCTACGCGCGGCACGACCGCGATTGCCGATAGGGCCATTTCTCGGCCCCTCACCCTGCCTCTCCCCGCGGTGCGGGGAGAGGGGACGCGCGTCGATGGTTGCGCGGGAATTCACCGGAAGCCCCAACGGCGGCGGAGGATCCATTCGCCGCCGAACGTGACGACGCACAACAACAATCCCCACGGGCCCGAGAAGGGGCGGTGGCGCTCGCGGCCTGCTACGCGCGTGCGTGACGCCGTCAGGGCGTCCAGATCGAGGGCGCCGGCGCTCGTGGCGAAGGTGCCGCCGGTGGCTTCCGCAATCGCTCGCAAGAGATCGGGCCGCGCGCGCACGTCGGCGAGCTCCTCGCCCCCGGCCTCGACGACCAGCACCTCCTCCGCGAAGAGGTCACCCGACTCGGCGCGAACGACGTAGGCCCCCGATTGCTCGGGGGCGCGGACGACGGCCTCGAAGGCCCCCTCTGCGGACGTGCGGACGGTGCGCGTGACGAGGCGGCGCCCGCTCGTGTCGCTCATCGACACGACGACCGGGGCGTCGCGGTGGGGCTCGAAGTCGCGTTGTCTGAGCACGCCGTGCGCACGGACGTCGGCGCCGAAGCCGTAGCGCTCGCGGTCGGTCGTCACCTGCGCCGGCTCGAGCTCGGGATCGCGCGACGTCCATCGGAGAACCTGACCCCAGAATCGATCGTAGGCCGACGCGTCTCCGGTCGCTCCGGCCGTGGTCATACCCCACCGATAGGTGGCGTCGGAGGTCACCGCGACCGATCGCCCCCTGCCCACCTCGCGAATCGCGACGAGCGGATGGGGGCCGCCGTCGGGCAATCTCCGCGACGGGTGCAGCACGAGCCCGAGCGCATCCTCGGCGAGCGATTCGACGACGTTGACGCCGTCTACCGGCGCCAGCCGCGCCCACGCGGCGCGCACGGAGGCGGGATCGGCCGCCAGCGCGAGCAGCGGGTGGCGGAGCGCCCGCGGCGAGGGCAATGCCACGAACGGCTCCGGATCGAGGATCTCGCTCTCGGGACCGTCGGGCACGAGCCGAACGGCGAGCACGTCGGCGAGCGGGCTGCCGTGATAGCCGCCGCTCGTGAAGGAGCGTTCGCCGCCCACCATCACGAGCGAACCGCCGCGCAGGACGTAATCGCGCATTCGCGGCAGGTAGGGCGCCATCCCGTATGGGCCGTAATCGAAGTCCTGCAGGAACACGACGTCGAACGAGTCGAGGTGCTCTTCGAAGAGCTCGTCCACGGGAAACGGGATGAGCGCGAGCTCGTCCTGGCTGCTCATCGTGAGATCGGCGTGACCACGCAGGATGAAGAAGGACACGAGGTCCACCGCCGGATCGCGCTCGAGGAGCCCGCGCAGAGCGCGTTGGTCCCAGCTCGGCCGACCACATACCAGCAACACGCGCAGACGGTCGCGCTCGACCTCCACGACGAACGACCGAGAGTCGTTCTCCGGGACCACGTCCTCGGGCCGGTGCGGGACCGACACGGTCAATGCCATTCGACCGAGGCGAGCAGGCACGAAGGGAATCGTGGTCGTCGCTTCGCCGCCATCCGGCAGCTGGACTCTCTGCTCGCGAAGGACGTTCTCGCCCTGTCGGAGCACGACGGGCACCTCGCCACCGAGCCCGCCCGTCGCGCGCACCGTCACCTCGACGCGTGCCTCGGTACGCAGATAGCCGACGCGGTCACCGCGCACCGAGACCACGGCGAGATCGTGGATTGGCGCACCACCGCCGACCGCGACGGTGTGCACCCTTGCTCCGAGGGCCCGGAGCTCGTTCCTCGCACGTTCGTCGACCCCTCGGCGCAGCCAGCCGTCGAGCTCCGCGCCATCGCTCACGAGCAGGAGCGCGCCCACGTCGCCGCTCGAGCGGCTGCGTTGGCCGATGTCGCGAATCGCCGCTCCGAGTCGTGTGCCGTCGAGCTTCGCGTGCGCTCGGGCTGCGAGATCGGACAGCTTCGACGGCACGACCTCGTGGCCGACGAGCACGGCGGACGCGAGCTTCCTGCGCACGGGAGAGCCGGCGATGCGCTCGGCGACGCGGCGCGCCTCGTCCGCGCGCGACGAGTCTCCCGACGCGCGGATCCCCATGCTCCGCGATCCGTCGACGGCGAGCACGAAGCGACCGGGGATGGCACGCACGAGGTCCACCACGCACGCCGGCTGCGACACGAGCAGGACGAAGGCGATGGCCGACGCGACTCGGCCCGCGAGCAACGCCGAGCGCCGCGCCTTGCCCATTCCTCGGGCCGTCTCTCGCCAGCCGAGCACGATCAGCCCGGCAGCCAGCACCACGACGACGCCCGCCGAGACGGCACCGCCCGGAACGCCGAGCTCGAGCTCCCAACCGGACGACATTCGCGACTCGTCTCCCTCGCCGCCTCAGCCTCCGACGGAGAATGAGGCTCGTCCGATCAGGCAGTTGTCGGCACGATCCGCGCGCGACGCCCCTCGACGCGCACGCGCCCGTCGAGAACGAGCGCGACCGCCCGCCAATAGAGGTCGTGCTCCCGCTCGAGGATTCGCGACGAGAGCGATTCGACGTCGTCGTCGGCACCCACCTCCACGGCCGACTGCAGAACGATCGGGCCGTGGTCGACCTCCTCGTCGACCAGGTGCACCGTGCAGCCGGTCACGCGCACGCCGTGCTCGAGCGCCGCCTTCTGCGCGTCCAACCCGGGGAACGACGGGAGCAGCGACGGGTGGATGTTGAGGATTCGTCCCTGGAATCGACGCACGAACGAGGCGCCGACGATCCGCATGTACCCGGCGAGACAGACGAGGTCGATTCCCGCCTCTTCGAGAACCGCGCCGACCCTCGCGTCGTGCTCGTCGCGCGATTGACCTTTTCGCGATTCGACCACCGCCGTCGGAATACCGCGTGCGGCCGCGAGCGCGAGCCCCGGAGCGGACGCCTTGTTCGACACGACGACGGCCATTCGCGCGCGGAGTCGACGGTCGGCGATCGCGTCGTGGAGGGCGAGCATGTTGGAGCCGCGCCCGCTGATGAGCACGCCGAGATTGCGTCCTCTCACGGCAGCCGCCGCGTGCGGGCGCCGCGCCGCCGCATGATGAACGGCGCGTGGACCTGGTCGTCCTTGTAGTCCTGGCAGAGCACGTACATGGCGAGATTGACTCCGAGACGAATTGCGGTCTCCCGCTGGGTGTCGCCGCCCGGCTCGACCTCGTGCTCCCAGTTGCCGAACCCGTCGCGCGCCCAAGCGCCGCCGAGATCGTGAGACGAGAGGATCACCGCTGCGCGGCCATCGTGCGAGACGGTCTCGAGCGTGGCCGGCCCCATCACGCGGCCCACCGGCCGGTCGAGCAGGTAATACGCCCGGTGCAAGACGTGCTCGGGCGGCAACGTCTCGACGCTCGAGCTCGGCAGGATGCGCGCGAGATCGCGCCGCACGCTCCGCGTGAAGGCGCCGTCGTCCGCGGTCGCAGGCGCCGGAGGTGCCCCCGACGGACCTCGAGTCGCGGGGCGCGCGTCGTCGACGAGGATCGTGCCGCCGAGGAGCACGAACCGCCGCAGGGCGACGACCTCGGCTTCCGACAGGGGCGGGAACGCGCGGTCGCCCGCCCAGTAGAGAAACGGCGTCGCGAAGATGGACGGATCGTCGGCGCGGGCGGCGGTCGGGTCGAGGCGAGGCTCGATGTTGGTCCGCTTACGCAGCTCCCACGCGATGCGTCGCGGCGCGCTCGGACGCGGCTGCGCGTTGCCTCCGTCGTAGAGCAACGTGCGCCAGTCGAGCTGTGTGCGCGCGCCGATCGCATGGGCACCACGAGGTGCGAGCAACGCGAGCAGGACGCCCGTCGCGAGCGTCGCGGCGTGCACGATCGATTGGCGCCTGACGACCCGGGAGCCCATGCGTGGCGGAGCGTAGCCGACCAGATTGGCGGGCGCGATCTGGCCCGTGTTACGGTCGCGCCGATCGGTCACGTCACTTCCAGCTGGGGGCCCGCACATGCCTCGTTCCCTTCGCGTTCTTTCCATCGGTCTCGTTGCTGCAGCCACCTTCTCCACGTCGTGGGCATCGGCCCAGACGGCTCCCGCCACCACGCCGGCACAACCGGCAGGTGGTGCTCAGCCGGCGGGTGCGGCGACGCAACCCGGCGGCACCGACGGCTCGGACGGCGTCAGGACGTCGCAGTCGCGCGTCATCGACACCACGCAGGAGGAGCTCGAGCGCGAGCAGGGACAAACCGAGCAGGAGCGAGAGGCGGCCCGACGCCGTGCCGAGGAAGAGGAGCGGCGGCGGCGCGACCACAAGTACCAGGTGGGAGTCCGCATCGCCTTCGGGTTGCCCTATCGGTTTCGCATGGAGTACGGCGGCGACGACTCCGCGCAGTGCCAGGCGGATCCGGAAGGCGAGACCGACGAGGCGTTCTGCACGGAGCTCGGCGAGCCGGCGCTCGACATCGGTCTCGAGTTCGGCATCACCGATACGCTCGAGCTCTTCTTGCTGATGCGCATCGGCCTGACCTCCGACGAGTTCACCGACGCCAACGTCCTCAACCTCGGCCTCGGCCTCCGCTCGTACACGAACCCGACGGACCTCGTGAAGTTCTACCTGGGCTTCGCGTTGATGATGGATCTCGGCTCGACCGACAACGCCATGGCCGGCGATTACGGCAGCTTCGATTTCGGCGTCCGCGGCCAGTTCGGATTCCAGTTCGACGTCATCCGGTACCTGGGGATCTTCATCCAGATCGATCCGCAGCTCTTCTTCCTGCGCTACCTCGATACCGCCATCGGCGGATCGATCGGGCTGCAGGGCCGATTCCCCTGATCGAGCCGCTCACGGGGACCATTCGCGCAGCACGCGAAGCGCATTGCCCCTGAGCAGCTTGCCGAGCCGAGCGTCGGTCATCCCGCGGCGAATCAGCGCCTCCGTCAATGCCGGCAGCTTCGCGCAGTCCTCGAGACCACGCGAGGGAACGACGAACCCGTCCCAGTCGCTGCCGAGCGCGACGGAGTCCTCCCCGGCGACGCGCACTACGTGCTCGAGGTGCGATGCGACGGCCTCGATCCCCGGGCCGCCGACGAACTGCGGCACGAAGATGATGCCCACGCAGCCGCCCAGATCGGCGACTGCGCGAATCTGCTCGTCGTCGATGTTGCGCCACATCGGCGTGACGCCCGAGACCCCCGTGTGCGAGACGAGCGGCGGCTTCCGGAGCATGGCGCACGCTTCGAGGAAGCCGCGCTTGTTGATGTGCGCGAGGTCCACGATGACGCCGAGCTCCTGGCAGCGCTCGACGACCTTGCGACCGAGCTCGGTGAGCCCTTTGTCGTCGTCGCGACCCCAGCCATAGGCCGGACGGCCACACTCGTTCGCCGAGAAATGGAGCAATCCCAGGTAGCGGACTCCGCGAGCGGCGAATCGGTCGAGCGATTCGACGCGCCCACCGAGCGTGTGCGCGCCTTCGATCCCCATGAGCGCAGCGATCGCGCCGTCCTCACGGGCTTTCTCGACGTCGGTCGCGGAGCGCGCCATGCGCAGCTTGCCTTCGCTCCGACCGCACGCGCGCTCGAGGATGTCGATCTGCTCGTGACAGACGCGCTCGAGGTCTCCCTGCAGATAAGGCAGCGACACGAGCCCGAAGAACTGACCACCCATGCGCGCTTCCATCATGCGCGGGACGTCGACGTGGCCCCCGAGCGCAGCGCGCGGCAAGGGCGCTTCGTGCCTCGTGTTGAGGTCGTACCCGAGCCAACGCGCCCACAGCAGCGGATCGGCGTGAAGGTCGATCGGAGGATGGGCCGAGTGGAGCGCGAGCGCGTGCTCGGAAGGCAACATCGCGCACTGCGTACCACGATTGCCGCGTTCGCGACTTCGCACCGTGCGCGAACCTGCACAGTTTCGTGAAGTCCGGTGCACACGAGCGTGCGCACGATTCGCGAGCCCCCAACCAGGCCGCTCGGCCCGACCGTTGCGAGCGACGCGGCCTGGGCGAAAGCGGAACCGCGTGGGGACAGGGAGGCACGAGATGCGAAACCTCGGCGTCGTGTTGGCGATTTGTGGGGCCGTGTCGGCTTCGGGCTGCAGCTTCAAGTGGCAGGAGTGGGACGACGGCACCTACCAAGACGGCTACGTGGACTCGGTGGATGTAGCGGGTCAATCGGGACGATGGACGCCGCCGGCCGAGTACGTCTGGGAGAATCGAATCGACGTGTTCGACGCCCACCAATCGGGGGAGCTCGGCCAGGTCCGATATCAGGACGACATCGTGCTCGTCTCCGCGCAGGCGCCGGAAGGGGTGGCGGTGGTGAGCGTCTACTCCGGCTACGAGAGCTGGGGGGTCATGAACCAGATCAGCATCCTGGGCGGGCTCGACCACGAGGACCTCGTCGACGGTGCGGTCCTGCGCTTCGATGGCCTCGGCTACACCGCGGACAGCTCGCTGCAGGTCACCGTCCTCGGTTGCTCCGGCGTCCGTCCCAACACGTGGGACGTCGACCAGAATGCTGCGTCGGTGGAGGTACGCGTGACCCCGTCGGCCGTGCCCGGCCGCCGAGCGCTCCATTACTCGGCGACCTTCGACTCCCATTACGGCAC
>JADZFZ010000398.1 GCA_020854145.1 Deltaproteobacteria bacterium | reverse complement strand
GGTCCACCCATGCCCGGCGGGCCCATCGGTCCACCCGGAGGGCCCATCGGCCCACCCATCAGCGGGCTCGGCATGGCCACCGTGGGTGCAGGCGCGGGACCTGGAGGCGGCCCCATCGGGCCACCCGGAGG
The DNA here is from genome assembly GCA_020854145.1 of Deltaproteobacteria bacterium. Classification (GTDB taxonomy): domain Bacteria; phylum Myxococcota_A; class Polyangia; order Polyangiales; family JADZFZ01; genus JADZFZ01. Next base: position 3,924 of record JADZFZ010000398.1, on the reverse strand, counting down.
CGGTCCGCCCATCGGTCCGCCCGGAGGCGGTCCGAATCCCGGAGGCGGTCCACCCGGAGGCGGCCCGCCGAATCCCGGAGGCGGCCCACCCGGAGGCGGCCCGCCGAATCCAGGGGGCGGCGGTCCACCGACGGGGGGTCCACCCATCGGTGGAGGCCCTCCTCCAGGAGGTGGACCCATCGGTCCCAACATCGTGGCTTGGAACGCGAGGTCCTGACGTCCACCCGCGGGTGGACCCGGCGGCGCTCCCGGCGGCGGCCCGCCCGCAGGCGGCGGCGGCCCGCCTGGAGCCGGCGGCCCGCCCGGTTGGGGCGGTGTCGCCGCGAGGCCCGACATCATCATCGTCCCCTTGAACTTGGGCTGCGCGCCCGGTTTCGGGCCTGCCGCGGCCGCCTTCAGCTCGGTTCCACAGCGGACGCACTTGGTCGCCTGGTCGGTGTTCGGTGCTCCGCAGTTCGGGCAGTAGATCGTCATGAGGCCTTCCAGTTGGGAATGGCGTCGCCCGCACGATGTCCCCACGTGGGCACGAGGTCGGGCGGTCCCGTCGGGCTCGCGAGCCTAGTCGCACCACCGCGCGACGTCTAGAGTCGAGACGCATCCGTGCTCCGCGCACCCCGCGCCGGTCCGACGCGCCCACCAATCGACTGCGCCGGAAGCCTCAAACGCGCGCTTGACACTCCCGGGGGTGCCCACTAGCGTCCGACCCGCTCTCGCCCTGGATTTTGGCGCTTTCGCGTCAATTCGATGCTCGCGGCGAGGGACGTCTTCCGATGACCTTCACCCTCTCTCCCGAGCGCGAGAAGCTGCTCGACCAGATCATCGCCCGCTACCCCGAGAAGCGCGCGGCGTGTCTGCCCGCGCTGCAGCTCTGCCAGGAGCAGACGGGGCACATCGAGGAAGCGGCCGTCGCGTGGGTCGCCGAGAAGCTCGCGCTCTCGACCGCGCAGGTGCAGGGCGTCGTGACCTTCTACACGATGTTCCAGCAGAAGAAGGTCGCGCCGAACGTCGTGTGGATCTGCCGCACGCTCTCGTGCGAGCTGATGGGCGCGAAGGCCGTGCAGCAGGCGCTCGAGAAGAAGCTCGGGTGTCACGCGGGCGAGACGTCGAAGGACGGCAAGGTCACGCTGCTCAAGGCCGAGTGTCTCGCGGCCTGCGGCTACGGGCCGATGATGCAGCTGAACGACGAGTACCACCTCGCGCTCACGCCCGAGAAAGCCGTGGAGATCGTCGAGGCCGCCAAGGACCGAGCGCGCGACCTGCCGATCGGCGATCCCGGCGGATGGCAGTTCGGTCCTCAGGGCGGAGGCACGCGATGAGCGTGATCGTGGAGCCCGACGAGCCCCCTGGGGCTCACCCCCCCGCGCCCCCCTTAGGGGGGCCTTATCGCTCCGACACGTTGCCCGATCCTCCGATGATCGTGCTGACCGATCGGTGGAAGCTCGAACGGAGCTACACGATCGAGGTCGCCGAGAAGGCGGGCGCCTACGTCACGGCGCGTCGCGCGCTGACGGAGATGGAGCCCGCCAAGCTCATCGACGAGGTGAAGGCCGCGAACGTGCGCGGACGCGGCGGCGCGGGTTTCCCCGCCGGCGTGAAGTGGAGCTTCGTCAAGCCGGTCGCGGGCAAGCCCGTGTACCTCGTCGTCAACGCGGACGAAGGCGAGCCGGGCACGTTCAAGGACCGATCGATCATGGAGCTCGACCCGCACCGGCTGGTCGAGGGCTGCATCATCTCCTGCTGGGCGATCGGAGCGCACGTCGGGTACGTCTACGTGCGCGGAGAGCTGGCGCTCTCGATCCGCCGCCTCGAGCGCGCCATCGCCGAAGCGCGCGAGAAGGGGTACCTCGGCGCCAAGCCGTTCGGGAGGGACTTCCCGATCGAGATCTACGTGCACCGCGGAGCGGGCGCGTACATCTGCGGCGAAGAGACGGCGCTCCTCAACAGCCTCGAAGGCAAGCGCGGCGAGCCCCGCCTCAAGCCTCCGTTCCCCGCGGTCGAAGGCGCGTTCGGCGCGCCGACGGCGGTCAACAACGTCGAGACGATCGCGTCCGTGCCCGACATCGTGAAGATGGGCGGCGCGAAGTGGGCGGCGCTCGGTCAGCTGCCGAACGACGGCGGCTCGCGCATCTACGGCGTCAGCGGCCACGTCAAGAAGCCCGGCCTCTACGAAGCGCCCGTCGGCATCACGCTGCGCGACCTGATCTACGGGCTCGGCGGCGGCATCCGCGGCGCGGAGAACGGGCGCACGCTCAAGGGCGTCATCCCGGGCGGCGCTTCGACGCCGATCCTGCGGCCCGACTTCCTGGTCCACGCGCCCGACGAGAAGCACCCGCTCCACAAGTGGCACGGCAAGAGCGAGATCGACGTGCCCCTCGGCGTCGACACGATGCGCGCGCTCGGCACGATGCTGGGGACCTGCTGCGCGATCGTGATGGACGACACCGTCGACATGGTCGAGGCGGCGCGCAACCTGATGCGCTTCTTCCACCACGAGTCGTGCGGCCAGTGCACGCCGTGTCGCGAGGGCACCGCCTGGATCGAGCGGATCCTGACGGCGATGGTCGAGGAGCGGGCGCGGCCGAACGAGCTCGAGCTGCTCGTCGACGTGTCCAACGAGATCATGGGCACGACGATCTGCGCGCTCGCGGACGGCGCGACCATGGCGATGCTCGGCTTCGTCAAGAAGTTCCCGGAGGAGCTCCGCGCGTACGTGAAGAGGAGCAAGGCCCCGGGGCTCACGGCGGGCCTCGGCACCGGTCGCGCGCTGCCCGTGCTCGGCGCGTCGAGCGACGTCGTGCCGCCGGGTCGACTGGTCCTTCCGCGGGGCGAGAGCGGGACGCAACGCGGAGGCGCGTCGTGACCGAAGAGGTGGTGCTGTTCTGGGCGTGCGCGTCGCTCGCGTTGCTGTCGGCGATCGCGACGGTCGCGTCCCGCAGCGCGATCCGCGCGGCCGTGGCGCTGCTCGCGCACATCATCAGCCTGGCCGGGCTCTATCTGACGCTCGCGGCGGAGATGCTCGCGGTGGTGCAGCTGCTCGTGTACGCGGGCGCGGTCGTCGTGCTCTTCGTCTTCGTCATCATGCTGATCGGCCCGTCGGCGTCGCCGCCGCGCGAATCGGCGTCGGTCGTGTCGCGCACGCTCGCGGCGCTGCTCGTCGCGTCGACGGGCGTGGTGCTCGTGCCCGTGCTCTGGCGCGTCGGCGCGGCTGCGCCGGAGATCGTGCGCTGTGCGCCGAGCGAGGTCGGTTGCACGCAGTTCGGCTCGATCGAAGGGCTGGCGACGGGGCTCTTCGGGCCGGCGCTCGTGCCGTTCGAGCTGTCGTCGGCGCTCTTGCTCGTGGCGATCGTGGGTGCCATCGCGGTCGCGCGCGGTCGTCACGGAGCTTCCGAGAAGAAGGGCGCGGAGTCTCCCGGCTCGCCCGACGGCGGAGCGGGACGGGGCGCGTCCCACGCCACGGGCCATGGTGCGGCCGGGCACGCAGGGGGAGGGCACGGATGAGCATCGGGCTCGGCCACTACCTCGCGCTCGCGGGCGTGCTCTTCGTGATCGGAGCGATCGGGTTCCTCACGCGACGCAACGTGCTCGTCAACCTGATGAGCATCGAGCTGATGCTCAACGCCGCCAACGTCACGCTCGTCGCGTTCAATCGTTGGCACCCCAACGATCACACCGGCCAGGTGTTCGCGTTCTTCGTGATCGCGGTCGCCGCCGCCGAGGCCGCCGTCGGCTTGGCCATCGTGCTGAGCCTCTACCGTCTGCGCAAGACCGTGCTCACGGACCGCGCGAACGAGCTCAAGCACTGAGCGAGATGCCGAGATGAACGAGCTCCTCTCCGCGCTCGGGACGCCCAGCAACTTCCCGATCCTCGCGCTCATCCCGTTCTTCCCGTTGCTCGGCGCGGTCGCCAACGGGCTCGTGCTGCGG